>JBAYJV010000002.1:0-360807 GCA_041664925.1 Minisyncoccota bacterium
AGAAGTTTTAATGTTATTGGATATAATGGTTTCTGATAGAAATTTGCCAGCTCTAATAACAGATAAGAATTTATCCTCAAAAATAAAAACAAGAATTGGTAATTTAAACATTCAAAATGTTAAGCTCTTATTCTCTAAATATTTATTCGGCTTGGAACTGACTAATGAAAACAAGAAGTTTTTAGAAGATGAATTGAAGACACTACGGGATAAACGTCAGGTGGATTGGCATATGTATAAGACCCACACTGATTATGCAATTGTTTCTTTTATTTTAAGCAGAAATACATTTGAAGAGTATCTAAAGCCACAAAAAGGACATCCCTTTAAATATTATAATGAACTCGGCCTTTATGCTGCATTATTTAAGGATTATATTGATTTACTTAGTGGTAAGAAGAAAATCGAGGCTATTGCGCGTGATTATATTCGATTTGTTGATTTTTATACTGAAGGAACTTATGGCGGCAAATATCTCAGCGTTGATATGTCTTTTCTTTGGGCACATATTTTTTCGAATTCTTTAGAAGGTTTACAAAAGCTGACAAGTATAAAAAATAGTTTAATCACAAAAGAAAATAATCTAGTACCGTTCAGTTTTAGTTTGGAATTGCTTAATTTGAATCGAAAGCTATTTGTACAACTAATAAACAGGAGCGAACTACAAACCTTTGAAAATCAATTAAAAAATTGGGATGACGATTTTCCTTCATACGTAAGCCACTGCTTTGATCTTGCTTCATTTTTTGCACAGGTAGATAAGCAAAAAGCGGTGGCCTATATTGCTAAGGGCATCAATGAGGGGATGGTAAGACATGGATGGCATAAAGATATTATAGTGAGTTATCTACTAGTAGAAGCGCTAGAGATTTTATGGAGAAATAATTGGGCTTCGCGAGAGGAGCTCAGGGAATATACGAAAAGAATTTACGAACTTACTTTTCGTGTTAGTGAGATTACAGATGGCGATCATACGTGGCACGGACCCTATAATGTTATTGATTTGGCATCTAAATACGATATTGAACTTGCCGTTGAACTGAAAAATGATTTAAAGAAAAAGAAGGGCGGGAGGAATTTTTCTAATAGAGCGATTTCATCCATCCTTGAAGGGAAGATAAAACGTGGTTTGCCCTTTGATGAGATTGAAGATGGGATGAAAGAGTATGGTATGGATTACAGATACGATAATAAACCATCCGCTGATTACTTCGAGCAGAAATTTAAGATTTATTTAGTCATTGCCCAAAGTGATTTTTATGCTGACGAAGAGAGAAAAAAAGCATTTGAAAATGCATATCAACAGGTTGAAGAAATGAAAAAAGAAGGGCTTGATTATTACCTAAGAGATATCGACTTTAAAGAAATTAAACTGGTTTTCGTAGAGTTATGTAAAAAATATAACAAAGAAGCCAATGTAACTTTTGATGAGAAGGATGACTATCATCGAGACATAAAGATTTCGGAAATTGATTTTGTTGGTGAATTTAAAAAAGCGAAAACAAAACAGAAGATAGCTGCTCTGTATAAAAAACTTAATGATTATAACAATGGCATTACGCTGACCAAGCCAGAATCATGGAGATTATTAGTTGAGAAGACTTATGCTGTAAATAAAAATATTAAACCATTTATTGAGTTACTAAGGAATAATAGTTTTCCCCACACAGATTGGCTAACATCTAATTCAAAATATTTCCATTTTGGACTTGCTATAGCACTAGAGAACATAAGAACAAGGGAAGAAATGATGGATTATTTATTCGACAAAACGACGGGTCATGGCGGATTTACTAATGTGATGAAAAGCTATGAAGTTATAGGAAATCGTGAGATGTGTTTAAAGTTATTTAGACGCTATCTGCGGTTCTGTGACTTTCTTGTAAATTAATATGAGTTTACCAGAAGAAGCAATAAAAGAATTTAAAGAGCTTTATAAAAAGAGATTTGGTGAGGAGCTATCTGACCAGGAGGCATCATATAGGGCCAATAATTTATTTAATCTTTATAAAGTTACCTATATGCCCGATTCAATAATTGAGCCAGGACTTTCCCAAAAAGTTATTATTAAAAATAAAAATTTATGAAAACAATCAAATGGTTCGCTCGAATAATCGCATTGTGTATTTTGGTGTTCGCTTTACCGTTTTATTTTGGCTACGGCAATCCCTTGCCGTTTGCTAAGCCGAATTATTCTCTGTGGGAGAATGTTGCCTTATCTATGATGCCGTTGGTTTTTATCGGCTTGGCTTTAGGTTGGAAATATCCGAAAGTTGCAGGCTGGCTTATCATTATCGCGATTGCAATCGGTTTTATTGTCGGACTTTTGACAGAAGCAAATCTTAGCATCAATTTAGCTGTGCCTATCATTCCAGGAATTTTATATTTGATAGATGGGTATAAAAAATATGAATAAGATCATTCTTTATGGCGTTTTAGGGATATTGGCGATTTTAGCTGTGGTGGTTTATCATGTGCCTGGATTTTGGATATTTTTGGGAGTAATAATTTTCTTGCTTGCGAAAACTTTTGATCCTTTTAGGCTTTCCGTTGAAACTATTCCCGAAGGATTTACTGAAAAAAAGTTTGATACTGGCGATGTGGTTTTGAACTATGTTGAGGGCTCAGACAATGGTCCGCCATTATTGTTCATTCCCGGGCAAATGGAATTTTGGCAGGGGTATATACCGATAATGCCGCATTTTTCAAAAAAATATCATGTCTTCGTTATTGATCTCAGGGGTCACGGAAAATCCACAAGAACCCCGGGAAGATATTCTTACAATATCTGCGGAGGAGATTTAAAGCTTTTTTTAGAAAAAGTTGTTAAGAAGCCCGCGATTGTTTCGGGACTTTCTTCTGGAGCGGTTCTTTCCCTTTGGCTTGCTGCTAATGCGCCACAATATGTGTCTGCCGCTATATCAGAAGATCCGCCGTTATTTTCTTCGATGTACCCAAGGATTAAAGAAGAAAAATTTATGTATCGTCTTTTTCAAACCGCGATTGAAACGCTTGATAAGCCGAAGAGAGATATAAAAGGATTTTTTGCCAAACAGGGGATTCCCATAAAAGGCAAAGAAAAGCTCTTAATGATGCCTTCTTTTATAGCAAGTTATAGGGCGATTAGCCTTGAAATTAATAAAAAAATTAGACCATCTAAGCCGTATGATTTGCTTAATGCAAGATTTGATGAAAGGGCAGGTCTAAAATTCATAAGCGAATACGATGTTGATTTCTCAAAAGCAACGATTGACGGAAGGTTAAGCGCGGGGTTCGATCCAGAAGAAACACTGAAAAAAATTCAGTGCCCTGTTTTATTGATACATGCATACTGGTCAAGGCATGAGACATGGGGATTGCTCGGGGCGCTGGATGATAAAGATGTTGAAAAAATTCGTTCAATCGTAAAAAATATCCAGGTGGTAAAAGTAAATGTCATACACGATATTCATTTGGCAAAACCAGGAATATTTATTAACGCAGTGGATAGTTATTTGGAAAATTGGAATAAAATAAAAATATGATTTTTGAACACTCATCAAAAAATAAAAAGTTTTTGCTTGTCATTACCCTTGTTATTTTAGTGATTGGAATTTTTGCATTTATGTATTCTCCCGTTATTTTTCAGGAGGGCAATCCTTGGTCAGAAATCAAAGGGATTATTCAATTAAAATTTAGTGATGCGGACATAGTCCAATTGTCTGGTTCGGATAATAAATTCATGACCGAAAGTAAGAACGGGATGATGATACATAATTTTATGAAAACAAAGGGGTATGAATTTACAGAACAAATGGGATCAGGTTATTTTTTCAAATCTCCGACAGGACAAAGCGCAGTTGCTACTCACAAATATTACGGCCGTTATTATTCGCTTTGGACTATTACCGAAAACAGCAATGGTTCCGATAATAATCTATGGGTGACAATCACCAATGACAACGGAATAACGTATCAATACCCCAAAGAATTATTGGCAAAATATATTAGCGTTGCAGGGTGGCCACCAACCATAAAGGTTGAATCAGGTAATTTTTCCTGCGTAGAAACGCCTCAAGAGAAAAGCAGTATGCTTGAAATAACCAGCCAGAGGTTGGTCGATAACAGAATTTATTGCGTTAACGTTAAAAACGAAGGAGCTACTGGGAGCGTTTATTCTTCCTACGTTTACACGACTCCCTTAAGAGGGAAGCTGGTTTTAGTTAGTTTTGTTTTGCGCTATCCTAATTGCGTCAATTACGATGAGGAGCAGAGTCGGGCCTGCACGAGCGAACGAGAAGCTTTTGATCTTGACGCAACGGTGGATCGTATAGTTCAAACTATTAAATGGGATTCGACTTTAAACGAAAATACTCTGGCAAGCCAGCTCTTCAAATGTTTAGTATCGAGTTATTCAGAAGATAAAGAAAAATGCGATGAGCTTCTAAAACAGATTACCGATTTTGATTCTTGTGTCATGGCAGGGTTTTCGATATTAAAATCCAATCCAGCCCAGTGCCAAACAATCGACGGAAGAATATTTGTTCAGGAGACAAATAGCACCTGGGAGCAAGCGTTATTGGCCGTTAATAACTGCGAGGTTAGAAAAGCTTTTCAAAAACATAGCTTGATTGTGACTCTGACTCTAAAAAACGGTAATAAATTGATTGCCACCGAACCGCAGATTGATGATATAATTACCGTAGTTAGAAATGTAGAATCAAAATGCGGTAAAATTCCAATAGCAACAGAATAATTAGAAACATATGACAAAAAATAAAAAAATTATCATTGTGGGAATTATTGCCCTAATCGTTATAGCGGCATGGGCGCCTTGGCTAAACAATCAAAATCTGCACGATAAAGTATTTAAAGAAAGAGTTGAAATAGATAGAACAATAGATAAATATACTGGAGAGCTGATTTGCGACTATAATGTGATGTGGGCGCCATTTGGCAGATGGGTGGCAAGTTGCGAAGGCGGTTATTACTTAAATTTTTTGGGAGAAATTTTATAATTTTATGAATATAAATTGGAAAATTGAAAACTTAAAAACTACCGCCATATCTTGGGCAATCACTATCACATTGCTATTTCTCGCTACGGTATATAACTATATTGTTGACCATGAATTGGGGCTTATCGGAATAATATTTTTTGCATCTCTGGTTGTCTATTTTGCTGTTTATTTGATTATTCAAAAAAGATCATAAATTATTAAAAATTAATTATCTAAAATTATGCAAAAATTTTGTCAGGCATGTGGAATGCCATTAACTAAAAAAGAAGATTTCGCTGGTGGTGATGAAAATTCTAATTTTTGCCACTTTTGTGTTAATTCCGATGGTGGTGTCAAATCTTGCGAAGAGATTTTTGAGGGCGGTGTTAAATTTTTTATAAGCCAAATTGGGGGCGACCGAAAAATGGCGGAAAAAGTAACCAGAAAGAACATGAGCGGGCTGCCATATTGGCAAGGCAAGAATTGCGAGATTTTGAAGGGAGAAATGGCAACCGATGAAGAATTTGCCGAGGCTTTGAAAAAATTGGGTTAGCCTTAAAATTATTTAATAAATAGAGTAGTGAACGGCTTGCGTTTGATATTATTCGGCGCAAGCCGTTTTAAATATTTGACAAATGCAACCCTGTTGCGTTAATATATGATAATATGAAAAATAAAAATGAGATATTAGACAGATTTAAAAAAGACGGCTTCCGCCTCACAAGCACACGTGAAGCTATCTTAGATTTATTCTATAAAAAATCCAAAACACCTCTTTCTTGTCAGGATATACAAAAACAATTGAAGCAAAAGAATATAAGTGCTAATAAAACAACCGTGTATAGAGAATTAGAGTTTATGAGGAATGAAAATATAATAGAGGAATTTCAACTTGACGATGGAGTTAAAAGATACGAAATTATTTCCAACCATCACCATCACGCAGTTTGTTTAAAATGTAGAAATATTAAATGCGTTGAACTCGGCAAAGAACTAGAAAGCCAAGAAAAACAAATTGAGAAACAAAATAAGTTTAAAATAATTAGCCACTCGCTTGAGTTTTATGGCTTATGCCAAAAATGCCAGGGAGTGAAAAAATAATATGATTCTATTAAATATTCTGATAGCTTGTTTCTTGATAAGCATATGCGTTTGGTTGGCCGTTTTGTTTTTGTTTTTTAATAAAGAGACGCTTTCTAAAATAACAATGTTTTTGGTTTCTTTGTCTGCGGGGGCATTGATAGGTGGCGCTTTCTTACATTTATTACCAGAAGCCGCCGAGGGCATGGAGGCAGAAAAACTATTCTTTGTCGTATTATTAGCTTTTATCCTTTTCTTTTTGATAGAGAAGCTATTTCACTGGCGTCATTGCCATAAAGAAAACTGCGAAGTTCACACATTCGGTTATATGAATTTAGTGGGAGACTCTCTGCATAATTTCATTGACGGATTGGTAATAGCAAGTGTTTTTATGGTTGATTTCAAATTAGGGATAATAACAACGCTTGCCATGGCTTTGCACGAAATACCGCAGGAAATTGGCGATTTCGGCGTTCTCATACACGCAGGATTCAATAAGGTAAAAGCATTAGTATTAAACTACATTGTTGCGACAACGGTTATCTTGGGCGGTGTTGTCGGGTATTTCGCTTCTTTTTATATTGAGGGCGTAATGCCATATCTTTTACCAATCGCCGCAGGCGGGTTTATCTATATCGCCGCTTCTGATTTAATGCCAGAAATAAGAAAAGAGAGCAATATTAAAAAGTCAATTATGTCTTTTGGCATATTCCTACTTGGAATTATCTTTATGTATGCCGTGAAATTTTTAGAACACTAAAAAATTTGGCGTGAAGACTTTTGTTAATGGCAGGATCGGGGTATGATATTAATAGTTGGGGGGTATAGACTCTGCAGAATTGCGTTTCTAACATTTACCAACTCTCGCAGTATATTTAAATAGCAAATTACTACTATGGAACAATTTATGACAAATAATTGGTGGATAATGATATTATTAGCACTGTGGATTATTCCTTGGAAAGGAGCGGCTTTGTGGAAAGCAGCGCGTCGAAATGAAAAATGGTGGTTCGTTGCGTTGCTTTTAATTAACACACTGGGTTTGCTTGAAATTCTCTACATTTTCGTTTTTAGCAAAAAGAAGGAATCAAAATAACTTATATGCAAATTAAGATTTTGTCTTGGAATATTTGGATTGAGGGAAAATTCAATCAAGTTAAAGATTTTCTCAAAACGTGTAATGCTGATATTATTGGTCTTCAAGAAGTACAAGCAGATATTCCTGAAAGAAATATTATTGATTATCTAGAAAGTTTGGGCTATCAACATGTTTTTGCTCCTATTAAGAAAACTTGGGGCGGAAAAATATGGAATGATGGACCAGCGGTTTTTAGCAAATATAAAATAATCAATGCCGAAACATACATATTATCTGAAGTTGATGGTCGTGCTGCAGCGAGAGCCGATATTCAAATTAAAAATAAAGTGTTACATGTATTCAGTACTCATTTAATTCATACTCATCAACAGGAATCTGAAGAACAGAACGAGCAAGTCAAAAATCTTATCAAGGTGCTTCCTCAAGACAATCTTGTTGTAATAGGTGACTTTAATGCGGCGCCGGATAGTACAGCGATAAAAAGCATGCAGAATGTTTTAATTGACACTGATCCTTTATCGCTTCCTACGTGGAGTGTATATCCAGAAGGTTGTTTAAGATGTAATCCTCAGACAATAGATATACGCTTAGACTATATTTTTACTAGCAAAGACGTAAAAACAAATTCATTTAAAGTTGAAGATTCAAAAAGTTCTGATCATTTGCCAATTTCAATCAATATTGAGATCTAAACACCCTATGAAAAAACAAGTTTTAGTTATTCATGGCGGAGATACTTTTGATACTTACGAAGAGTATCTTGTTTTTTTAAATGATTACGAAATTAATCTTGAAAAATCAAAGATAAAGAGATGGAAAGAGACGCTGGCAGAAAAATTAGGCGAAAATTTTGACGTGATTTCTCCTAAAATGCCCAATTCCATGAACGCCAAATATAAAGAATGGAAGATTATATTTGAAAAATATTTCCCCTATTTATCTGATAATTTGATTTTAGTGGGACATTCGTTGGGCGGAACTTTTGTGGCAAAATATCTTTCTGAAAATGATTTTCCTAAAAAAATATTAGCAACTTTTCTTGTCTCGGCGTGCTATGACAATGAGGTATCGGGATATTCTTTGGGCGATTTTTCTCTGCCTCAAAGTTTGGAAAAGTTAGAAAAACAGGGAGGCAAGGTTTTTCTCATTCACAGCAAAGATGACAAAGTTGTTTCGTTTAAAGATTTTGAAAAATACAAAAAAGATCTGCCCATGGCAGAAACTATGATTTTTGAAGATCGAGGCCATTTTGATCAACCCGAATTTCCTGAAGTTGTTGGGAAAATTAAAGAAATAGTTTAAAAATGAACATAAAAATCGCTCTTTCAATTCTCTCATCTGTAATAGGAATTGTAGCTTTCCTTCCGTACATCTCTGATGTAATTAAAAAAAAGACGCGACCACATATATTTACATGGTTGATTTCTTCTATTACTCAAGGAACGGCAACTGCCGGCATTTGGTATGGAAAAGGAGGAACAGGGGCGATAGCTTTAACGATTGGAACTTTTTTTGTAATATTAGTATTCTTTTTATCTCTTCGTAATGGGAAAAAAGACATAGCTCGCATAGACATCGCCTTTCTTGCTATTGCTCTTGGTGCTATCTTTATTTGGTGGTTATTGGATTTACCAGTATTATCTATTTTTTTAGTGACTGGCATTAGAATAATTGGATATGTCCCAACATTCAGAAAGTCATATAAAAATCCTTGGATTGAAACGATTTTTGCTTGGGGAACTTGGGCTATTGGCGATATTTTGATAATTCTTGCCTTAGAACAATATAATTTATTGACTCTAGCATTTGTTTCTATGCTTACTATGGTAAATGGAGGAATGTTCATACTTCTTTTAGTAAGAAGAAAAAAAGTTCCGATTAATCAATCCGAATTTCCTGAAATTGTTGAAAAAATTAAGAAAGTTTAAAATTTTATGGAGAAGATTTTAATTTTCATAGTCTTAGCGGCACTAACCTTTGTCAATGTTATTATACCGATTTCTGGCTCTGCGACGACTACACCATTGCTTGCTATAATAACTGATCCGCACAACGCAATTGGCTTGGCATCTTTTTATTTTGTTTTAAGTGGAATTGTAAGGATATTCGTTTTTAGGAAACATATTCAATGGAAATATATAAAGAGTTTATTGCCGATATCTGTTCTGGGGGCGATTTTCGGAGCACTATCACTAGTTGAAATAAATACGAATGTACTCTTGATAATTATCTTGCTGTTTCTTGTGTATTTTGTTTATAAAAAAATACGCGAGATTATCAATAAAAATATAAAAGAAAAGAAAATACACAAATTGACATTCTGGATTGTTGGATTATTTTCTGGCTTTCTTCAAGGATTTGGGCTTGCCGGCTCTGATTTAAGAAATGGATACTTATATTCAGAAAAGCTGACGATTATTGATGTTCAAGGCACGACTGCTTTTATTGGTACCGCTAACTTTCTTATAGCAACTATCGTTAGGCTATTTACCAATCAGGTGAGGCTAGTAGATTTATCAATATTGATATATTTGTTACCGTTTATAATAATCGCAACTTACATTGGGAAGAAAGTATTATTAAAGATTAATAAAAAATATACTAATTATCTGATATTGGTAATTATGATTTTAATGATTGTTTTGTTGGTACTTAAGATGTTAGGAATAAAAGTATAAATTGATATATTTACGGAAGTCGGACTTCCGTTACATTAAGAAAAATATGGCAAAAAATAATAAAAAACAAATAGCGATTTTTGAAGGCAAGAAAATTAGGCGAATTTGGGATGAAAAAAAAGAACTTTGGTATTTTTCGGTAGTGGATATTGTTGATGCGTTAAACGCGAGCAAAAACCCAAGAAATTATTGGAAAGTACTCAAAAACCGCTTAAAACATGAAGGAAGTGAGGTGGTTACAAAATGTAACCAACTGAAAATGCAAGCCGTTGATGGTAAGTTTTATCTGACCGACTCTGCTGATACAGAAACAATGTTTAGAATTATTCAGTCAATTCCATCACCCAAAGCCGAACCATTTAAGCTTTGGTTAGCACGAGTTGGTTATGAAAGAATCGAAGAAATAAACGATCCGGAAAGGGCGCTTAATCGCAGTCGAAATTATTGGCAAAGAATGGGACGAAGTCAAAAATGGATTCAGCAAAGAATGATGGGACAAGAAATCAGAAATAAGCTGACGGATTATTGGAAAGACAACGAAGTTAAGAAACAGGACGAATATGCGATTTTAACCAATATTATTCACGAGGAATGGAGTGATTTGTCGGTAAAAGAACATAAAAATTTAAAAAGATTAAAGACAGAAAATTTGCGCGATCATATGACAGATGCGGAATTGGTATTTACGGCATTGGCGGAACTTTCTACTCGTCAGATTGCGGAAACCATGGAAACTAGGGGACTGGAAGAGAATAAAATACCAGCTAAGAAGGGTGGTCGCGTTGCCAAAAATGCGCGCTTGGAATTGGAGCAAAAAACTGGCAAAAAAATAGTTTCAGGAGAAAATTTTAAATTTCCAATTTCAAGAAAGCGATTACGATAATAAAGAAATCGGAGGCTAAGCCTCAGATTTTACATAACTGGCGTGAAGATTTTAAGGAAAATAAAAGAATTATGAAAATATTATTTGTTTGTAGAGGAAATGTTGGAAGAAGCCAAATAGCGGAAGCGCTTTTTAATAAAGAAACTAATGGCGAAATTGAAGCTATTTCTGCGGGAACAAAACTTAGCGGACCAGAACAGCCAATCGGAAAAATTACAGCAGATGTTAAAAATGTGTTTGAGGTAATGAAAGAAGATGGTTTGGATATTTCAAAGAATATTCGCAAACAACTGACAAAAGAAATGGCCGATAGCGCAGATAAAATAATTTTTACTGTGGACGAAAGAGATCCGATTCCTGATTATTTAATTGGAAATCCGAAAGTTATAAAATGGCATGTTATAGATCCAAAGGGCCAATCTCTTGAATTCACCCGAAAATCAAGAGATCAAATAAAAGAACTTATTAAAGATTTGATTAAGGATATAAATAGAAATTTATAATAGAATCTTAGAAAAGGAAAAAAATGTCATCTAACTACAATGCAAAATTAATAGCTGATCTTTATGCAACTAGCGATTGGAAAAGGGCAATCCGTCTTTCTGATGAAATGGTTGAGATTGGCGATAATATATTCCCAAGACAGATATACGAAGCCTACAAAAAATTCCAGAATACTACGATTTCTCATTATTTCGTGTCTGACCTTACAAGCTTTAAAACTAGCGATGCTATCGAAATATTGAAAGAAATAGCGCATAAAACCAGCAGATCAGCCGATATTTCTATGATGGTGGACTATTTTATTGATATCGGATATTTTGAGTCAGAGATTGTCGTCAAGGTAAAAAACTTATTTCGTGCAGACATGAACTCAAAAGATATTCGAGGATATGACATAGAAACATATTCTGCTTATCTCAAAAAAGCAGACAAAGAGACGAGTAATCTGGAATTATTTTTACGGGAATGTTTTGAGGATGAAGAACAAGAAATTGATGCAAGGAAAACAGCGCTCGAAGAACTTTTAAAGTTAAAACCAAAAGAATATATTAATTTTTATTACGATAAATACGATTCTATTAAGGGAAAGAAAACGGAAAATATTTTTGTAGAACAAATTTCTACCTGGCACGGAGGAATTGTACCCAAACTTCATCAGAAAATACTCGAAATCGGATCTGAAAGAGCTAAAGAAATATTACAGAATGAACAATCTAGAATAAAAAAAGAAAAACAATCTGAAGAGATGAAAGAACAAGAGGAAATAAAGAGGCAGTACGAAACCGCAGACGTGCTTCACGATATAGGAAAATTAAGATTAAACATAAATAAAACTAGTATTGCTGACGAGAGATTTGGGTTCTCTTTTTTCTCACAATCAGAAGAAATTTATCAACAAGTGAAACCGGCAAAGACCAAAAATGAATTCGTTGGTTGTTGTATTGTATTACGATCTTTTCTTAATGATTTTGATAAGCAAATTACAGAATTAAAAATTTCTGAAGAAAGGGGCAAAGAAATATTGCCCAACATAGAGAAATTTAGTGGAAACATAAACAAATTTCATTTTATGCTTAAAGAAAAAGGCTTAAATATTGACCAAGATATTTTTGGTCTCAGAAACATAAATTGCATTGTTTCAAAATTCGCTCATCCTGGTAAAAAAACTAATCTTGAAATTAATAAGATTCTTAAAAAAGAAGTCTTATTGTTTAAGTATTATAAAGAAAATAACTGGTCAGCGCTGCACAGGGAGGTTTTGTTAAAATACAAAAAAGTATTAGAGGAATTAATGAAGGTCATGGCAATGTAACTAATAATTTTATGCCATTGTTTTAGGATTCAAGTTTATGACTCTAAAAAACATTATTGAAAAGAGGAGGAGTGTTAGGAAATTTAAAGCGGATGAGAAAGTTCCGAAAGATTTGATTAATGAATTGATTGATGCTGCTCGGTTGGCACCGTCAGCTTGCAATGCCCAACCTTCCAGATTTATTTTAATCGAAGACGACAAAACAAAAGAATTACTCAAGGAAAATAACATTTTCAGGCAAGCGTTTGTTTATGAAGCACCGTTAATTATTGTTTGTCTTGGCGATGCGAGCGTGTTTCCCAAAGAAAGATTAGAGAAAAATTATGGCAGTTTTGATGAAGAAGTTTTGGGAGATGTGGGGGCAATCAGAGATGTGGCTATCGCCACGCAAAATTTGGTTTTAATGGCGACAGAATTGGGATTGGGAACTTGTTATATTGGACTCGTAGATCGAAAGAAAATAAAAGAAATCTTGGAAATTCCTCAAAACTATGTTTTGCCATTTGTGATTATCACGGGCTATCCGGCCGAAGAACCTAAATCCTCGCCAAGAAAAAGCGTAAAAGAAGTTATTATTAAAAATTTATGAAAATATTTATTACCGGCAGTTCCGGTTATATCGGAAGCGAATTAATTAATTATTTAGGCGAGAAGCACGAAATCATTGAATATGACTTGGCTTTGAGACAAGACATTTTGGATTATGAAAAATTAAAAGAAGCGATGAAAGGTTGCGATATTGTAGTTCATTTGGCTGCTATTCGCGGACCTGACGAAACCAAAACATTTTCCGATTATTTTAAAGTTAATTGCCAAGGCACTTTTAATGTTGTAAACGCTGCGATTGAAAATAATATAAGAAGAATGGTTTATGCCAGCTCAACCGGTTATTATGGACTAGAAAGAGGCGTGCCTTATATAAAGCCGATTAAAGAATCAAATTCTATCATCACTCAACATCTTAAAGCTGAGGATTTAAATTGCCGAGATTGCGATGTTGCCTATTCAACGAGCAAAGTTATTGCCGAACAAATTCTTGCCAATTATGGGTTAAGAAAGAAAATAGAAGTGATAATTTTAAGATTAGGTCCGATTGGAGGGAAAAAGGGCGAAAGTTGGGGAATTGATGGAATTAAATTAAAAATGGGGAATGCTTTGCAGGCTCTTGAAGAAGCGATTACGACCGATAAAAAATTATGGTACGAGGCGTTTACGATTACCGATGAATCAGAAAATGTTGATCTTACTAAAGCTAAAGATATTTTAGGATACAAGCCAGTTTAAAAATTTATCGAAGTAAAAATTTATCGAAGTCGGACTTCGATAAATTTGGCTGTTGAGGTCTGACCTCAACACTATAAGAAAAAGCGTAAAAGAGATTATTATTAAAAATTAATGTGCGGAGGTTCGTTCTTCGCACTTTTTATTTTTATAATATTTTTTTGTGGTAAAATAGAATATTAACTTGGTAATTTAAAAATATGTTTTTAACGAATAATAGTTTTTTCCATTTCCTTTTTTTTCTTATAGTTGCAATAGCAATTCTGATTTTGATAGCGCTGAAATTATTGGTATTTTTTAAAATATCGAAACGATTTGACAAAACAATTCTTTTTAAAAAGATAGCAATATTTTTCTTTTTATATGAGGCATTATATTTTCTTTTCGTTTTAATCTATCCAACAGATATAAATTTTATCTTTAATCATTCTTCCGCCACAGTTCTTCTTTCTTCAATACCACTAATCCTTGTGTCATGCTTATTTTTCTTTTTAATCAATCGCTTTATGAAATTATTCAATCTCAAAAAAGCAATTGCAGTTTTTCTTTTAATGTTTTTTATCGCTACCCCTATTCTTTCTGTGGTCATTGGAAAAATTGCTACGACAATAAATTTTAAAATAGCAACAGGACATAATTTATCTTTAAGCGATGGGTCGTCTCTTTTTATTTTAGATCCATTGTTATACCCTCCTTTCGGATCCTATCAAACTACTGCTCTTATAATTAGAAAAATTGGAGATAGCTTGGGAGAAGGCGCTGTAATTAAGGACATACTAATGGGTATTTTTGCTAGTACGGAGTGATATCTGAAACAATAGAGGCAGACTTGGGACTTTTTTGTATATTTATACAAAATTTACGGAGGACGGACCTCCGTAAATTAAAAAAATCTCCCGCAACTTTATGCGGGAGTGATTTTCTATATTTCTAAGTACTAGTAAGAGCTTGAGAGAACATTTGAGAAGCTCTAATAACGTAGGTTTTCGTTGCTTCTATGTCGAGATCATATTCGGCATTGCGAAGGCGTCCCTGAGCATCAATGCTCAACTCAGGGAATTCTTCGACAAGTGGTTGGACAAGACCAAGGGAATCAGGTCCTAGTCCGCCAGCGACGCCAAGACCAATATGCCAGTTTTGCCTTTTGATCTCACGAAGGATTTCACGCGCTCGTTCAGTGTCAAAGGGCTTACCGAGACCGCCACTTGGATCGAGCAAAATATCATTAATGAGATTAGCGTCAATGTAAGGACTAAGCCTTTCTACGATGCCCTGTGGCCCGCCAGCGGTTTCAATAGCTTTTTGTCCAATCTGCAACACAATTCGTGGAACAAATCCAACGTATTCTCGATACTGTTTCATCATTCGAATATCTGGCCATGCAAGATTGAGCTGGAAACCACCAAAATTTGATCCGGCAAGTCCTCCAATACCAAGTAAATCAGCGAGAACTGAATCTTCTCGACCTTCTTCGGTGCTGAAATGAACAAGATTTACTACTCGTTTGTCGGCTAGAAAAATAGGATTCATTACTGGCGGATCTGGCATTTGCTTTGCCCATTGGGGTTTTGTATTAATGCCACGGATTGATTTCCATGTAACAAGCACGCCGACCATCAATTTGCGATTACCGTTTTCTGGCAATACGCTCAGCGCAGCCCTCACTTCGCTTGGTTTTGTGATGCCCGTGATCCCAATGTACGGTTTTCTCATTTATCCTCCCTTAGAGATTTTTAACGAACTTTAGTGAGTTTAAAAGCTCTTAGGTCCCGGTTTGCCGGGACTGTATTTTTATTTATTTTTTAAGAACTGTTTTTATCCTAACAAATTATTGCAAAAAGTCAAGGACATATGTGGGAGGCTCAGCCTCCCACATATTTTTGTTGACATTTATGATATTGGATGGTAGGATTTAGAAAGGAAGAAGTCCCGATAGGCCCTGCCTACCGGCAGGCAGGCGGGAGAAGATTGGGCTTTGGGGGGAGCAGGGTCCGCCTTCGCAATGCCTGCCTATCGGCAGACAGGGCTTCGGCGGGACTTAAGATTTCTTAAGTCTCATCGAGTTCGACAAAGAAATCTAAAGGAGGATGATAGAATGTTCGAGATGGTTTTTGTCATGTGGCTACAGTTAGCACTTGGTCTTTATGTATTGGGATGGATGTTTTATGTTATCTTAAGATTGGTTGGCGCTATTGCGCCTTGTCCTAGCCTTGGAATAGTGAATGACCTCGTATTGTTTTCTGCGTTGTCACTTTCAATTCTCTTAGTAGTTCTTTCTTTAATTTGGTGCAGAATCATAGAGCCCATAATTGAATGGCGCGATAGAAAAAAGCATCAATACTAAGCCTAGTCAATATATGTTGGAGGTGAGACCTCCAACATATTTTATTCTATTCTTGACTTTTTTTGGAAAAATAGTAGGATAAGGGAAGGAGGAAGTCCTTCGACTTTGCTCAGGACCTAAGAGCTTTTAAGCTCACAAAAGTTCGCTAAAAATCTCTAAGGGAGGGCTGTATGGCGCGAGGAGTGAAGTGGTTCGGATTGACTCAGTTCGACGAAGTCATTGAGAAAAAAGATTTGGGAAAACTTAGCATTGTTGCTTTAGCTGAAGGAAGAAAGATATTAGGAAGAAGCATACAAGGTTCTAATGTGTTTGGTATCCCAGTTGATAAGGATAACGTCATATTTAGGTACATGAAGGGTGAAAAATTCGATGTTGTTATTCGGTACAGACGAGTTATTCGACAAGTTAGGTTAGTGGCACATGATCGTCTTAGTCTCTTTAGCGTTAGAAGCATGGCTCTAAAAGCACTTGGCAAGTCTTCTGAAATACTGGTTTTAGTCTTAGAAGATGATCAAGGAAGACGCATTTACATCAATTCTAAGTTTGCTATGTTATTTAGGCCATTACCTTCCGAAAAGAAAGCGAAATAGTTTTCAAGCAAATCAAGACTCGGCACAGACGCCGGGTCTTTTTTTTTATTGTTAATGTAATCCTCCTACGCTCCAACTAGCCGGAGCTTCGGAAGGATGTAAAACTTTCTAAAACTCAATCAATTCGTTAAGAAAGTTTAACAAACACTTGATTTTTGGATTGGAATGTGGTATAATGGATAGTGAAAGAGAGAGTTAGGGTTTTCATTCAAAAGTACTCAACCAACAAGGAGGAAACGTGAGGAGGAAAAAAAGAACGGCGAAGTATTCAGGAAGTTGCGTCTATGTGGCGCCCGGCTTCGTTGTGAGGCTGAGCGGCACATTTGGGATAGCAGATCATGAGCCTTTCAAGGTTCTTGAAGTCGTCCGTCGGTATGGTGCCGTCGACAAGGGGAAGACGCGCCAGCGGCCAGTACTTCGCCTTCGCGGTCTCGAGACTGGCAAGCTTGAATCTTGCGACAACGGATTCGTTGTCGAAGTGCTTGAGCGCCAGACGCTTCCCGTCGGACTTCCGGAGAACTATTTCCGGAATCTGGGCTACGAATGGGACACATTCTACGAGAAGAAAGGAAGAGGTGTTTGGACCGGCAACCTGGGCTATATGATCGCTGTGGTCATGGCGACGCTTCCCATGCATCTTCCGCGACCGACTTGCGACATCGAGCGCCTCTGTGATCTCTACATGAAGCAAAAGGCGGGATTCATCGAAGTCCCCGACTTTGGGGATTTGGAAGATCTCTTGGATGATCCGCGCGTGACGGTTCACGCGAAACCGTTCCGTGAGTGGGTCAGGAAGAACGCTTCCCGATTCATGGTGACGGTGGCGGAGCTGGAAGAAAGGGCGACGAAGAGAGAAACCGAGAGCAAAACAAGATTCCAAGAGGATTATTGGAATGGCCTCGAGGCAGACGAGAGGCTGATCGAAGAGAAGTTTCCTGAGGAGGGAAACGAAGCAGTGATTCCGAGCTGTCCGATAGGAGGATAGCTTGGATCGCCCCGGCAGAACAGTCTGTCGGGGTCTTTTTTTATATTATAATTCTATGGCTCACACTCGGAATTTAGAAGCTAGAAGTTGGAATTATGAAAAATCTCAAATAACAAATTTCAAATATCAAATCAAATCCAAATGATTTAATGATAAATAGGAATTAAGGACAATTTCAAACGAATTCGATGGCCATCCTACGTTAAAACTTCGGAATGGCAAGCTCACATCTTATGGCTCACGCTATGGCTCATTTCTTCCATTTGAGCCATAGACTCTATGGCTCATTTCGGCTTATCGTCAGGCGGGCCGGCTTGAAATATAGGCAGAATTTTGCGGATATTTATAGAAAATGATAAAATGGCAACATGCAAAAGAAATTAAACAATTACGCTTTTATTGATAGTCAAAATCTCAATCTTGGCATCAGGAAGTTGAAATGGAGGCTGGATTTTAGGAAGTTTAGGGTATATTTAAAAGAAAAATATGGCGTAACGAAGGCATATCTTTTTATTGGCTATATGCCAGAGAATAAGGATATGTACAGCTCTCTTAAGGATGACGGGTATGCGCTGATTTTTAAGCCAATATTAAAAAATAAAGAAGGTGTTGTAAAAGGAAATATTGATGCCGATTTGGTTTTGCAGGCGATGGTTGATTATAAAAAATATGATAAAGCAGTTATTATAACAAGCGATGGCGATTTTTACTGTTTGGTAAAATATTTATACAATAACAAAAAATTGGAAAGCGTAATAAGTCCGGCTCGAAGAAATTGCTCGGTGTTGCTCACAAAAGAAGCAAAAGAAAAAATTGCTTTTATGGATAATTTGCAGAAGAAATTGGCGTATGGAAAAACAAAAAGACACCGCAGAAGGACGGAACCTTAAGAGGTGTCTTTTTATCGTGATTCTGTCTTAAGTATAGCAAACTGCATTATTTTGTCAATAACCCTATCAATTGTTCGTAAGATGTGATACAATAGAACATATTAATTTACATAATTTAAAAATATGAGAAAAGATACTAAGAAAACTTTTGATAATGATTCTTTTGGAATGCATCAGGCGGTTTGCGCTGATTGCGGCAAGAAATGCGAAATTCCTTTTAAGCCGTCGAGCGATAGACCAGTTTATTGCGATGATTGTTTCAGAAGCAAGAGAGAGAGCAGAAACTCTGGCGGTGGTGGATCAAGCTTTGGGCGCGGGGGATCAGGTTCTTCTTATGGTGGCGGAGGAAGGGGCGATTTCAGAAGAAGTGACAGAGACAAACGAATGTATTCGGCGACTTGCTCTGGTTGCGGAGCGAGATGCGAAGTCCCATTCCAGCCAACAAGCGGAAAACCAGTTTATTGCAATGATTGCTTTAAGAGAGATGGCAGTGGAAGGAATGATCGAGGCGGCGGTGGTGGGCAAGGACAAATTACTAATCAGCTGGCAGCCTTGAACAGCAAATTAGACAGAATTTTAAAGATTTTATCTCCGAGCGAACCGGTAAAAGTTGTTGAGGTAGTTGAAAAGAAGAAAATCATGAAGGAAGTGAATAAACCAGAACTCAAAAATGCCATTAAAAATGCGCAGGAAGATGTAATACCAGAAACACCAAAGAAAGAAAAAGAAAAGAAGGTCGCGAAAAAATCTGCCAAAAAAGCAAAAGCGAAAAAGTAAAAATGAATTAGCGCAGGAGTCCAACTTCTGCGCTGTTTGTTTAGTTGATAAATTATATATATGAAAAAAGTTTCTGTTTCTGAAGCGTTTGATATGTTTAAGCCTGAAAAATGCGTTTTTGTTATATCTATTGATGAAAAAGGAAAACCATCGGGAATGATATGTGGTCATGCTATGAAATGTTCAAAAAAATCTGAATTGTACGCAGTGGCTTTGTGGGAAGAAGGATACACCCAAGAACTTATTAGGAGTAGCAAGGAATTTGTAGTTGCAGTTTCGAATAAATCATTAGAAAAAGAAGTAATATTGTTTGGCTCTGTCTCGGGCAGAGATGTAGATAAATTCAAAGAAAGCAAAATCGCAACAGAAAAGGCGCAATTTATCAAATCGCCTTTATTGAAAGATGCAACAATAAATTTTGAGTGCAAATTACAAGAAGAAGTTAGAGTAGGCGATCACATTATGTTTATTGGAAAAATTCTTGCTGCATATGTCAATGAAGATAAAAAAGTATTACTTAATATGGGAAAAATTAACGGAGAAAGAATTTATAAAGAATTTTAATAAAACACAACTAACTAATTTAAAAAAGTGGATCAAGAACGATTAAATCCAAATAACGATTCAAGAGAATCAACTATTTCAAAGGTTGTTGGAGTTGATGCAACGACAGAACAAGAACTTTTAGATTATTTCAAAAGAAAATTTGAAGCTGAGGAAAAAAGCTTCAAAGAAAAAGAACACTCACAGGAATTAGATGATCTAATATCGAGATTAAATGCGCAAATGAAAGAATTCTTAGGGCGGTATGGAGTGAGCGCAATTGAAGTTCCGGCAAAAAATATTCACATTCCCGATCAATCAGCAATGAATTCCGAACAACTTGCAATATTCGGCGAAAAGTTTAAGGGTATTGCCGCTCAATATTTTTTAACAAAACAAAGAATCATAGTAGTGGAAGATTACAGGAAGGGAAATAAGCTAAATTTTCTTCAAGGTCTTTCACACGAAATGTTCCATTTAAATTCTTTTCATTCTGTTCAAAGAACGGATAGGCAGGATGTGGTAGATTTTCAGCTTGTCGCAAAATCGGAAGATGGAGAGACAGAAAATATATCTTTAATAGGAAGACGAGCGGGTTTTTCAATTGTTTCAAGAGATGCCGACGCAGCTTATTTTAGGGACATTGATGAAGCGATTATGACTGAACTGGAAATGAGGTTTGACCAAGAATATCTTTCGAAAATTCCCGAGTTAGAAGAAGAATATCAGGCAAGAGAAGAAGCGATAACTGCGCTGGGCGCTCGTACTGGAGAAGACATTGAGTCATTGAGGAAAACTGTTGCCGCGCTAAGCGAAATACCGCAAGAAGATGGCGGGGCAAATGTTCGAATAATGGAGTATTCTTATAAAAATGAAAGAAAACAACTAAACGAATTAATAGATAATTTATATGAAAAAAATCAGAGTGAATTTTCTTCAAGGGAAGATGTTTTTAAATTATTCGTAGAGGCGGCTATGAGTGGCAGGTTATTGCCAATTGCGCGTTTAATAGAAAAAACTTGCGGGAAGGGCAGTTTTCGAGAACTTGGAGAAATGACAGCGAAAAGAGCGGAGGACACTAAACCGAAAAATAACGATTTAAATAATTAAATTAAAATTAAAAATATGATTCTTAAAAACATTCCTTTTGGAAAAATTGATGAGTTTAATGTGCTTGTTGAAATTTCCAAAAACAATCAGAACAAATATGAATATAATGAGGAATTTGGGGCGATGGAACTCGATTGGGTTTTTACGGGTGGTTTTTGCTTTCCATTTAATTATGGCTTGATCCCTCAAACTTTGGGCGGCGATGGCGATCACGCCGATGCTTTTGTTTTAACTGATCATCCGATTGAACCGGGAATAGTTGTTAAATGCCGAGCCATTGGAATTATAGAACTTTTAGACAGAGGCGAAGAAGATAATAAAATTCTTGCGGTTGCCTTGGCGGATCAGAAATATAAAAAATATCAAGATTTGGAAGATTTGCCGTTTGATTACAAAACCATTTTTGAGAATTTCTTTAAAGAACTGGGCATTCAAAAAAGCAAAACTCTTGAAATCAAAGGTTTTTATGGAAAAGACAGGGCAATTCAAGAAATCAATAAATATTTAGAAAATTTTAAAGGAAAAGCCTAGATTTATTACATAAAAAAATCCACGCACTTTCTTATGCGTGGGTTTTGTTTTATTTTCTTTTAGGAGTTATCACGAGAATGATAAATTTCATAAGGGAAAGGAAAGCAAATCCTCCTTGGACGATAATCTCTCCTAACAGACTTAATGTCCTGTCAGGATATGGGAACCAGATAGAGACAGCGGGAGATTTATACTGAGTCCACAAGGTAATCGTATTGAATCCCAATAGCAGAGTTACGATAATCCAAAAGATTCGTGATTTTTCTAATGGTCTGATGAAAAAAAACACCAAACCAATTCCCAAAAGACCGATTATTCCAGCAATAGTGCTCCACATTACAAGAGTATCCCAAGCAACTTGGCTTTCCATATTTTTCTCCTTTATTTTGTTTTAAGAACTGATATGAGTCTATCATATACACATAATTTGTCAAGAAAATCTTACGAAGTCGGACTTCGTAAGATTGTTTGTAAGATAAAAAAATCCACGCACTTTCTTATGCGTGGGTTTTTGATTTCTTTTATTTCTCTTATTTCTCTTTAGAGGATTGATTCATGTTTCGATTATCGAATTTCCACTAAGTGATGGAAGATTCTACGCACTTTGCCATCTTTAACTCCAAGTTTTGCAAGACCAGAAAGTATACGCGATTTGTGTTTCATAGACCAAAAACCACGAGTATTTTCGTGAAGATCTCTTTGAAGTAAAAAGGTGTTTACTGTCAAGATTAGGAAATCACCACTTTGTAAGCGAGCCAATGGACCACGTTCCGCAACTTTCATTTTTAAAGGATCAGATTGAGTAATTTCTGCAATGTATAATTCTGTCATGCCCACGATGTTAATAACCACTAAGTCGCCAACTTGCATTGAGCACGGAAAAAAACTTTCCATCCCTTCCTCCTTATATTTTAAGAACTGATATGAGTCTATCATATACACATAATTTGTCAAGAAAATCTTACGAAGTCCGACTTCGTAAGATTTTTTAAATAAACAATTGACATTAAAATTAAGTTTTGTTAGAATATTGTCAGTACCAAAGGAGGCGTTATGGCGAAGAAAAAGGTGACGAGACAAGTCGAGGTTACTGAGTGCGATTTTTGTGGAGTAGAGGACAAGAATTGTTCTCGGTGCGTTCTTTGCGGGAAGTATGCTTGCACTAAGCGTGGAGGGTCGGAGCACATCGCTTTTAGTGTTAGTGTTTTTGATTATGCAACAAATGAAAGGACAGAAACAGCTCATATTTGCAAAGAATGTACTGGGACTAAACCAGATTTAACCGTTGGGCAGTTGCTTAAAAAGATTCTTCATTGGGTACCTATGTAGAAATTCGCTCCGAGATAGTGCCTCGGAGCTTTTTTTATCTCAAAGATTCTGATAGAATAGAAAGATAAAAAACAACAATATGTTTATTGATGATGTAACAATTAAAATAAAAGCCGGTGACGGCGGACGAGGAGTAGTTGCTTTCAATAGGACAAAAATGAGCCTAGGTCCGACTGGGGGCAACGGTGGCAATGGCGGCAACATTTACTTAGAAGGCGTATCTGATATCAGCGCGCTCGCCCAATTTCGTTACAAAAAAGAATTAGTCGCAAAAAATGGCGAAAATGGAAAATCAAGCTTGAATGACGGTGAAACCGGAGAAGATTTAATCTTAAAAGTGCCAATCGGTACTGTCGTCCATAATCTTTCAACAAAAGAAGATTCAGAAATTATTTCCATTGGCCAGCGCTTATTAGTCGCTAAGGGTGGTTTAGGCGGTTATGGCAATTTTGTTTTTCGTTCGTCAACTAACACAACACCAAGACAAGCGACAGACGGAAGCGAAGGCGAAGAACGAATCTTAAGGCTTGAAATAAAACTGATCGCTGATGTCGGTTTTATAGGATTACCCAACGTTGGAAAATCTAGTCTTTTAAACGAACTTACCAACGCCCAAAGCAAAGTTGCTAATTACCCCTTTACTACGCTCACTCCAAATCTGGGCACTTATTATGAATTGATTTTAGCGGATATTCCCGGGCTAATCGAAGGCGCGTCTGATGGCAAGGGATTGGGCATAAAATTTTTGCGCCACGTTGAACGCACCAAAACTCTTTTTCATTTCATATCTTCAGAATCGACAGATCTTCTCAAAGATTATCAGGTTATTAGAAATGAACTCGGTGTCTATAATAAACAGCTTTTAGAAAAACCGGAATACATATTCTTGACAAAAACTGATTTATTTGAAAAAAAAGAAATTACCAAAAAAATTAATCAATTAAAGAAAATTAATAAAGAAATTATTCCTATTTCCATAATAGACGACGAAAGTGTTAAAAAAGTCGAAATAATCTTGCGTAAAGTTATTAAAGAAAAATATTCACAGTAAGTCTTCAAAATGTTAGACACCGAGTGTCTAACATTTTGAATTATAAGCATTGCTAAGTTACGGACTTTCCAGTAAAATGTAATGACTATGATTCAGGTTTCAAATTTAACTAAAAAATTCGATAAATTTACGGCCGTTGACGACATATCATTCTCCGTCAAAAAGGGAGAAATTTTTGCTTTTCTAGGACCCAATGGCGCCGGTAAAACCACGACAATAAAAATTCTTACCACTCTTCTTCATCCAACAACTGGAAAAATCAGCTTGAACGGTTTTGATCCGATCAGAGAAAAATATGAAGTCAGAGCATCTTTCGGAATTGTTTTTCAGGATCCGAGTTTGGATGATGAATTAACTGCCTACGAAAATATGGAATTTCATGGCGTTCTTTATCGAGTTCCCAAGAAGATTCGTCGTGAGCGCATTGAGCATCTCTTAAAGTTCGTTGAACTTTGGGATCGCAGAAACGATCTTGTTAAGAAATTTTCCGGAGGTATGAAGCGAAGGCTTGAAGTAGCGCGAGGATTAATCCATCATCCCAAAATTCTCTTTTTGGACGAACCGACATTGGGACTAGATCCGCAAACCCGCAATCACATTTGGAATTATATAAAAGAATTAAGCAAAAGCGAGCAAATGACAATTTTCTTCACAACACATTACATGGAAGAAGCGGAAAGGGTAGCGCAAAAAATTGCTATTATTGATCATGGCAAAATTATTGCCGAGGGAACATCGAAAGAACTAAAAGAAAAAACCAAAACATCATCGCTTGAAGATGCTTTCTTAGCATTGACAGGTAGTACTATCCGCGATGAAGAAGCAGGATTTATGGATAATTTAAGGGCAATGAGGGCAATGCACCGAAGCCGTTAATAAAACACCATGAACACGATTTATATTCTCTGGCTTAGACAATTAAAAAGATATTTCCGATCCAAGGCGCGAATCATTGGATCTTTAGGACAGCCAATTCTTTTTTTGGTAGCGCTTGGTTTTGGCATGAATCAAATGTACGAGAAAGCCGGCGGAGGTAATTATATTCAATTTCTCGCTCCGGGAGTGATTGCGATGGGCATTATTTTTACTGCGCTTTTTTCTGGCATCGAAATCATCTGGGATCGGCAATTCGGATTTTTGAAAGAAACTCTCGTTGCTCCAACATCGCGTCTTAAAATCATGATCGGACGCACATTAGGCGGAGCAACTGTCGCTCTTCTTCAAGGTCTTATTATCCTCTTTCTTGCTTTCTTGATTGGATTTAGGCCGCAAAATTTGCTTCTTCTTCCATTGGCAATCGTTTTCACATTTTTAATCGCTCTTCTTTTTACCGCGATCGGCACGGCAATCGCTTCAATCCTAAAAGATATGCAAGGTTTCCAACTCATTATGAATTTTCTCGTCATGCCCCTCTTTTTCCTTTCAGGCGCGCTTTTCCCTCTTCAAGGAGCGCCAAAAGCGTTGGAAATAATTGCTAAAATTGATCCTTTGACTTACGGTGTTGATGGATTACGCGGTACTCTTATCGGCGTTTCACAATTCGGCTTAGCTACTGACTTTCTCGTCTTAAGCATTCTTACAGGATTGATTCTTGTTTTGGGTGCTTATCTTTTCTCAAAGATCGAAGTATAATTTACGAACTTATAACACAAAACTCTTTGCGGCCACTAGGTCGTTTTTTTTGCGCCAATTATACTCAAGACAAATGACCAATCATTTTGTATAATATAATTATGACTCAACGAGAAACAATAAAAAAAGCTTACGAACTAGCAGTTCAAAGCCTTCGCAAACTTTATACTGGCGAAGGGATTATAACTGGCAGAAATCATTTTATTGATTATTGGGCGAGAGACAATGTTTTTGCTTGTTTTGGGGCGCTAGAAATCGGCGACGATGAAATTGTCAAAAAAACTCTTGAACATTACCTTAGCTATCAAAAATCCAACGGGCTTTTACCTTTCCGCATTGGCGATTCAAGATTGTTTTTAGCAATCCGCGCTCTTGGTTTTAACGTCTTAGGTAAAAGCAAGCCCCATTATAAAGAAGATAAAAGATTTGACAAAAGTCCCACCGACCAAAATTCTTTAATCGTTATTTTATTCAGAGAATATTTGCGCAAAACTAGAAAAATCAGCTTCTTAAGAGAAAACATTGAAAAGTTGGAAAAAAGCATTCGTTGGTATATGACCCAAAACGCCGACACCGACCCGCTCATCGAAGAGGATTATTACTCAACTTGGGCTGACAATATAAAAAAAAGCGGCAAAGTTCTCTACACCAACATTTGCTATTGCCATGCCCTTAAATGCCTTTCCGAAATGTTTCTTCTTCTGGGAAATTACAAAAAAAGCAGTTATTACGAAAAAAAAGCTGACAATCTAAAAAAATATATTCTCAAGCTTTTCTGGAATTCTCACTATTTCATTGATTGGATAAGCAAAAAACGCTACAATCATTTTTCAACCGATGGCAATGTCTTGGCAATTATTTGGGGTATTGCCAATCCGGAACAATCAAGACAAATAGAAATCACTCTTGAAAATTTTGGCATCAATCGCTATGTTCCCAGCCTGACCAATGTTCCTAACTATCCTAAAAGAGTTGCCTCATCAATTTTATTGCGATTATTTGGCATGTCAGATTATCATAATGGCTTATGCTGGCTCTGGTTGGGAGCGGCAGATGCGATTGCAAAAAATAAAGTTGGCATGAGAGAAGAAGCGATTGAAAATCTAGCAACAATTGCAAAAATCGCTTTGGGTTATGGCAGTTTTTGCGAGATTTACGATAAAAGAGGCAGGCCCATTCAGCGGCTTTTTTACAAATCTGAAAGAGATTTCGCTTGGAGCATTGGTGCATTTATTTGGGCATATCATCAAATTTACAAATAGGACATTTTCTGTCAACTTTTTTCACAAAATCATGAAAACAGTTGATTTTTTATGTTAAATATGCTATAATAGATAGTAGAGAGAGGTTGGGATTTAAATAAAGAAAACTAAATGAAGCCCCGCACCAGAGCATAGCACGGTGCGGGGTGTAAGAGCTTCTAGTCTTACTACGTTCGACAAGAATCTCTAACAGGGGGTATGATGAGAAAGAGAGCTTTGTTTAAGCCACGCAATCCGAATCTCACAGAACGAGAATTCGTTCAGGAGTGGAATGATGTTCTGAGAGAGCGACATTCCAGTTTCCATCTTCAGTACGGTGGGTGGAATCCCAGACAGGGAAAGGAAATGCGCTGGTGCGATATTTGGAACTTCCCAAACGGGTGGTTCATCGGCTCAAGACTCAGAGGCGATCTTCTGTTGGTGATTGACGAGGATTACACACAGGATGTCATCGATGCTCTCGTTGAGGGCAATCTGGCGGAGCGGCTCGATCCAGTCACCGGCGAACCCTTGGTTGAAAAAGTTCGAGAGGCGGCGAAGTAGCGCGCCTCTCTTTTTTTTGTTAGAATAAGATTATATAAATATGAAAAAACTTGAAGAAATTTTAAATAGCCAGCCAAAGTATCGTTTAACGCAATGTTATAAAGTGATTTTTTCTGATTTAATTTCTAATTGGCAGGAAGCAACTGCTTTGCCAGCATCACTTCGTGAAAAATTGGCAAAAGAATTTCCGCTTGAAATCAAATCGGAATTTTTTGACTCGGTTGATGAAAAAACCACCAAAGCGCTTATTTCTCTTGAAGATGATTTAAAAATCGAAACTGTCTTGATGCGCCATCGAGATAATCGCCGAACTGTTTGTGTTTCTTGTCAGGTTGGTTGTCCCTTAAATTGCGAGTTTTGCGCGACGGGTCAAATGGGTTTTAAAAGGAATCTTTCTTCTTGGGAAATTGTCATGCAAGTTTTGACTTTTGCAAGATTTTTAGAAAAAACTGGAGATGGAAACAGAATTAGCAATATTGTTTTTATGGGAATGGGCGAACCCTTTTTAAATTACGATAACGTCATGGAAGCGATCAGGCTTTTAAATAGTGAGGATGTTTTCAATATTGGCGCTAGGCACATTTCTGTTTCAACGGCTGGGATTACCGAAGGGATAGAAAAATTTTCTGGAGAAAACCTTCAAGTTAATTTAGCAATTTCTCTTCATGCGCCCAATGACGAATTAAGAAATAGCTTGATGCCGATTAATAAAAAATATCCGCTCCAAAATATTTTCGAAGCGGTTGATAGATATATTGAAAAAACATCGAGAAAAGTTATGTTTGAATATTTGTTAATTGACGGCGTAAACGATAGCGATGACTTGGCTTATGATTTAGCCAAGCTTATGCGTAAGCCACTTTATATGGTTAATTTGATTCCCTGCAATTCTGTGGGAATCTTTAAGCCATCGCCAAGTGAAAGAGTAATGAGGTTTAGGGAAATTTTGGAAAGAGAAGGCGTCAATGTTACTCAGCGTTTTCGTTTTGGCCGCGACATCAAAGGCGCTTGCGGACAATTAGCAGGGAGTAAAATTAAATTGGGGTTGAAATCCAACACTTAAATTCCAATGTATATTTATCTTGACGAATCATTCAACCTGAGAAAGGGAGAGAAAAACCAATTTTTGATTATTGCGGGATTTGCCACTAAAAATCCAAAAGAAATTGCGAATATTTATAAGCGGATCAAAAAAACACACGCTTCCGAAAAAGTTTATCAATCAGGAAATAAAAAGCACAAATCCTTTAGGGAATCGTGCGTTGAAACCAAAATTATTTTTAGAACTGAAAAAAACCGATATTCAGATTTATGCGATTTACCAACTTAAAAACCAATTGTCCAAAGATTATTTTCATAAAGAGAAGCTTTTATACGATAAGCTTTATTTAGATCTTTTAAACTATCTTTTGTTGAATGAGTGGAATTATTTTGATGATAAAATTGTTATTGTAACGATGGATTCTTTTAGGCCAGGAAAGATAAAAAAGGGAGAAATCATCAATACATTAAAAAAGGGATTGGAAGATAAGTATTCCGGAAAGAAATTTTCCATATCTTTTGAAGATTCTGAAAAATTCCTGACGCTTCAATTGGCCGATCAATTTTGCGGTGTATTTTATCAGTTACTTCAGGAAAATCAAACTTGGTTTAAGATGATTGAGCCAAAATTAAAAAAGATAGTGAGCAATCCACTATCCCCTTATAAAAAAAAGTAGCCCAACTGCTCGTGCTCTAATCTTCAACGGTTCGATTACTCGATACCTCAGAATAGCGTCAGTTGGGACTTACTACTTCTATTATCATTATACTTTAATAAAATCATTTGTCAATAAGGTACTTATACACAATAAAAGAAAATAAATAAATTTTTACAAAAATCGGAGGCTCAGCCTCCGATTTTCTACAACTGGCAATGGTTTAAACAATTCAATAAAAAAAACGAGATATGTGGGAGGCTCAGCCTCCCACACATATGTTAGTTTTCTGCGAAGTATTCAATAATCAAGTCGAAAGATTGAATAGATAAATATTTGGAAGTCTCACTTCCAAATATTTTCAATTACCTTAATTTATTGACATTGGTGTTTTAATGTGATAGATATAGACATAGTACCGTAAAAACAAAAATTTGTCTTTTGGCGGCTTGTTGCCAAAGTTCATAAGAAATCCAAAGGAGGAAGAATGGCAGAGATTTTGGTTGTTACCGGGGAAGCGTTTTATTTAAAGACCTTATTGGAAGTTTTGGAAGAACAGGAAGGATTAAGAACAAGAACAGCGCGCTCAGGCGTAGAGGCATTAGAACATCTAAAAAGTGGAAGGGCCGAGGAGAAAATGGTTTGCACTGATTTATCGTTTAACATTGGTGATGTTTCCCTTGTTCATGAAGACGAGAAACACCTTGTACGTAATGGATTTGCGGCAGGAGTAGTCCTGCTTCGAAGAATCAAGGAATGGCGTTCTGATTTTCCCGTGGTCCTTCTTACGAGTTGGCGAGAAGGTTCTCCTCCGAGAGTCTTAGCGGAGCCAGAAAAGTTCGACGGAGCTGTACTCTTCCGAGGGGAATTATATGATATGGTTGCTGAGATTAAAGCTTTGTGGGATAAATTGGTTTTAAAAAACCATAAATAGAGGAGGCGGAACGATTTATGGACAAAAGACGCATGGAGAGGCGAAAATTGGCTGGAATTCTTTTGGGTCTTTTGAAGCGACACAGGGGAAAAATCATCGCTATCGTTAAACAGGATCATCGATTTACCAATAAAGATGCCAAGAATCGCATATTGACTGCTAGTTTTCCGTTTGCAGGGATTAATAGTGATGTAAGCCAATTAGTGGTAGATATTTTTATCGGGTACCTTGAGATTCAGGGAGTGAAAGTTCCTAAAAGCGTAGGCGATGTAAAGTACATAGAAAGTTTCACAGAAGAAGATGCTATCATTGAAATTGCTAGACGATTGAGAGAGACAGCGCCTATGTTTGGGTGTATGAATGTTGGAAATGTGCTGGGGAAAAGTCCTGTTAAGAAGCTGATTAATGCTCTTGTTCCTCCTGTTGTTTCAAGGGGATATCGCCATTACGATTCATCTTCAGATGATGGAATAGGTTTAAGACCTGCTGTCGTATAGATTAATAGAAAACGGGGTCGCCTAGGGCGACCCTTTTTGTTTTACCAAGACTTTGATAAAATCTAATTATATGAAATACTTTAAAATTTATTCTTGGAATGTGAATGGGATCAGGGCGGCAGTCAGGAACGGTTTTATGGATTGGTTTTCAAAAGAAAAGCCGGATATTTTGTGTTTGCAAGAAACTAAAGCTCATGACGACGATTTTCCGCCTGAAATAAAAAATATTTCTGGTTATTATTTATATCACTCGCAAGCTCAAAAAAAGGGGTATGCGGGCGTGGCAATTTTAACGAAAATAAAACCGCTTAAAGTTATAGACAAAATTGGTATTGATAAATTTGATAGTGAAGGAAGATTTTTAGTCTTGGAATGTGAAGATTTTTATCTTTCAAATACTTACTTTCCTCACACTCAACGAGAATTGGCGCGCCTTGATTTCAAGCAAGAATTCAACGAAGCCTATCTAAAATTTATAAAACAATTTAAAGACAAACCAATCATTTTAACGGGCGATTTCAATGTTGCGCACAAGGAGATTGATTTAAAAAATCCCAAAGAAAACGAAAGAAATGCCGGTTTTACAATTGAGGAAAGAAGTTTTGTTGATGAGCTGACTAAGGAGGGCTTTATTGATACTTTTCGCCATTTTCATCCCAAGGATATAAAATATACTTGGTGGACTTACAGATTTGGCGCTAGAGACAGGGGGATTGGTTGGCGCATTGATTATTTCTTCGTTCAAAAATCATTCTTAAAAAATGTAAAAGTTGCCGATGTTTTGGATAATATTTACGGTTCTGATCATTGTCCTATATTATTAGAGGTTGACTTGTAATTCTATCCATATTTTTCGTTATTTGAGGCATTATGCCCCTTTTTTTATGTTGTGGACATTTATCTATTGACTCTACCTGAAATAAGAGTATAATTGTCATACATTGTTTTTTGTGTTGTAAAACATGAAAAACAGATGTCGTGCTCTCTGAACCCCTCTGCTAAAGCTTTTTCCCGTAAAAGGGACAACTTAGTTAAGGTTATCTGAGAGTAGGTCGATAAATTTAACTAACACAAGTTTCAATTACAATGAACAAAAAGCTTTATGTAGGAAATCTTTCCTACAACACTACAGACAAGAGTTTGGAAGAGCATTTCTCACAAGCTGGTACCGTTGAATCTGCTGCTGTGATCATGGATCGCATGTCAGGCAGATCAAAGGGATTCGGTTTTGTTGAAATGGCATCAGACGAGGAAGCAAAGAAAGCCATCGAAATGCTTAATGGCAAAGAATTAGACGGTCGCGCCTTAAAGATTGATGAAGCAAGGCCTCCAAAAGAGAGACCAGCTTTCAAAAGAGAATTCTAAAAATTAATTAGAATTGTACCTTACAAAACAAAAGACCTCGCAAGAGGTCCTTTTGTTTTTGTGGTAAAATGACACAAAAGATTGACTTTTTAGAATTTTAGTAGTATAATAGGAGTAGGAATAAAGGAGGAGCTATGATTGGGTGGAGTGTCGTATTTTTCTTATCTGCTTTAGCGGCGTTTTTCTTGGGTATTAGCGAAGCATGGGAAGGTAGTAAGGATTCTTCTGCAAAACTGCTCTTCAAGATGGCCGCTGTTGAGACTGTTGTTGGAATAGGTTTAATATTTATTCCTTAGTCTCAATCATGATTTTCAAGAGGCGAAAGGAATAAATAGATCCGAAAAGTCCAGGGGTCGAAAAAGAATCTTCGACCCTCTTTTGTTTTATTTGTGCGAATGTCATTCTGAGTGGTTGGTTCTATTTTTTCGGAGTAAACTTATAACAAGAGTCATTCTGAGTGGTTCGACGAGCTCACCATAAATTCCACGAAGAATCTCGTGTTTAAGAGCGATAATTCGGGATCCTTCCCCTATGCCTTACGGTACGGGGTCAGGATGACTCATTTTTTTTTGTTTCGTTGCTTGCCCGTTCGAAGCCTAAAGGCGAAGGAGGGTAGGGTTGTAATGTTGTCTGTCTCCTGCCTGACGGCAGTCAGGGCAGGCAGGAACCATTGACATTTACCACAATTATTATAGAATGGTGAGTAGTTCTTGGAAAAATCAAAATAATGTAATCCGCCTACGTCTTTCGATAGATTCATTTCATTTCCATAAATGGACTCAAGACTACGGCGAGATGTAAGTTTTTCTATTTTTCGTCTATGACTCAAAAAGAAAGAACTAACAAAGGAGGGACAAAATGAGTCCATGGTTGGGAGCAATTCTTGTGGGAGTTGGTATTTGTGTGATTTCTTGGCTGATTATTAATTGGGCAGTGGGTAAGTCTCAACATTTCGGCGATAGCTTTGGAAAGATATTTTCATCTGTAATCATAGGTGTTATAGGAACCCTAATCTTTTTCTTGGCTTCGACAGTTTATATTTCTGGACCGGTAGTTGATACTCGGAATAATCTTATCACTCACTACGGAACAAACACGCATATTTTGAGATGGTCTGAGGAAGCCAAGGCTTATGAAAGTGGATTTTTGAAATCCATTCCTATTTACTCGCAAACATTCAGAGTCATTATTGACCCAGCGATTGCTAAGCTACATCTTGAGATTACGGTTGTTCCGGGAGAAGACGACGAATCAATCATGGCGCAATATGAGAGAATTATTTCTCATGGGGACACTCTTGAGGCGTATATCAGGCGACTGACTTTCTTGTACGAAACAAGAGGGCTTTCCCAGAATCTTGATAACTTCCCAAATGACTACATCAAATTTCTTGAGCCTTTGTTAAAAGCATCGGGAGTGAAGGGACTTAGAATCTTTATAAATGGAAACGCAGTTCCCATCGTTACGCAAATTGAGTAACAATCAGCGAACCCTGTATTCAGCGTGGTACAGGGTGTTTTTAATTGAGTGCGTTTCTGAGTGTAACGAAGACTACGCAATCAATAACCCGTCCGTAGCTTTAGCGAAGGAGGGTTTTTTGTTTTCCCCAGTTTTGATTGCGACAGGATATAAAATTTGGTAAAATTGTAAATTAGTCATGATAACTCAAAGCTCAAATCTTAAAACTCAAAACAAAAACTTAAAACCATTAAACTATTTAGCTTTGAATTTTGAGCTTTGAACTCTAAGCTATGGCTTTGACCTTTAACATTTAAGCTTTAAGTTATTTTCATGTTAATTAAAATTGAAGTTTCGGCTCGCCACATTCATTTCACCAGACAAGACATTAATGTTTTATTTGGAGAAAATTATCAGCTTAGGCAGCGAAATAAGCTTTCTCAAGCCGATGATTTTGCTTCCCAAGAAACTGTCAGCGTTAAAACAGAAAAAGGTGAACTTGAGCTGCGCATTATTGGTCCTGAAAGAGCCTATTCTCAGGTAGAACTTTCTATAACGGATACTATTAAACTTGGCATTGACACATCTCTTAAGTTATCCGGCGATATCAAGTCTGTACCCAGAGTCAATGTTCTTGGACCCAATGGCGCCATTCAAACACCTGTCATTATTGCCAAAAGGCACTTGCATCTATCAAAGGAACAGGCAAGTGAACTGGGTATTGAGGATGGCAAGATTTGTAAAATAAAAATAGAAGGCGAGAGGGGATTGGTTTTTGATAATGTTATTGCTCGGGTTGGCGAAGGTTTTGACTTAGTTTTTCATATTGATACCGACGAAGCTAATGCTTGCGGGCTTGGTAAAACTTGTGAAGAAGAAGGAGAAATAATTCTGTGAAAATTTTAGTTTTAAATATCGGATCATTCACTTTCAAATGGGAGTTATTTGATGAAGATTTAGTGTCGCTTAAAAAAGGAAACAATGATTTGCTCGATATCAGCATTGAAGAGAAATTGAAATTAGCGCTTGAACAAATTGGCGATACTAGTGAAATAAAATCTATTGGTCATCGAGTTGTTCATGGTGGCAGGGAATTTGTCCAGACAACGGAGATTAAAAACGAAAATATTTTAAATCTTGAAAAATATAATCCTCTTGCGCCGCTTCATAACCCCTATAATGTTCAGGGAATAAAAGCGAGTCTTAAATTATTGACAGGAATTCCTAATTTTGCCGTTTTTGATACGGCTTTTTACAAAGACTTGCCGGAAGTTGCCAAAACCTACGCGCTTCCCCTGAAGTATTATAATGATGGCATCCAAAAATATGGTTTTCATGGTATTTCCCACCAATATGTCGCCGAGGAAGCGGCACAACACACGGGAAAGGCCATAGAAGAATGCAATTTAATTACTATTCATTTGGGAGGCGGGAGTTCAATTACTGCCATAAAGAATGGCAAAGCGATTGATACTTCAATGGGCTTTACTCCGCTTGAGGGATTAGTTATGGGAACGAGATGTGGCGATATTGATGCGGGAATAATTTTAAAATTAATAAGAGAAGACGGGTTATCTATTGATCGGTTGGATGATCTTTTAAATAAGGAATCTGGTGTTAAGGCACTATCTGGGTTTGTTGATTTCAGGGATGTTTTAAAGGCACGAGAAGGAGGCGACCGGAAAGCGAAACTAGCTTTTGATGTTTTTGTTTATCATATTAAAAAATATATTGGTGCTTATTTTGCGATTCTCGGAAATATCGATGCGATTGTTTTTACAGGAAGCATTGGATCAGGAATAGAAACAACGCGCAATGAAATTGTCAATGGATTGGAGATTCTTAAAGGTGTTCCTGTTTTTGCAATTCCAAGCGGAGAAAATATTGCTATTGCCAAAGAAGCGAAAAGATGTCTTGCAAATCGCAATTAATAATTCTTTATAAACTCAAAGCGCAAAGTTCAAAACTCAAAACTACAACTCAAAATTCAAAGCTAAATAGTTTAATAGTTTTAAGTTTTCCTGCCTGTCGGCAGACAGGTGTTTTGAGTTCTAAGATTTGAGTTTTGAGTTTAAACACATGAGGTATTCTTGGAAAATTGGCGGACCAGCAGGATATGGCATAAAAAGTGCCGGTGAAATTTTTGCAAAAGCTTTTCTTAAAAAAGGTCTTTATGTTTTTTGTTATTCTGAATATCCTTCTTTAATTCGCGGTGGTCACAATACTGTCCAAGTTGATATTTCTGATCAGCCCGTCAGATCTGCTTCAGACAAAGTAAGTTTTTTGGTGGCGCTTGATGAAGAAACAATAAAAGTAGATCACGAACATCTTCGCGAAAGAGGCATGATGATTTATGATGCGTCCACAGTTACCAATAAAAGAAAAATCCCTAGAAAACACACTTTTAATGTGCCTTTTAGCGATCTTGCCAAAGAAGCAGGCAACCTGCTTTTAAGAAATACTGTCGCCTTGGGAGCAAGCTTGGCGTTTTTTGGAACAGACGCAAAAGAACTGAAAGAAATTGTCAAAGAGTCTTTTTCGGGAAAAGAAGAAGAGATGATCAGGCAAAATATAAGAGCAGTTGATTTGGGTTTTCATTATGTTATCAATCATTATAAAGTCACGCCCAATGAATTTTTTGATAAAGATGTTATTGACAAAAAACATGTTTTAATTACTGGTAATACGACCATGGCGATGGGCGCTGTTGTCGGCGGTTGCAAGTTTTTTGCTTCCTATCCAATGACCCCATCAACGGGACTTTTTCAATACTTAATTGCCCATGAACGAGATTATGATATGGTTGTTCATCAAGGCGAAGATGAAATCGGCGTAATTCACGAAGCTCTTGGCGCTTCTTTTGCGGGCGCAAGATCAATGATTACGACTTCTGGTGGGGGATTTGCTTTAATGAATGAAGCGATTTCTTTGTCGGGCATGACAGAAATACCGATTGTAATCGCAGAAGTTATGAGACCAGCGCCGGCGACTGGACTACCCACTTGGACAGATCAGGGAGATTTAAGTTTTGTTTTAAATGCTGGACACGGAGATTTTCCAAAAGTCGTGCTGGCGGCAGGAGATCCCGAAGAAGCTTATGAATTGGCTTGGAGGGCGCTCAATTTTTCAGAAAAGTTTCAGATTCCTGTCATTGTCTTAAGTGATAAATTTTTAGGAGAAAGCCAATACACGGTTTCTTCAAAAAAACTTAGTGAAATAAAAATGGCAATTGAAAGGGGAAAGATTTTAGAGAAAATTGGTGAAAACTATAAACGCTACGAAAATACCAAAGATGGCATTTCTTCCAGGGTTTTTCCTGGCGCAGAAAAAGGGGAGCACATTGCCAATAGCGATGAACATAACGAATTTAGTTTTTCCGTTGAGGCCTATGGCGATGATAGAATTGTGCAAATGGATAAGCGCGCTAAAAAAATCAATGGCATAAAAAAAGAAATAAGACTGCCCATTATGTTTGGCAAAAAAGATGCCGATATTACGATTGTCAGCTGGGGATCAAATAAAGGGCCGATTCTTGATGCGCTCGACTCAATCAATTACTCCTCGCCTATCACAAAAAAATCAATCAATTATCTTCATTTCACCGACATCTATCCTTTCCCTCAAGGAGCAGAGAAAATATTAAGGAAATCGAAAAAATTGATTTTGATAGAATGCAATCAGTCGGGGCAATTTGGCAAATTGATTCGCCAAGAAACGGGCATTGGTATTCAAGATAAGCTTTTGAAATATGATGGTCGTCCTTTCTGGCCTGAAGAAATTGTTGCTTATCTAAAAAAATTACCCCTAGCAAACATAAAAAAAATCTTATGGAAGAAAAATTAAAACCGGAAAATTATAATACTACCCGTCAACCGACATGGTGTCCCGGTTGTGGTGATTTTGTTATTTGGCAGGCAGTCAAAATGGCTTTAGCCGAATTGGAAATTCCCTCTCATAAAATTATTATTACTTATGGCATTGGTTGCGCAGGAAATATGGTCAATAATATCAAGGCTTATGCTTTTCATTCTCTTCATGGAAGAAGTTTGCCAATCGCTTTGGGCGCAAAATTAGCCAATCATGGACTGACGGTTTTGGCAATTACGGGCGATGGCGACGCTTATGGCGAAGGCACTAATCATTTGATTCACACGGCTCGATCAAATATTAATATTACCCATATTGTTTGTAATAATCATTCCTATTCTTTAACGACTGGCCAATCTTCTCCGACTTCAGAAAAAGGCTATGAAACAAAAACGACTCCTTGGGGAGAAGTAAAAAAACCGCTCAACCCAATTAGTTTAGCGATTTCTTCGGGCGCAAGTTTTGTGGCTCGAGGTTTTGCCGGCGACCTTGAGCATCTAAAAGAAACCATAAAAAAAGCCATCAAGCACAAAGGTTTTTCTCATGTTGACGTTTTGCAGCAATGCGTTACTTTCAATAAGGTTCAAACGCTGGATTATTTCAGAAAACGAGTTTATAAGCTTGAAGAAGAAAAAGACTATGACGCCAAAGATAAAATAAAAGCTTTTGAAAAAGCAGAAGAAACCAAAAAGATCCCCATCGGTGTTTTTTATGATATTACTTGTCCAACTTACGAATCAACCTTTTCTCAAATAGAAAAAGAAACTTTAGTTTCCAAAAAAGTTGGCGAGGTAAAATTTAAAGATTTAAAATATTAAAATCTTGCTTGCCCGTCCGGAGTCTTGACTGTCGTCAGGCAGGCTTGGCGTAGGAGGGTCATTCTGAGTATTAGCGAAGAATCTCGGGATCCTTCATTTCATTCAGGATGACTCATTTTTTTATCGCGATTAAAAAAGCGGAGACCTTGTCTCCGCTAGTATTTTTTACTTACTTTTTTCTAGCTTTCTAAGTTCTCTATATCTCTCAAAATGTAGTTTTGCAGCTACGCTGGCGCAAACGACTACAACAAGCAATGCCGCGATTTCAAATATCTTTAGTCCGAAGATCACTCTTTCAATCATCTTTCCCTCCTATTGATTTTCCGATTGACATATTACTATACTATCACAACAAAAATAAATATCAATAAAAAACTCCTGAACCTATGTTCAGGAGCATGTTGCTGCTTCCAGCTGTCCCAGTAAACGGCTGTACTTTGGATGAGCTTCAAGCCACATTCTAATCTTTTCAAGCGATTCTTTTTCAATCTGACGAGCTCTTTCGCCAGAAATCCCATGCTGTCTGCCTATTTCCTCGAATCCTTGTTCTTCTCTTGAAGGATTCATTCCGTAACGCGCCCTTAGGACGGCTGCTTCCCTTTGAGAAAGACCCAAGACCATCGCTTCAGAAATAAGCCTTCTTATAGAACTGTTTCTGATCTCTTCTCCGACAACTTTTTCTGGAGAAAAAGTTTCATCAATAATACCATTAACTTCAGCGGTCTCATCAGGGTCACTTTTAATGGGCGTGTCTAAAGACAGCACATCAAAAACTCCAAGAGCGGCGATTAAAGTTTTGGGATTAATCTTATTCTTTCTAGCAAAATCTACTATCGCTATTTCGGTATTACTATTGAGTCTTGCGTCGGGATGTTCTCTTGCGAATTTGACGATTGACCACTTAATATTTTGAGGCAATCTAATAGGAGAGGATATATCGTGAAGTTTTCTCCCAATCGTATCGTCAATCCACCAAACTGCGTAAGTTGATGGTTTGCTGCCTTTTGTTGAGTCGAATTTTGCCGATGAATCGTAAAAAACACGAAGCAAAACTAAATAACAGTCATGAAGTAAATCAGCAATAGTTTCTTCGTCATTAAAGGTTTGGATCTTTACGAAAATTCTCTTAAGGATTAGCTTGGTCATGCTTAAAACTAAGCGTGCACAAGCTTCTTTATCGCCATTTCTGGCCTTTTTGGCTAGTTCTAATTGTTCTTCTTTTCTTTGAATTTCTGTGAACAAGCTTTTTTCTGGCATCTGGACATGACTCTCAATCGTCGCTAGTGGCATTGAACATCCTCCTTTAGAATTTCCTTCTGAATGTAATGAAGAGTAGAAATTCTTAAGCCCTTCCGTAGCTTCGGCTTGCCCTGCCTACCCTGCCTACCGGCAGGCAGGCGGAGCGTAGAAGGGTAATAATTTTTTAACACTAGACTGTATTTTCATTATTAAAGAACAATACTTGCCAACAATACTAACATATTTTTATAAAAAAGCAACCCTCCTACGCACCAGTATAAAAACAATTATCCCTGAAACCCCGCACCAGTATCCTGCAGCAGAATAAATTCGCTTCAGGACAAGTAAATACGGTGCGGGGTTGTGATTGCGTATTCCTTCATAAATTCAGGAACGCACTCAATAACAAAAAGGAGAGGGAAGCTTTCTTCCCTCTCTGGTCCCGCTTGCCATGTAGCGAGACGCCCCGAGCACTCCGCAAAGGAGGTTCGACAACGGTGCTTCTTTATTGTACCAAACACCTAGCCTCTGTCAAGAGATATTGTGGATAAGTTAATCAAAGCGTCTTTAGAAAAGAACGAAACTTAAACTTAAAAAAGTATCTTGCGAAGAAAACGCTGATTGCGACGGGAATTGCTAGGCCGAGAAATGGCGAAACAAGGACAACTGTTCCTCCAAGAATCGTTTTATTGGTGTAGTTTTCCTTCGTAAGTAAATAGATAGCAAGATCGAATGTAATGTACATCGCAGCGGCTAGATTTAACAGAAGACCGAAGCCGATTGTCGTAATCATTTTCCCTGAAAAACCTGTAAATTGAAGTATGATAACCAAAAGAACCGTTTCTATAATCAATGACGGAAAAAGAACTTTATAAATAAACTCTCGCAAAAACTGATCATTCTTATCCTGCGTCTTCATGTTTTCACCTCTCTTAGAGATTCTTGCTGAATGACAGTGAAATTAGAAGCTCTTTACCCTGAGCTTGTCGAAGGGTTAGACCCCGGCTTGCCCTGCCTACCGGCAGGCAGGCGGGACTACACTTGCAACTCTTTCATTATAAAACAAAAAGAAGGAAAGTCAAATGTAAACCTGTTAACCGTTAAGCGTAAACCGTGAACCGCAAACCTCGCATTTCGCGATTAACGAATAACGACTAATTTTCTTGCCCTTCCGAAGCCCTGCCTACCGGCAGGCAGGCTTGTGCGTAGGAGGGTTGCATTTTAATCAAAATGTGCTAGTATCGTTGGCAGTTATCATGGTTCTTTAATATTAACAAAGGAGGGGGGGGATGATTGGACAACTAGAAGTTCTCTATGCTTATTTCAGAGAAATTAGCAGAACTCCTCTTTTAACCAAAGAAGAAGAAATTGAATTGGCTAAAAAAATTGCTCAAGGAGACAAAGAGGCAAAAGAAAAATTTATTAGAGCTAATCTGGGATTAGTTGCTTCAATTGTACAAAGATATAGAGTAAGAGATTCTCATTTAAGTTATTTTGACTTGATCCAAGAAGGAACATTGGGCTTAATTAGGGCGGTTGAAAAATTTAATCCTTGTAAAGAATGTAGATTTGCTAATTATGCCGCTTGGTGGATTAGACAATCGGTCTTGGTGGCAGTAGCAAAACATAGTAACAATATTAGATTGCCATGGGATGCAAGACGGTTGGTTTCCAAATTTACAAGAGAGAGTTCTGACGTAGGACTTAGTATGACTAACGGCGCGATGGCAGATTTTTGCAGAAAACACGCTGGAACCAATCGTAAGATACTAATCGCTGCTCTCGGGGCTTATAATAATATTGTGTGCTTGAATTTATCTATTGGCTGCGATGACAGTGATGCTATTGAAAGACAAAGCCTAAGAGAGATTCCTATTGAAGAGGATGGATTTGGAGATACCAATACCATAAAAATTGTTCTTGTTTCTCAAGAAGCAATTTCCTTGATGACCATAATTGGCGATGATGGAGATGCTCCCGAAGAGTATGTTTTAGGCGAGCAAAATCCTCAAGAAGATGAGCTCAGAAAATTGCGCAAAAAAGAAATCTTAGAAAAGGCGATGAATGCTGTTCTTAATTCTAGAGAAATAGATGTTCTCACCTTGCGATTTGGATTGGGAGACATAAAAGAACTAACTCTTCAAGAAGTAGCAGAGCAATATCATCTTTCTCGAGAAAGAATCAGACAGATTGAAAAAAATGCTCTTGAAAAAATTAAATGTTATCTCAGAGCAGAATATGGAGAACGTATTCATGAATTAGCAAGATACCTTGTGTAAAATGGTAAGCGGTCACTAAAGAATAGTGACCGCATTTATAATCCTTGCTTTTTCTTATAAATGTGTTAATATGGGGACCTAGAATAGTTCTTTAACTTAATGTAGTCCTACGGTCACGAATAAAGTCCTCCTTCACTAAAGTTACGGCGGGACGTAAGAATCTTCATTTCTCGTAAACTCGAAAGAATCTTCTAACGGAGGTGGGAAAAATGTTTGAATGGCAAAAAGGAATTAGAAGCTATCTTAAAGAAATTGGCAAAATTCCTCTTTTAACTAGAGAACAAGAATTTGCTTTAGCTGAAAGAGTTGCCAACGGAGACAAAAAGGCAACAGAAGAATTTGCTCTAGCGAATTTGCGATTAGTCGTTTCAGTCGCAAGAAACATTCATTATTATTCTCCCACGCTCAGCATGCTCGATCTGATTCAAGAAGGCAATATTGGTTTAATGAAAGCTATCGAGAAATTCGATCGCCATAAAGGCTATAAATTCTCCACATACGCGAAATGGTGGATTTGGCAAGCGATTTTGAGAGCAATATCGGATCATGGTAGAGACATAAGACTACCGTCTCATATACTTGAATCAATTCGCAAGGCTCAAAGGAAAATTTCTCAAGAGAAAGATAGAGAAGAGGATCCAAGAGATTTAGGAGAAATTCTTGAAGAAGACGGATTGAGCGATGCGAGTATTGTTGGGATTATCTCTGCTACTCGCGGAAGACTTTCTTTGGATGTTGAACTTGGAGAAGACGGAGAAACTTTTGAAGAATATGCTGATGGCAAGCAACCTTCTCAAGAAGATGAATTTAATGCATTGAGAAAAAGAGAAATCATAAAAGAGGCGATAAATGAGACTCTTGATGATAGAGAGAAGGATATTATTAACTTGCGATTTGGGATGGATGGGACAAAAGCATTAACTCTTAAAGAAATATCAGCTCTGCATGATATTAGTCGAGAAAGAATTAGGCAAATTCAAATAAAAGCTCTTAGAAAGATCGGACACTATATTGAAACAAAATATAGGGAGCAAATGACGGACATAGAAAAAGCGTTTTTATAGCAGTTGCTAAGGATTGGTTAAAACTTGACAATGGGTAAAATTCTGTTAGTATAGTAAACAGGAGCGCAGAGGTGATTCTCGGCGTTCTCTTGACTCCATAACGCTCCATTGGGGAGTATCTTGGTGATTCACACGGAAGGGGAAGATGGCTTTCCCTTCCTTTTTGTTATCTGCGTTTCTGAGTTAAGCGAAGATTACGCAAATAACAATCCTGAGCGAAGCTTGCCCTGAACTTAGTTGAAGGGTCGAAGAATTTATCCTGAGCGAAGTTTGCCCTGAACTTAGTTGAAGGGTCGAAGAATTTATCCTGAGCGAAGTCGAAGGATCCTCTTGACATAAAATAAAATTCTGTTAGTATTATATACGAGAAACAAGAAAAATGCTGGGTTGATACCCAGCGCTCTCTTGACTCACGTTCCATAGTGGAACGTTCCAATGGTTCGGAGAGGGAAGATGGCTTCCCTCTCTTTTTATTGACTCTGTTTTTGAATGAAATGAAAATTACAGAGTTAACAACCCCGCACCGTATTTACTTGTCCTGAAGCGAATTTATTCTGCTGCAGGATACTGGTGCGGGGTATTTATCCTCTTGACATAGAATAAAGTTTTGATAACATAAATATTGAGGAAGGTAGCTCCTCACTCCCGGTGTCCTGGCGTCCTCCTGGTGGACGTCCTGCCACCCGCCGTGCGCTGGAGAGGGAAATAGTTTCCCTCTCCTTTTTTTATTGAGTGCGTTCCTGAATTTATGAAGGAATACGCAATCAATAACCCCGCACCGTATTTACTTGTCCTGAAGCGAATTTATTCTGCAGCAGGATACTGGTGCGGGGTTTATTATTGTACTTCGGGGTTTACGCTCTGGTGCTGGTTTTTTTTACAATTAAATATCCACCCATATCCATAAATATCATCCGCTCGGGGCGGATAAATATCCATTAATGTCTATGAATTTTAAGAATTATAATTTAAATATTGTTTCGTATTTCGGATTTTGATATTCGGATTTTATTATATATATAATATTGTAGCTCTGTTTGAGTTATCCACAGAATCTTAGAAAAGTTATCCACAGATTATAGGCGCTTTTTCAGGTTTATCACTATCCATGCATTCTTTGACAATGATCTAGTTTTTTTGGTAGGATTGGTTATAAAGAAAGAGGAGAAATATATTTCATCGCTAACAAAAATTTGTTAGAAACAACAAAATGCATTGTTTGTCTTTGTTTGTAGGGGGGACAAACGGCTCATTTAAAAACCAACACGAGAGAGGATTGGTTTTTTTTGTTTAAAATCGTTGTGTAGATGTCCGACATCTACAGCCAAGCGAGAAGGAACAGAACCTTAAAAACGGAAAAATTATTTACACTAGTGTTGATAATTGATTATTGAAAGTTGAAAATTAATTCGCAAGCTTAGCTAAAAATGTGTGACAACATTAAAGCTTCGCGTCATCCTGAGTGTTTCCTGTCATTCCGCACTTGATGCGGAATCCAGGAAATAAAACAGATTCCTGCTCGCCTTGCTGTCGAAGCAGGCCTATGCAGGAATGACAGGATTATATCAGGATGACAAACATAAAATGGTCGACCACACATCTAAGCTTATTATTGAAAGGTTAATTAACCTTTTCTCTGATTTTCAACGTATCGTAGGGCGTAGTACGAAATACGCAATACGAAATACGATTTGAAAAATCGAGAACTTAAATTGATCTTAGTTATGAAAAAAGAATGAAGAAACCAAAGGAGGCTTCTGCATTTCAAAATCATAACTTAAATTAAAAAAATGAAAAAAGTAATAGCAATTTACACTATCTTAGCAACTATTTGCTGGATAGTAAGCCCAGCATTCGTTGGCGCTATTGATACTGGACTAACGAAGGATTCGGGCAGTGGAGCAAACCCAATTGTTAAAGCAAGTTGGGAAATGTATCCATCCGCGACACAAGGACTTAATGGTCGTGATGACTCGACAGATCCAGCTTCACAATTTAAGGCATCAGGAATTTATGATTCAGATAAAACCATTCAAGTTTGTTCCATTGTAACAGATACTGATGGCATGACTGACATTAATAATGTTTATGCTGATATTTATTATCCAACAGGAATATCGGGAAAACCAGTTCATCCAACTTGGGGATGTGGCAATCCTCATGGTAATGAATTTCTTTTGAGCCAGCTTCTTAAGGCTGATGGCATAACACTTGTTTGCAACGAATTGCAAAATAGTACTACTAATTCCAACTTAATTACTTGGGAAACAGGTTATAGCTATACCGAAGTCTGTAATCCTGACGGAGAGCTAATGAAGGGCACTGCTTATGTGTATTGTGGATCAGCAGTACTTGATTACGAAGACCCATCAGGTGATTATCGAACATTAGTCTTAGCTCAAGATAAGAGTGGTAAAAATGGAACCAACGGAACATCAGGACATCCTTTCACTTATCTTGCTACAACTGCTTACGAAGTTGATTTCAACAAAATCTCTTATGGTGCAGTTAAGTTGGGTACTACCAAAACCATCAATGGTAATTTAGCTTGGGATAGCGTTGGAACCAATAACGCTACTGTAAGAAATGTAGGAAATACACGATTAGCCATGACGGTACAACAGAACGATATGGGTCTTGGTATGACTGGCTCAGACTATAATGTGTCTTATGGTGCAAGATTAGGCAATGATGCCGCATTTGCTCCATACGCTCCAAATGCTGCAGCGAAACAATTATTAGCTGAATTGGATCTTTCATCATCGAATGAAATGGATTTCACAATTAATGTGAGTAAATTCCCAGTTACTGGATCAGACACATTCACTGGTACGATGACTCTCGGTGCTGTTTATGTAGATCATCTACTTTCACCTTGCGAAAACTGAACAGATAATGATATAGGCGGGGGATTTCCAGCGCCTTGATAGGCACGGAAAAATTCCTTCGTGAAGGGGGAGGCTCTCACTGTCTCAATGAGACATGAGCGCCTTCTCCGGAGAGGCTTGTGGCTGACCGTAGCCGTTAACCGCGAATCCTCCTTCGTTTCGGTTTAACCGGGACTACGGACGGACGCAGTCGTTAATCGTGAATCGTCGGCGACAAACTTCTCTGAACATATAATCAATATTTAGGAAGTGCGGACTTCCAAAGGAAGACCGACTTCCACTTTAATAAAACTATGAAAAAGATTTATTTAGCCATTACATTACTATTAGCTTCAATTTTTGTCTTGCCTCAATTTGCCGGTGCAATTGGACAAGTAACTCAACCAATTGTCTTAAAGGATGTTTTAAGGGGACAGACAGTCCAAGCAGATTTAATATTGCTTAATTCGGACACAAAAGTTATTACCTATGAATTATCAGCCGAAGGAGCAATTGCTAAATGGGCGAAGTTTTACAAGAAAGATGACTCAATTAATCCAATTACGACAATTCAAGTTCCAGCTACAAGCACAATAGGTTGTGTTATAAAATTAACTATTCCTCAAGATACGCCCAACGGTGAATATAAAGGACAAGCAATGATTACAACCATAGAAACAGAAGGCGAAACAGCAGGAGAATCAAACGCCTCTATTAGATTGAGGATTGGAAGAGATATTTCCATTACTATTACAGACCAAGAAATTCTTAAATTCACAGCATTAGTAACCCCCATGAAGTATGTAATTGCAAGCAACGAATTACTAAAAACGAGAATTATTTACAGCAACCAGGGCAATATTTTAATTAAACCAACGGTTGATTTTAAAATTTTGAAAGATAATCAGGTTATTTTTAACGCGATTTATCCTTATCCAGAAGGAGATGAAGGAGTTATTCCTTTTACCCAAAAAATCATCCCTCTAATTGAATGGCCTACTAGTGGACACGAAAATGGTATGTATCAAGCACAGATTAAAACACTATTAAATGGCGTAGTACAAGGTGAGTATAAATTTGCATTTGAAGTTGGTCGTGATCTCTCTTGGTATTTGGCAGCGCTTGCTTCAATCGGTCCAGGAAAAGTTGGTTTGATTTTGATTGCGATTGGAATTGTGCTGATTGGGATATTTGCGGTAAGGACATTCGTCTTTAAAAAAAAAGATTGGGAACTAGCCGCAGGGTTTTTTAGAAACCTATTCTCGTAAGAGTAAGTTTAAAACTCCTGCCTACCGGCAGGCAGGCAAAAGTCAAAAGTTAAAGCCACAGTTCAAAAATCAAAACTTTAGTAGCTCATAAGTTTTAAGTTATGGTTTTGCACTTTAAGCTTTGCGCTTTGAATTAAATACAATGAAATTAAGATTTAAACATTGTTTCGAGTTTCGGATTTAGAAATTCGAATTTAAGCAAGAGATTTTTAAAAGTATAATGATTAAAAAACGATACAACAAAATATTATTAAGCAGCTTAACGATCTTAATGCTCGTTTTGCAGACTTGTAGTTTTGGAACAACGAATGTTTTGAATACTTTTAAGGTGGAAAAATCTCTTGCCAATGATATGTGTTCTGTTGACACGGATACGATTTTAATTATGGACAGGTCTGGTAGTATGGCGGATGGAGCAGCTCAAAGCAAATGCGAATGGTGGAGAATGGAATGGGTAGTTAATACTTTTCAATGGGTTTTTCATACGGATTACAATGTAACACAAGAATGGTGTAGTGCAAAAAATCTTCCAAATCCAAGAAATTCAGTATTTTATCCTGCAGTTAAAAGTAAGATTCAGAATGCCAAAGATGCAGCGGATACATTTTTGGATAATTTTAAATCAAATGATCAAAGCGCCTTGGTGTCTTACGCGACCACTGCAACTCTTGACAAAACTCTTTCAAATAATCATGCCTCCACACTTACGGCCGTCAACGCTTTAACGCCTTCAGGCGCAACAAATATCGGCGATGCCATCAAATTAGGCATCCAGGAATTATCGTCTGTGAGAGCCCGAGCGCAGGCGACAAAAGCGATGGTGCTTTTAACGGATGGCTTGGCAAACAAACCCAACGGCGATGGACAAAATGAAAATCCCTTGGATGTCGCTTATGCTGAATCTCAGGCAACAATCGCTGCTGGTCTTGGTTATAAAATCTTTACCGTCGGATTGGGTGACGATGGACAAATTGACCAAACAATGTTACAAAATATTGCGACGATTACGGGTGCGACTTATCACCATGTGCCCAATGGCAGTGATTTATCGCCAATTTATGATGAAATAGCTTATCAAGTTTGTCAATACGGTTCAATCTCGGGTTGCAAATACGAAGACAAAAATAATAACAGCGCTCTTGACAATGGCGAAGAAGGATTGTCTGGCTGGGAAATGGTTTTATCCACCGGCACCTCGACGACTTTATATCAAGACACCGATCAAAACGGTTGTTATCAATTCGCTGGACTGACCGATGGCAGCTATGCTATCTTCGAAGGTCCTAATTTGGACAAAGGCGACTTCACGCTTACCAGTCCGAGCGTCAACCTCTACGACAATTTAATTATTTCAAATCATAACAATATCGCTGATATTGACTTTTTGAATTATTTACCTTCTTGCGGAAACAGCATTACTGATAGTAGCGAACAATGCGATGATGGTAATTTAATTGATGGCGACGGCTGTTCAGTGACTTGTACGACCGAACAAATTGATTGCGATCAAATCGGTTCAACAGAAATTTCCCGCGAATGCTCTTCTGACGGCGAAGCTAGCGTTACTTATGCTTGGAATAACGATCAATGCGGTCAAAACTACACTCAAGATGAAACAGATTCTTTGTGCGCTTGTCAAGCGTCAGATACCGGAGTACAAGGCGAGTGCGTTTCTAATGGCGAGAGACAGCATTACTATACATACAATTACGAATACTGCGGCGCGGATTACGAAGAACCTCAAGCCGATGCAACTTGCAATTGCGTTGCTTCAGAATCAGGTAGAGAATGTGTCGGCGATAATTCCGCAGAAGTTACCTATTCATACAATTACGATTTTTGTGAAGCGGATTATACCGAGACTAAAGAAGATTTATCTTGCGGGTCTGAATATCAATGCGGCGATTGGCAAGACGAAGAATGTGTTGATAATGCCTTGAGACAGCAAACCCGAACTTGCGAGGATCAATATGGAACTTCTTATCCAGAATCGCGATCAGTCAGTGATGATACTTGCGGCTGCCAATCTTCAGAAACAGATCGAACTTGCGCAGGCGATGGTTACGCCGATGTCAGCTTCACTTACAATTTTGGATATTGCGGAACGGATTATCAGTCCCAAGAAACTGATAGCTCTTGCGGCTGTCAGTCATCAGACACTAATCAAGAAGGTGAATGTGTGGGAGATGGCTTGAGGCAACATTATTTTACATACAATTACGGTTACTGCGGCTCAGATTTTGAAAATCCCCAATCCGATCCGACTTGCGCTTGTGTCGCCTCTGAATTATCAAGAGAATGTAAAAATTCTTCTGAAGCGGACGTAACCTATTCTTATAATTTTGAATATTGCGGAGCAAATTATACTCAAACCGAAGAAGATTTATCCTGCAATTCGGATTATGAATGTAGCGCTTGGGAAGATGGCGATTGTTCAGGTGATGGAACAAGAGAACAATCAAGAACTTGCGAAGATCAATACGGAAGCTCTTATCCAGATTCGCGATCAACCAATGATGCTGCTTGCGGATGTGTTGAGACGGAAGTTTCAGGATCTTGCACGGACACAACTTACAGAGAATTTACTTTCACTTACAATTTTTCATACTGTACTCAAAAACCAGCTGAACAAAGAGATGACTCAAGCTGTGGCGGTGGAGGCGGCGAGACCTGTGAATATTCTACTTGGCAAGACGGTGAATGTTATGCCGATGGAATGAGACAACAAACGAGAACTCAAACAAACACTCTTGACGGTTGCACCGATTTAACACAGAATATTTCAGACACTTCTTGTGATTGTGTTGAGACGGAAGTGCAAGGATCTTGCACAGACACAACTCACAGAGAATTTACTTTCACTTATAATTTTTCATATTGCACCCAAAAACCAGCTGAACAAAGAGTTGACTCAAGTTGCGGCGGTGGTGGGGGAGGCGGTGATAGTCTCGGTTCTATTTCTGGTTGTAAATATTTAGATGCAAATTATAATTATAATATTTTAGACGATACCGTGACACTTTCCGGTTGGGACATATTATTATCGGGTTCGGCTAGCACAACCACGGCGACTGATGTTAATGGTTGTTATATTTTCAGAGATTTATCGGCAGGAACTTATCAAGTAAAGGAAGGTGTTAATTTTAGCAAGATGCCGTTTATCCAAACTTATCCGACAAGCACGCCGACATATAATTTTACTCTTGGAGAAAGCGAGGATAAATTAAATATAAACTTTGGCAATTATTTGCCCGTCTGCGGAAATGGAGTTTTGGATAATAATTATAATGAAAAATGCGATGACGGCAATTTAACCGATGGCGATGGCTGTTCAAAAACTTGCCAAGTAACTTATCAATGTAATGACGGTGTTGATAATGATGACAACGGCAAGATTGATTATCCCGAGGATTCAGGGTGTTCAAGCTCAACTGATAATACTGAAAAAACCGAATCTTCAGGTGGCGGTGGCGGCGGATCGGTGATTCTTCCACCTGTGGCAGAACTTAATATATTTAATGAAGGCGAAAGCGTCGGCGGCGATATTGCCCATTTCATATGGGAAACCAATCTTAATTCCAACAGCACAATTATTTATTCAGCTGAGGACGAAGGCCATGTTTTAAATAAAAATAATCCAGGGCTTTACGGCTATGCCCATTCCTATAAAAATCCCAGCGATGACTTAGGTGTGATTTTGCACAGTGTAGATATTCCATGGCTTAGAGTTTGCACAACTTATTATTATAGAGCAGTTTCAATGACTGGATCCGTCGGCACAGCTTTTGGCAACGAAAGATCATTTAAGACTCTTTGCCCAGCGACGATTGTTGAGCCGATACCTTCCGGGGTGGGTGGTCCGACAGGGGAGTTGGGCGAAGTTAAAGTCGTAACTCCTGTAGTAGAACAAACTGAACCGGAAGTTACCCATTCGACAAGCTCAGGGCAAGCAACTCCAGAAGAAATTGCTCAAACAAATGGCGGATTTTTGGCAAGTCTCGCGAATCTTCTTAATGGTTTTGGCGGAACGTGTTTTGCTGGTTTTCCTTGGTGGCTGATCTTCGTCTTCGCTCTCTATCCTGCTTTTAAAATTTACGAAGCTTACAGACAGAAAAATAAAAGACATTCGCTTTTCTCTTGGGTTGCCTTATTTATTGTCCATATCGCATTGGCGCTTGCTTTCTACTTTGCGAATGTGTTGATTATTTTTATCTGGGTTTTCCTTGCGCTTGGATTTGCCAACTTTTTCACTAACTATTTTGTATCATTTAGAAAAGAAGAAGATAAAAATATATTTCTTGTTGAACTTCTGACGATTTTAATTTTAGAAATTCTTACTCTAATTCTTAGTTGTCTTTATCTCTGGCTGGTCTTATTTATTCTTTTGATCTGTTTGGCGATTACCCTTTCATTTAAGAAAAAATAAATTTTTCCCACTTCAATTCACTAATGTACGAGATTCGACCTCGTACATTTTATATCTTGACAAAAAGAACGGTTTTGATAATATAGATAGTGGCAATCCTGCAACCCACGGATGCTGGATGCCAGGGGTAATTGGTACCCCACCGTACCCTCCCGCGCAGAGAGGGAGGACGAGCCTCCCTCTCCCTTTTCTTCGATTCATAGGAATTGAAAAAAACAAATCCCGCATCACACGATACGGGGTTTTTTGATTGCGTTTCTGAATTATTATTTCAGCTTCCTCTTACTTTCCACAAAAAATAATTAAAATAATTCTGCCACTGTTTGTTGTTTGAATGATACTCGTTGTCGTAAATAAAATAATCCACTAATGCTTCGCGTGTTTTTGTAATCTCTCTAAGTCGCGATTGATTTTTTACATCGCTAATCGTTAAATCTATAAGTTCAAGTCCTCTGAAAAATGCTTGGCGAGAGTAATCAGGATTATTTTTATTTTTCCATGAAATTGTTCTTTCGATTTCACTTCCGACATTTGCCATCTGTTCAAAAAAAGAAAGCTTAACCCATCCACCATCCGCCAACTGTTTATGTTGAAAAGCCATAATTTGATTAAATTATTGACCGATTTGTGTCTTCCTTCTAATCCTATCAAAAATTCAGTCGATTGACAACTAACAAAACAAAACCCACAACGATACAATTTTACATTAAACAACATTAAAACACGACAGTTGTGGATAAATAATATTGATTAATTAATACAGTTGTATTACAATAGAATTATATCAACTAACTACAATTATATGCGCCAAGTAATAAGTTTATCTTTTGCAGAAAATGTCGCCAAAGAGGTTAAAACCCTTTCTAGAAAAAGAGGATATTTTTCTGTTAGTAAATATATTCAAGGATTAGTAGAGATGGACAAGGAAATCATTTCTGAACAGGAGTTGTTAAGTTCAATTAAACAGTCAAGACAGGAATACAAAAAGGGCAAAGCGATTACTGCTAAATCAATGGCAGAACTATATGATAATTAAGGCTATTTATTATTCTAAAAAATTTCAGCAAGAATTAAAGAAACTGCCAAAAGAAATTGTTAATTTAGCAATTAAAAAAGAATCGTTGTTCAGAAAGAACCCACTACACACTTCTTTGCGCCTTCACGAATTACATGTAAAGTTTCAAGGCATTTGGTCTATATCTATAACGGGAAATTATAGAATCATCTTTGAGAGGATGACTAATGGCGATATCCTGTTCATCTCTATCGGCAAGCACGATATTTATAGATATTTATAAAAAAAGTTTACTTGCGCAAACTTCTTTTGACGGAAGAATGATTTACGGAGGTCCGTCCTCCGTAAATTTTTTATTCCCTTTCCCTTCTTTTTTGCCAAAGAAGAATTAAAAGAAGAATAAGAAGTAAGATAAAGAAAAGGAGAATAAGAAAAAACCTTGTTTCGTTACTATTGTCGACGAGATCCTTCATTTCATTCAGGATGACAGGTGGCAAGATAGAAAATAAATTGGACTGAAGGGGAAGGGGAGACAAGGAATGCAGAGGAGATATGGGATATATAGGAATAGTGGAAGATGAGGACGAGGGATAATACAAAGGAGACAGAGAAGATGTGGGAGATAAGGGGGATACAGGAATAATACTTTCTGTCTGTATTATATTTTCCGGTTGAGAACTTGTAGAGTTCTCATTTTTTGTATTATTTTCTGGTGAATTCATTGGCGAATCTTCTTTATTTGGCGAACTATTATAAATTCCTGGCAAAACAACAGATCCGAAAGTTTCATGACTGTCGCCAATCTGAGTGACATTAATTTTAAAATCAGCCCCAAGAGATCCTGCTTGAAATTCATTTCCAGAGTTTTGGAGAAAAACTATTTCAAGGGAAATGTTTTTACTTGAGTTTCGCGGAATATTGGCAACAAAAATACCTTCTTTAAATAATTCTGAAAGCGAAATCGGTTTGTCTTTATCAAAAGACAAGAGAAGAACTGAAGCGAGATTCTTTTTTTCAGAAATTTTATTGGCTCCCAAATAGACACTAATATCAAAATTTTCGTGGTTATCAATGGTAATTTCTTTAGTTTCGCTTTTCCCCGGGATTAAATTATTTAGATTAAAAGGCAGGCTGCCAAAATCAATAAAAATCTGCTTATCGCCAAATTGTTCTGTTTTGGCAAAAAACAAAGACGGAATTAAGAGGAAAGCAATGATTAAATATTTTAGCAATTTAATTTTGGTCATTATTTAATTTATTAACGCTTCCCATCGTGGGGGCGGGATCGTACCAAGCGCCAGTTCCATCAGGAATTCGGGCATACGATTTATTTTCTGGCACCGCAAGAACAGTATTACATGTCGAGGAAGTTGTCAGGGAATTGGTTTGTTGAGGAGTGGGGGATAGTTCACAATTTGTGCCGTGGTAACTATAAGAATCAATTAAGGTATTGGCATTATCGTATAAATAAACAATGTCGGCAGGAGTGCTGCTGCCAGAAGTATTGTTTAAAACAGAATGATTTAAATAAACAACCAACCAATCTTTGGCGCCAACAATTGTTGTAGCGGGCAAAGTATTGGTTGCGGTGATAGCGATAGCATGATCGGTTTCGTCGTTGATGTGCCAGCCAGCAACATCAATTGGCTGGTCACTAGTATTATAAAGCTCAACCCATTCCCCCTCGGGCATAACGAGAGAGTCGGATCCGATGGGATTGGGCAGGAATTCATTAAGAAAAACGCCGGATCTCCAAGTTCCCGAAGAAAGCGTTAACTCTAGCTCTCTATTTTTATAGAAGCCCTGAGAATTGTTTTCTAAGTTTAATTGCCAAGCCTCAAACAATAATTTAAAGCTGCAAGATTTTTGAAAAAGGGATTCGTCTTGGGAAGCAAGAGAAAATTCAAAAGACCAGTCTTTAAAAGTTTGAGTACTGGAAGCTTGATAGGAAAAACCAGAAAGCAAATCTTGTTCTTTAAAGTCGCCACCAAGATTCGCCTTGATATTTAAATAATCACAAAGTTCTCCTGATAAATCAGAAGTTTTTATTTGATATTGAAAATCTAAACTGCCCTCTTTTTCAACAACTAAATCAAGGTGTCCTGATTGCGAGGGCGTGATGCTGGATAGCGAAGAAGTGGCGATTTGGTCTAAAGAAAAATCCAAGGTTCCCACCTCAAAACCATTCGCTTGCTTTGTTTCTTCATCGGTAAAAAAGGCAAAAGAAAAGTTAGTAAAAAATATAACAACTATCAATATTAAAAGGTAACTGAAATATTTAGACATACTTATATCATCGTCATCCTAAGAACATAGTCATCTTGAGGTCGCCTAAGGCGACCGAAGAGTCTCGGGATTCTTCACGGAGTTTATCCTGAGAAACTCGAAGGGTTCAGAATGACAGACGCACACGGGATTCTTCGTGGAATTTATAGTGAGCTTGCCTGTGGTGAGCTTATCGAATCCATCGAACTACTCAGAATGACACTTTATTTTTCTAACCTCACTAAAAATTACTACCAAGCAGGGAATTGACAAGAGAATAATAATTCCAATCGGAGTTCTCGTCAGATTAAAAATATAACCGAGATAAGGGACTGCCAAAACAACTTTTCCCAAGATTTGATCTTGCCTGATTTTTTTTAAATCAGAACTAGGATTAGCATCGCCTCTGGTGGTATATAAATTTTCATCTTTGTTAAAGATGCGATGAGTGATTTTTCTTTGGTGATTTTCCTTTTCAAAAAATGTTATAACATCTCCTATTTTGTATTCTGCCATTCTCAAAATAACAATAATACCTCCTTGTCTGATAGCGGGCGCCATTGATCCAGAAGTGACCATAAGTATTTTATGAGGAGCGCTGGGTAAAAGCGAAGTCAATAAAAACAAAACCAGCGCTCCCAAAAACCAATAAAAATACTTTGTCGTTAGTCTTTTCAAGATATTTCTAGATTACTTCTGTTTGAAGTCAAAAGTAATCGAGAAACCAGTACTATCGCTTTGAAAAATATTGCCGCCCAAATGAGCAGGATCAGCTTCCCATTTAACTTTAATATCGGCTGTTTGATCGGCAGAAAGACTGACTTCAGATGACGGTTGAGAAATTACCCCATTAAGCAAAATTAAACTTTGACTAGAAGAAACAAAGTAAGTTTCTGTTCCATCCAAAACACCATTGCCATCTGTGTCTATCCAAACAGTCAATTTCAAATAATCATCAAGTTCGCCTTCGCCAGTACCGGGATTTCCGCAAGTTGTGTCTATAAGCGCTTCAGGGGAATTGCAATTGTTTTCTTTATCGTCAGTTTTATTAATTGTGGCAGCAATAATATCTCCCGTAATTGTCCCAGCGTTTTTTAATCTAATAACGCCGGAATCAAAGTCACCGGGCTTGATATTAGTAACTTGAATAGGCAAGGTTGTGTTTGGTCCATCTGTTGTCAAATCCAAAGTACCGGCAGCGAAAACATTTGTCGGAGAAGTTTCGGTATCGGTAAAGTAAGCGCCAGTTGCGCCTAAAACGACGCCAACAATAATAGCGATGAAAGAAAAGGCATTAATAATTTTTTTCATGGTTTTTATACTGTCATCCTGAATATGGTGAAGGATCCGTGTTTAACAGTTTTTTTCGAGATTCTTCACTTCGTTCAGAATGACACCTTAATTTTATTGTCATCCTGAATGAATGAATGATCCCCGGGACTCTTCACGGAGTTTATCCTGAGAAACTTCGAAAGACTCAGAGTGACATACTTTTGTTTAATATTTTATGACAGGAAAACAGATCACTCGACCTTTAAAACAAAAAAAGCTCACAAAAAAATGAGAGCTGTTAAACTAATCTATTTCCCCTCCTATCATGATGAAATGTTTCGATGAAATACTTAAGAGAATATTTTATCAAATCCTGAAGGTATTTTTCAATGTGGATAACTCATTATTATGTTTCCGAGGTAACGAGGAATTACATAATAATGACCCCGGCACGCCGGGGTTATTGATTGCGTAGTTTCTCATTTTATTCGAAAACGCGACACCCTCCTTCACTAAAGTTACGGACGGGTTATTGACTCTGTAATCTTTCGCATAGACTTAAGAATAGAGTCAATAAAATGAGGGCCTGTTTTTCTTACAGACCCTCGCAATGCATTAGCCCACTATAGAGGTTATTGTGACTCCACTCTTATGATTATACTAAAAAATTAATCGTTTGCAATATCTTGGAATTATCCGCCTTAACTAAAGTTACGGCGAGATTATTAACTGTGTAATCTTCGCCTTGCTCAGAAACGCAGTCAATAAAAAGAGAGCCCGCGCACTTTGCACGGGCTCCTACTTTGAAACTCTCTACTGAACGGTTACTTCGTACCGTCCAGTCACCTCCTCTCCGTTAAGAGAGGCGGTAACCGTCCATGTTCCGGAGTGGAAGAACTTGACCTTGATGTATTGGCCAAAATCTCCCCACACCTTCACGATCTCGAAGTCATCGCCGAGAACCGGCGACGAATCGCCGCAGCACCAAGCGAAGTCCCAAGAGATCTTCGTCTTGTTGCAGCCACAGCCACAATCTGGCTCCGATGGGCAAGGGACGATACCTTGAATTCCGACGCTCTGTTCATCGAAGACATTTCTGCACTGGTCGCATTCATCGAAACACGGCCAGTCGTTGAAGAGAACTGCGATCTCGAATTCATCGTATGCCGAGACGCATCCTCTCTCCGGTTCCAGACGGTCCAATACGATCGAATCGCATGGGTCATCGCACGGATCGTCGGGACAAGGCGGCGTTGGGTCGCAGCACTCCTCAACCTTTAGGGTTGCGGTCTTATATGCGACCGTTCCCGCATCGTCCCGTACCGTCAGGTAAATGGTCTTCGTTCCGGCCGATCCGAATGTGAAAGTCGTGGACGAGTCGGAACTCACGTGGCCATCACTTGAGGACCATTCATAGGTAATCGGGCGACTGTGTTCGATAACCGCCGATACCCGCGTCGGGATGTTCTTGCAGACAGGATTGAGGTCGATGTTGATAGACGTAATCCTGACGAACGGCTTCTCTCCGACGGTGATGGTAATCGAGTCGCTTGCCGTCTCGGTGCCACACATCCCGCTGTTGGTCACCGTAACCGTTGCAGTGTAGGTGCCAACGTTTTGGTAGACGTGGATTGGGTTCTCTTCGGAACTTGTTCCACCGTCTCCGAATGACCATGCGCGCGTCTTATCTGCACAAGTAGTTACGGCACTGAACGCGACCGTCAAGGGCGCGTAGCCGCTGGTTCGATCAGCCGAGACTTCGACTGTGGGCGGAACTGTCATACATCCGCCCAGACCGAGCGCCAGTACTACGACCAGCGCGCCAAGCAGTACAAACATCCGTCCTCGCTTCATTCTGAACCTCCTTAGGTTCGTATTTGTTTTTTTTGTTTGTGTACATAGGGAATCTTAACTTCCCTTTCTACTATCCATTATAGCATATTAGAACACTAAAGTCAAGGATTTTGGTGAAATATTTATATTTGTGAACTTAATATGTAAAAAGAAACAATAAATAATATAACTTAAAATTCAAAACTCAAAGCGCAAAACAACAATTTAAAACTTAAAACTATTTAATTTTTATTAACTATGCAAACAAAAACCCCGTATTGTTTGATACGGGGAATTAGTGATCATTAGTGATTACCCAAAGAACTTTTGGTAAAACGCTAATCTTGATTGTATTCGTTGGCAATTCAATCGGTTCGCCGTCAACTTGAGCGGAAAGGATGTCATCGTCTTCGTCTTCATCTTCTATAATAATCTTTATTTCTTTTCCTTCAAATGTGTGTAAACGCGGCAATCTGTCAAGTTTTCCCGTTGTCATTTGAATGACATATTTGAGTCTTTCTTGAAGCGATGGCAGATCCTCAATTACAAGCAGATTCAAGATGCCATCGGAAATACTGCCCTGAAGATTGATTGGAAAATAAGAACCTTCGCGCTTGCCGTTGTGAACGCCGACAAAAAAGGTTTCACCTTCAAAAGCAACTCTACCGTCAATCTCAATTCGCACCTGTCTAATATTGGGATTTTGCAATTCATTAATCATTGGCAGGCCATAGCGAAGTTCTTTGAAAGGCAATCTTCGAAAGATTGGATGTTTGTGAGCCAAATGATCAATATCTGCATCAATGCCGATACTAAAGACATTCAGGAAGATAAGCTTATCAACTAGCCCGACATCAGCTTGAATTCTTGCGCCAGACATAAGCGCCTCAAGAGCTTTCTTGGGATTTTGGGGCATTCCAAGAGAAGCAATCGCAAAATCATTGGATGTGCCAAGCGGCAGAACTCCGAGAGCGACATCTGTACCCATAAGTTCTCGGCCAATGAGATTGACAGTGCCATCGCCGCCACAAGCGACAATGATTTTTTCACCTTTTAAAATTGCTTCCTGACAAGCTTTTTGCGCTTCTTCTTGATTATTCGTAATCCTGAAATCAAAGGCGATGCCGCTCTTTTTAAGCAACGGCAAGATTCTTTTCAAAAATATTTGACAACCAATACTTTGAGATGCGTTTCTATTAATTATAAAGAACATTGAGAACACCTCCTTTAGAGTTTCTTGACGAACGAAGTGAGTACTAGAAAATCTTAAGTCCCGCCGTAGTTCCGGTAAACCGGAACAGAGGAGGACAACTTCATTAGCTTATTTAGTCTTGACGAGGGCGGACTTTATTTACGACCGTAGGACTACCATCATCTCCACTCATATCTTACTCTTTTGGAGTTTGGTTGCAATGGATAAAACAATTACCCGTCTACGCTGTCTCCTACGCTAAACCTGCCTGCCCTGACTGCCGTCAGGCAGGCGTCAGGCAGGGCTATGGATGACCGAGGAAAGCTTCGGCAGGGTTATTGAATCTGTAAATCTTTCATTATGCTCAAGAACAGAGTCAACCCTGACACCAGAGCAAAGCTCGGTGCAGGGTTTGATTTTCGTTTCCCTTCATAAATTCAGGGACGAAAATCAATTAAAAAAAGGGACAGAATGAGATTCCTAGGTAAATCTCACCTGTCCCTTGCGCTAGCTAGGCTGCGAAGTTGGCATCACTCTTGCGCGAGAGCAACGCTTTCCTCGTAGGTTTTGACTGCGGCTCTCTGGAATGAAAGCGCAATCGGACTGAAAGAACTGTGCCATCTCCATACGAGGGAGTTGGCGGTACTCTACTTTTTCCTGTGCTCTATACGATGGAGCGACAGGGCGACAAACTTACTTGGTTAGACTACCAGATTTTACTCCGGGAGGTTGTTGGTTCCGCGGAAATCAATGAGGTAGCCGACGCTGGTGTGCTGTGGCAACGACGGCCAGTAAGCACCGGTACCAGCCCCAGACTGCAGGTTCAGGGGAACCGTATCAACATAGTTCACGTTATTAGCGAACGTTACCTGATGGGTAATTGATCCGACGACATTATCGGCATCAACTTCCTGATTGTGAGTCGTGTCGGTCGTACCCTTTGCATTGAAATCCATACCAACCGGGTTGTTCGTGCCTGCTCCGATGTAAGAAGAACCAGAACCGGAAGCGGCGACATCACCCATAAGGGTATTGGAGAGGTACTGACAGTAAGACGTCGGCTTAACCATCGTCACAATACCAGCGTCATTCGTTGCCAGAGCGACCTGAGCGGTATGCGTGATGGTCGAACCGGACTGGTTGAAGAGCACATTCGCGACACCGCCGCCACCAGGGATAATGATCGTAGCATCAAGAGCGCTTTCAACATCGAAGGTGTCGTTCTTGGTGCGGATCGAGACATCGTAGTTACCAGCCACGCTGGTGTCGACAAGGAATCCGTTGGTGGGGTTCAATCCGTGCACATCATCGTTCGCGTTGTGTCGGAATCGAATCGCCTGCGCCTGATTATACCCAGCCGCATCCAGGGTCTGATTATCCAGGTTAAACGTCCCGTAGTAGGGGTTAACCGGAGTAGTCTTTACCTGACTCGTCAGAGTTCCCTGAGAAATACCGTCAACATTGACGGTCGTCGTTACGGGATTGATGGAGCCAGGGAAGTTGGACGGGCCGACATTTGTGGTAGCGTCGATCTGCATGCTTCCGCTGTCCATGTACCAAGAATTGGTCACGGTTGCATCCGCAAACGTCGCAACACCCACACCCAACGCCATCACGAGAGCCAGAACACAGATCATTACTCGCTTCATCGCTTACTCCTTTTGTGATCCGACCTTTTGCCGGATCGGCTTTTTGGTTGGTTTGTTCTTTGCTTCTTTGCTGCTCGCATCTCTACTCAGTCGATTTTAAATGGGTCTAATCACCTTGTCTCCTTTCTTCTTGTATGAAGAGAACTTTATCGTCTGAGCATTCTAATCTATTTTTCTTTCTCTGTCAAGAGTTGTAGATTAGATATTGACGTTGGTTAAGAAAGGAATGTAGGCGACCGCGTAAACACCGTTACCGAACATTCCGCCAACATCAATAATGAAGCCGACGAAGTCATGATCCGGGTCTTGGTCAGTATTTCCAAACCACCAGTAATTCCAGCGTGCCTGAAAAACTTTAACGGCATCGTCCGGAATTGGCGGTAAGGAGAATCTGATCGTCGTCGTTTCTCCGGGCTTGAGGGTAATTCTGCCAAGACTATTGCTGTCCTGCCAGAACCATGTTCCCTTATTCCAGTCATCTTTGATATCGGGATCATTATAGAAACGACCTTCTGGAACCCAATCGGCCCAGTAAGACAGTCCAGCTGTAACGGTTGCAGGCCCCTTGATCACCTGATTGCCGGTATTCTTGAGGGTTACGACCAGCTCCATATTCTCAATTTTCCACTCCAGAACCTTCATAGATTTTCTTGGAGATGGATTACTGTCGCGCTCATTAAGCGAAAATCTACCATTAAGGTAGAGCCAAACGCTTCCTGAGCAAGGATCAACGCCGCCAATATAAATTGCTTCATCAATATTTCCAGTTCCACTGAAAGACGAACTTAGCGAGATCGAGGAAGTCAAAGTAGAATTATTCATAATTCCAAGTTCAATATCAAGCTGTCTTTCAAGGGTCACAGAATCGGATCCAAGAGTTAATTGCTGGCGAAGATCAAGAGAATAGAGACTAGTAGCTAGAATATTGTCAGTTAAGAGATTATTGGGCGGACATCCGCAATCATTCACATTAGTGAAAATACCTGCGGTTCCGGTTCCAAAGATTCTCAGGTCAATGAAACCTTGATTTTCGATGCCGAAACTTAACCAAGTTTCTTCGGTGAAAAGATCTGTCGTGTGACTAGCAAAAGCAGCCACAGAAGAAATCAACACAACCCCCAACAACCCAACCAACAACATCTTCGACGCTCTGTTTCGCATATCCCTCTCCTTTTTTCTTTTTATGAATGCGTTTGTAAAAGAACTTTAACATCCTAGCATACAAAAATATAATTGTCAATAGCTGATGATAATTTGATGCGATTAACCCTGAAGTACAATAAATTGACTTCAGGATTATTGACTGCGTAATCTTCGCTGTTAATGTATTATCCTCCTTCGCCAAGGCTTCGGAAGGATTTTAATTTTGTTTCTCTTTATAAATTCAGAGACGAAATTAAAAAATAGCCAGTATGCTTTTCATACTGGCTAAACGAGATTACTCAGAAATAGTGTACGTTTTTGTTTCGTAGTTCGTTGCGCCATTGCAGGTGAGATAAGCCTGAACCGTCAAACTTCCCGTCTGCTCGGGGGTGTAGTATACACAATTGCCGTATTCAATGGTTTCACAACCATCAAGTTCGAAGTGCCATTCCCAGTCACCGTCGCGGCATCCATTGCAACCACCACACGAATTCTCACAGTCGCATGGCTCAGGATCGCCACAATAATTCTTGGGATCGATGTTGAGTGATTTGGCGGCAAGGGCAGCGGCAAGATCCTGACAGCCGTTATGACCGTGGTTGTCAGGTACGCCGCAGAACTCCATCGCGCAGTCAACCTTGTAACAACCGGAAGCATCAATCGAGATCTCCGGAACACAAGGCCTACAACACTCCTCGATAGTGATTTTCCCTTCAAAGGTATTCGATACGCCTTCGTTATCAGTCAAGGTGACTCGCACGGTGTAAACGCCAGGGAGGTTATAGTTATAAACAACAGGATTACCCGAAACAGGTTGGCTATCATCGCCAAAGTCCCAGTCGTAGCTTACAATGTAATTGCCATCAACCGGATGTGTTGGATCAACCACGAAGAATTCGATCTGATCTTTTGAGGCGCAATAAGGCGGCACTCCATCACAGTCAGAACATCCGCCATTGACCTTTCGGTAACTAATCCCCTTAGAGTCCGGTCCAGGATTGGTTGCCTCAATTGACTGGCTGAATGTGTCCACTGATCCATACTTGTCGGTGATAGTGAGATAGACGACGAAATTGCCGACAGTTGTAAAGGTATGACTGGGTGCTCGCTCATGGCTGGTAATGCCATCGCCAAACTCCCAGTAATACTCCAGTTCTGCAATCTCGCCATCGTCGGTCACATTCGGCGTGAACTTGACTGTAAGAGGCACTTTGCCTGTCAGGTGATCAACCGTGATTCCGACAATGTTGGGCTTCTGATTAAAAAGATTGCATCCAGCAATCACCAGAAGCGACAACACTAACACTCCGACTCCGGCTCCTAACCACAATCTCTTTTTCACTTTGTACCTCCTTTAGGTACCTTCTGTTTTTGTTGCTTCTTCTTCTGGAATATACCATTCTATACCAGAAAGATCCATTACGTTAAGAAAAGCACAGATAAATTCTCTTAAAAGAGAACGAATCTTCAAAATTAAACCAACAAGAACTGTAAAGAAGAGTATCAACAACCACCCCCACCAAGGCATATTTTTCACCTCTCTTAGAGTTTTTTCTTGAGTATAACGAAAGTAAAAAACTCTTATATCCTGAGCGAAGTCGAAGGACTTATCCTGAGTTTATCGAAGGATTAATTTTTTCAAGTACTACCTCCCTTGTATCATAATATAAGTGCTGTGTCAAGAGATTTAGCCTTTAATAACAGATTTTAAGGCAAAATCAATTAAAAATGGCACTACTTCTTTGTAGTGCCAAAAGAACTGAGGAACTTTTATTCAGTGATTGCAAACCCAATCATGGTTGGAGAATATATCTTTCCATAAGAAGCCCTAATAACAATGTAAACAATGTAACTACCTATGTCCAGACTAGTCACATCCATAGAGAGTTGATATTCTTGGTGAGGCGCGTAGAAAGAGAACGGCAGGTATTCATAACCATAGATAGGGGCAACAGCTTCATTTTCGCCATTATATCTGAAAATGGCAGCATATGGCTCATTGACGGGGCATTCCCCAGTAGCCAAATCAATTACTTTGAAGTTGATGATGATAATTTGTTTGGCGCTAGCTGTGTGTCTTACAGCTGGTAACCCGACCTTTGAACCGAGTCTTGCTCCGCCAGAATAGTCATATTGATTGTTGAATTGGACTCCAAAAAAAGGTATGCTAATAAACTGACTGCTGGCTGTTGTCGCTGTTCCTGTCGTAGTCCCTGAAAATTCTTTTGCAAATACACTTGGAACGACGGCAAAACCGATTGTTAACATTAACACCAAGACCGAAACGACCAATCTTTTCATTTCTCCTCCTTCTGGAGACGAACTTGAAACGAAGCCTCAAGCGCTTCATTAATCAGAAATTTTGTTCTTTTTGCGGCGATCACCTCCTCTTATATATTTTAAAAGAACTAAACCATAATTTGATTATAACTCGCCACAAAATCTTTTCAATGAAGTTACGATCAATTAAAAAAAATCCCCGTACCATACGATACGGGGTTGTTAGAGGTTTTCCTTTCTCTAACCAAACTGCTTAGCAACAGCCGCCTCCGAAGAGAAACACAATCGCTGCGATCGCTGCTAATACTCCAAGAACGAGACTCCAGTTGATGCAGCACATAGTTCTGCTCACCTCCTCAGACTTAAGGATTACAGCAACAGAAACAGCATCGCTGGCAACAATCCTTAGAGAAAAGAGAGAACGACTCAATGGCTACAAACCCGCAACGGGGGTAACCAAGGAAGTTCCAAGAACCGAGAGTCTCATATTGTCCAGCAATTCCGAAGAGTCGCGTTGTCGACAGAATCAGGGTGACCGTCTGGTACCCCAGATGGAATGTTCCCTGCCCATCATTGTATCTTGACGGGACAGGAATAAGGAAGTCGCCGTTTCTTTGGATCTGCCTCCAAGAAATCAGCTGATTTCCATCAAGAATGATATACCAATATGCCTGTTCGCAGAGACCGAGTCCTCTTACGGTGAGAGTGAAGGTGCCTGTCTCGCAAGGACCTTTCGTGATCGTTGCGTCAAGGCAACTTCTCCAACATCCCTGATTGGCTTGATCCTGAAGAGTAAAGTCTCCGATCTGGACCGAGCCAGCCCAAGTCACTGCTGTCAGTACGAGTACCAAAGCGAGTGACACCACCAAACCTCTTCGCAGTCTTTTCATATGCATCCCTCCTTAGGATGACCTAACTACCTAAATCCTACCAGATTGTATTGATGATGTCAATATTTTTACCATTTTTCTTGACAAAAGTAAAAAACAGGAGTATGATGTTGGTAGTTCTATAAAAAGATAGGTCTTGTTTCACTCGGCAAAAAAGCTAACAAAGGAGGAAGCATGAAGAAAGCGTTAGTAGCTGGACTTGGTTTGTGTATGGTGCTGTTTGCTGTCGCTTGCGTAGGATTTACAGCAGATGGCGCTACTCAAATTGGCGCATCTCTGTGGTCTGGGCTTGAGGTCGAGAATGCGGGTAATATTGGCGGATATATTGGGGGTCAAGCCAATGTTGTCGTCGCCAATCATTTGGCTTTTGACGCTCAAGTTGAAGAAACATTCTACAGCACTACTGATCTGTCTGCGATTTTCGGACTAAGAGGCGTTTTTGCCGATTGGTCAATGGGTGTTGGAGGAGGATTTAATGCCTATGACCTAGAAGGCAATAGTCCATATTGTTTAGGAAAAGCGGATATCTGGGCATCTACTTATGCGCCCGGTTTCTTTGCTAAGCTCTATATTGACGGGATTCCGCGTACTGAGTATGGCAAGGTCAGTATTGCTTTAGACTGGCGAAATAAGCCAGTTGGGTTTGCTGGATCATACTTTTTCAGCAATAACCCTGGCGGAATCTATAATGAAACAAGAGGCGACCTGTCAGCTTCACTCTTCTATCCGTGCAGTATTTGTATAAAGAGCGAATACGACTGTGATTTTCGCCTTTTTGCAGGAGCGCGCTACGCGAATTTCGATAACCTCAATATTGGCAATCCATATTGGAGTCATACCTACGGGTGGTTGGCAGGATTGCGCTTGATTGCCTTTAATATCACGCTTAAAGCTGAATTACAAGGCAATTACAAAACCGATCCTTGGGTGAATAATAACTTTGCGCTCAAGTTTGTCTTGAACAGCAGTATTTCTTTCTAGAAACACAAAGCGGCTCTCAGTGAGCCGCTCTTTTTTAATTGATTTTCGTCCCTGAAATTATGAAGGGAAACGAAAATCAAACCCTGAGGTCAATTTATTGTACTTCGGGGTTGATTGTGTTCCTGAGTTTGCCGAGCGGGGTTACTTACCTATTTTTACTATTTTCAAAATCTTATATTTTAATTTCTAAATATTTTTCTTTCTTTGTTTCGCCTGATTTAATTGTGATAGCGGATTTGGAAATATGAAAATAATCAGCCAAAAATTCTATGAGTTTTTTGTTGGCTTTTCCTTTTTCAGGATTTGCGGCAATTTTAACACGCATAAAATTAGCCGTATGCTCAACGATTTCATTTTTTGCTGAATTGGGAGTAACTTTGACTTTAAAAAGCATGGACTTAGCTCAAAGCTTAAAGCTTAAAGCGCAAAAACACAGTTCAAAACTAAAAATTAAATAACCCTTGAATCTTAGATTTTTGTTTTAACACTTGAGTCTTGAGCTTAAATTAAATTACATTACATTACAATAAAAACCTAAAACTGAAACAGTTTTAAGTTTTGAACTGCAACTTTTAACTTTTAATTTTAAACTTTTAATTTATCTGAGATCAGATATAATACTGTTTCAAATGTTCTTTTGTTTTTTGAATCGTTGTCGCTCTTGTTGTTGTCCAGCGCAAAGTTCTTGAAAGTTTTTTATCACCCAAGACAAGATTTATCCACCTAGCAAAATCATTTTTCTTTGAATTAACATGGCTTCTAAAGGTCAAGTCATCCATAGTTTCAAGCGCTTTTATAAAATCTCTGATGTTATATAATTTTCTTTTGTCAGAAGTCCAGAAAACTTTTCCTTCAGGAGAATTGGCTAAAATTTTCTTTATATTTAATTTTGCTCGTTTTGTTTTTAACATATTTTTAATAACATCTATTACATTTATAGATTTTATCAAAAAGTGGAGGTAGTAGCAATCTAATTATCCACACGCAATAGAAATAATTATTTAATGGCAGAAAATCTTTCTTTTATTCTCTGTTCTTCTTCCTTAAGCCAGTCATTTTCGTTGCTATATTCGCCAGAATGGGCAGTATTTCCTCCGTAAGATGGCGCCTTCACATCGAGATGGATAGTAATGAAATTATTATCTTTTTCAAAATAAACGTGAAATTTAGGATAATCAGCGCCTGATAAACGGCGGGAAAAACTCAAAATGCCTAATTTTCTTTGCCTGTCGGGATGATAACCCAATTCTCTGAAAAGAAGCGTAAAGTTTGAAGGACGATTATTGAAGAATATTCTCATTTATGTAATCAGACTAACTAAGTAATATCCGCCTAAAATAAGAAGAATTATGCCTTCGATCAGAGTAATCATTTTTGTCGCTTTTCCAGACGACAGCCAAAGCTTCATTGTAAAGAAAGCAATCAAAAAGACAATAATTTCGTCTAGCAGATACATCACTAAATAAATAGCGATATAAAGGAAGTATTGAAAACCGCCGATATTCGCTTGCGCAAGGACACCAGAGAATACCAGAGGGACTGCAGCAGAGCAGGGGAATTCAATGACCGTAACAAGTCCAGCAAAGATAAGGACGCTGCCAGCAACAAGTAGAATATTTCTAGTATTATTAAAGGTATTTCCTAATTTCTGGGTAAGTTTATTGATAGTCTTATTTTCGTTAGCTTCGCACAAAACTCCTTGCTTTCTAAATTTAATAAATTGCTTAAAGAAATACCAGGCGCCGACAAAAGAAATTACCACGACTATAATCTGCATCAAAAACATATAAGAAGAAAGCAACGAAAATAGCTGATACCAAACACCCATCAATGCTCCATAAACAAGAGCTGTCGTTAAAAGAAAAATACTGCCAAAAATCAGCGTTTTTTTGCGTGAACGAAAAGCTAAAACCAATCCTAAAATAAAAACCAAGGCTCCCAAAGAACAAACATTGAAACCGTCAAGGAATCCCAAAACAACTGCTAATGCTGGTATGGAATATTTTGACGTATCTATGTTGCCTAAAATAGGAAGATTAATTTTATCTTTGTTTATTGGAGGAGTGGTAGTTGCATCATTTAAAATAGCATTTTTTATAGCTGATTCGATTTTGCTCCCCATGCCTTGATCATTATCAAAGCCGAGAAAAAATTCATCTTGAACAAAAGTTAAAGGCACGAGCCCCAAATATCTTTCTGCGCTAATTTTATCGAGAAGCGACTTGAGTAATTCTTGTTTTGATTGATCGGTATTTAGATAACGCAAAATTTCAAGGTCTGGGTATTTCACCTCCATTTTATCTAAAAACTTCTCTTCGGCAGCGCAATGAGGACAAGTTTTTGAGTAAAAAAAGAAAAGCTGAGTCTTTTCTTTGACCTCTTGAGCCAAAATTGGCTTAGAAAAAACAAAGCCTAATCCAATAATTAAGAACAGTAAAAAAAATACAATCTTTTTCATAAATTTATACTAAAAATTGTAGCAAAACAATGCCTATTTTGCAATACAAAAGACGGAATTTTTTTATTCCATCTTTAATGGGGGGATTATTCAATTATTTCTTTTGGTTCTAAGATTTTCGTTGTTTGCGAATAAAGAATGTATTTTGAACTTCCGTCATCGGAAACAACAGTTATAGAAGCATCATCTTTTTGAGTGATTTTTCCAAAAATTGTTTCCATTTGACCAGATAGTCTTTGACGACCCTGATCTCTTGCTGTTCTCATTTTTTCTAACTCTTCTGGTGAGAGATCTTGAAAACCTTGAGGAGGATTTCCTCTGAACCTGTTTTCTTGCTTAGTAGTATTTCCATCGGGCGAGCTGGCAGTATTTGGATTTTGACCAGGTTCTCCTCCCATAAATTGACCTGGTTGGTTCTTAAAATCTTCTTGAGTCATACCAAGCACAATTCTTTCAGATGAAATTACACCATTACTATCTTTTAAACCAAACACCATCACAGATTCTCCTACAATTAAATCATTCGGAGTTGTTGTTGAAAAATTTTCATCAAATCCTGACTGTATATTGCTTTGAACTTGAGTAAGCCTTGCCTCAGATTGATTTTCTACGGTGTCATTTTTTTTAGATAGGACAAAGATAAGAATAATGACAGATATTATAATAAAAACGATAATAATAAGAATCGGTAATGGATTTTTTGAAAGAAGATTATTTTTCATTTTACTTTTTACAATTATTATTCGTATCTCAAAGCTTCGATGGGATTAAGTTTGGCGGCTCGTCTGGCTGGATAATAACCAAACACAATACCAATAAGACCGGACACACCAGCAGCCAACAAAATAGAAAATAACGAAACTTGAGTAGCAAGAGATCCTAGTTTTGTAATTAAGAAAGCGGTGAGACAACCAATAATTATACCGACAATACCACCCAATGAAGTCAGAACAGTTGCTTCGGTTAAGAATTGAGTGCTAATGTCTTTATTTTTTGCTCCTAAGGATTTTCGTAAGCCGATTTCTCTGGTTCTTTCTGTAACCGTTGTCAACATCATATTCATAATGCCGATTCCGCCAACGACCAGAGAAATGCCCGCGATTGCACCTAAAAGCAAAGTGAGTGTTCCTGAAACTGACGACATTGTGCCTAAAATATCTGCTTGATTCATAATCGAAAAATCAGCACTTGCGGCATCGGAAATATTATGCCTTTTTAATAATAAATCAGAAATTTCCTGTTGCACTTGGTCCATCAATTTTTCTTGAGTTACTTCAATATTTATCATACTCACCGATTCACTTCCCGTAATATATCTTTGAGCAGTTGTAAGAGGAATATAGATCAAATCATCTGAATTATTCATACCGCTTCCTCCTTTTGTCACCGTTACGCCAATAACGGTAAATTCCTGGCTATTAATACGAATTTTTTGTCCAATTGGATCTGAATTTTCTCCAAACAAATCATCGCGAGTAGTCGGTCCAATAACTGCCACTTTCGATAAATTATTAATATTTAAATCAGTTAAAAGTTCTCCTAACTCAGCTGTTATATTCTTTACGGAGAAATAATTTGGCATAACGCCGTATATGCTTGTATTTGTGTTCGTGCCATTCTTGCTGGTTACCTGTTTTCTTGACGAAACAACGGGAGCGATAGTTTTGATTGAATCAATTTCTTGTTCAATTGCCTCTGAATCATCAATTGTCAACGAAGTCGCTGACCCCATACCGCCTCTTACTTGTGAACCAACGCCCTTTGATGATCCTGGCATAACAATTAATAAATTTGATCCTAAGGCCTGAATATTTGATTGAATATTGCTCGTTGCTCCTTGTCCAATAGAAATCATAGCTATTACTGATGCAATACCAATAACAATACCCAGAATTGTCAATCCTGATCTGGATTTATTGGATATTAAAGCTGAGTATGTTTCTTGGAGTAAATCTGATGTTCTCATGATAATTTATCAATAGCGCTGACAATTTTTCTTTTGTTTTTTTCATCTGAAACGATTTTGCCGTCTCTTATTTCAATAATTCTGTCTGCGTGTTCAGCAACATAGCGTTCGTGAGTGATAAGAATAATGGTATGACCTTGATTATCATTTAGATTTTGAAATGTTGCCAAAACCACCTCTCCTGTTTTACTGTCTAAATTTCCAGTTGGCTCGTCCGCTAAAATTAGATCTGGTTCATTAACAAGCGCTCTTGCAATAGCAACGCGTTGCATCTGACCTCCAGATAATTGATTTGAAAGATGATGCCACCTTTCCTTATTCAACCCTGCAGCAATTAAGGCTTGCTTTGCTCTATCTTCTCTTTCTTCAGGCGCAGTTTTTCTATCATAAATTAATGGCAGAATAACGTTTCTGATGACGCTAGTGCGGGGCAATAAATTGAATGATTGAAAAACAAATCCAATATCATGAGCTCTAATTTCAGCCAAGTCATTATTAGAAAGATTTAGCATATCTTTCCCGTTCAAGTAATATGTCCCGCTCGAAGGTCGATCAAGCGCTCCTAAGATATGCATTAAAGTTGATTTTCCTGAGCCGGATGGTCCCATGATAGCCACGAACTCGCCTTTTTCTATTTTAAAGGAAGCGTCATTTAGCGCGTAAGTTTCTGTATCGCCAGTTTTATAAATTTTAGTTAAATGTTCACACTTAATCATTTTAAAAAATTCTCATTAGTTCACCTGCTCCACCAGGTCCGCCCCTGTCAGTGTTATTATTTTTACTTGAAGAGGAGTTTGATGAAGATGAAGATGTGTTACTATTGCTGGTCGAAGCTGAGGTTTTTATTACTACCTTATCATTTTCGCTAATACCGCTAATTATTTCTGTTTGAGTATCATTACTTATACCAATTTCAACTGTTTTGCGAGTTGGGGCTGTTTGATCTTTTTCCATAATTTCAACATAATAACTACTTCCTTGGGTCTTAACCGCTGAATTGGAAACCAATAAAACATTTGATTTGTTTTCTGTGATAATACTTACACTTGTACTCATACCCGGTCGGATGTTCTCGTTGTTCACATCAAGAATAATTTGAACATCATAACTAACAACTCCTTGATTTACCGTTCCAGAGGCATCTATATTTGTGACACTACCCGTAATTGATAAATCACTAAGCGCATCAAAAGTAAGGATAGCTTTTTGATTAACCTTAACTTTTGTCACATCAACTTCATTAAGGGTAATAACGGCGATTTTTTGATCAGTCATTAGTGTAGCAATAGTTGCTCCTGAGCTTACTTCTTCTCCGAGAGTTGGAACAATATCGGTTATTGTGCCGTCAAATGGCGCGTAAACATAATAATCGGCTAATTTATCCTTGGCGTTCTGCAGAGCAACTTGTTTTTGTTCCAAAGAAAGCTTTTGTGATCTAATGTCTAATTCATCTGCGCCTGCCTTCAAATCAGCCAGAGATTCGGTTTTCTCTTCGATAGTTCTTTCGTAATTAATAATTTGTTGTTTCGCGGAAATAATATTATTTTGATTAGAAATCAAAGATGATACATATCCGCCTACTTTTGAAGAATAAGATGATAAGTCGCTGCGATAAGCGGTAACTGTCGCAAACACAGACATTTCTTTATCAGTGCGATAATCCATCCAATAATCAAGAGTGTTAATTAAATCCTTAATAGCTTCGGACATTTTTTTAACAGTTTCTACGGTTTTATCCAGTAATACTTGAATTTTTTCATTGTCGGAATAACGATTAAGAGCTGTATAATCTACCAAGTTCTGATCATAGCTTTCTCTAATTGTTTTATAACTGTTTTCGGCTCTGGTCACTAAGTTTTCAATCGTAGTACGATCCTCTGGATTGATAGTATCTATATAGACCGAGTTGTTTTGTTTGGAATCAATAACAGTCAATTCTGCTTGACCAATATCATATCCGTGTAAAACATTATCAAGTTTTGTTATGACAGAAGGAAGAACCAGAAACGAATCAGAAATATTACCAAAAGTATCCTCGTAAGATTTCTCCAGATTAGTTTCTGAAGTAACCTTATTCTCCTTAGCTTGTTCCAAAGAATTTTCTGCCTGTAAAATCGTTAAGTCGTCTGCAGGCGCTATTAATTTATCATAAGAAATTTTGGCGTTTTCTAAGCTTATTTCCGCATCTCGAATGCTTTGGCGAGCATCTTTGGTATCAATACTTGCTAAAGTAGCGCCCTTTTTGACTTGTTGGCCATTTTTAATTCCCAAAAACGTAATATCGCCAGAAGCTTTTGCTTTTAAATCAACCTGACTGGAAACTTCAATTTGGCCAGAGCCAGAAACGGATGAAACAATGCTGCCTTTTTCCGCAGCTTCGGTAGTGTATTGAGTTGTTGCTTTAGCAGTTCCGCCTAGTCCCTTAATAAGAAAAAAAACGCCAATGAAAATAACAATTAAACTAATTGACGAAATAATTTTATGTTTTTTAAATGGCTTTGAGAATATAGAAAATATTTTTTTCATGTAAATGGATACGATTTAAAATAAGGAGGCCTGAATTATCCTCCATTTATATATTACAAACTTGATTGACAATTTATTTCAAAAAAACAGAAATTTTTACAATATTTCTGTTTTCCACATTTTTATGCTATTTATTTTTAAAAATCCATTGGTCTATCTTTTTGAAAAGGCATTAACTTATCTTTCTCAGGAGGGATTGGTGGAATAGGTAATCTATCACCGCCAATATCAATTCCTTTGGCAATAAATTCTTTTCCCTGCCATTGACCGATTATTCTTACTTGCTGATCTTCTGTAAAATCGGATCCAAAAGGAAAAAGAGTATCTTCACCCCACCTGACAATGATTTTCTTTTCAAAAGGCGTCAATAAAGTCAATTGGCGTTCTGATACTTGAATAATTTTTCCAGCCAGCCAGTCTGGACCAACAGATTCTCTGTGATACATTTCTCTCATTGGAGGAAACTTTGAAGCAGGCTCATTAAAACCGGTCTTATCAATAATAATTCCAAAAATTATAGCAAAAACAATCAAGCCAATAGCGATACCCCAGAAACTTTTTTTATAAGAAATATCATATTTTCTAATAATTACTATGCCGATAACAATACTAGCAATTGCCAAAATTAACATAGGCCAAGGAAAAACGTGAAGAAAAGGAAGATAGCCAGGCCTTCCGAATCTGAGGTATTGAAAAGGAGCATGAATGCGGAGCCTAAATGATATTAAATTGACCAAAAACGAAGCTAGCGCAATACTCAAAAACAAACCAAAACTTAAAAATAATGAGCTAATAATGAAAAAGATTCTTGGTTTCATTCGTATGCTTTTTTTATCAATTTCTTTCATGACTTTTTGAGCCATTTCTATTTTCTTACCTTCTGCGTTATTTATTTTTATTGATTTAGATTTTGGCATTTATTTTAAATTTAATCGCTTATATTTTTATATTTTTTTGAAGCATTATTTTAGCTCGATTGATTCTTGCGCCAACACCGCCAATAGAAATTCTTAAAATATCGCTAATTTCCTTATAGGATTTTTCTTCTAAATAGAACAATGTAATCGGTTCTCGGTATTTCAAGGGCAGAAGGCTTAAATATCTCTTAATTTGCTCTTTCGTTTCTTTGTCCGATACCTGTTTGTAAATGTGTCTATCTTCTAATAATTGATGATGATCCCAGCCATCTTTATCCAATAATATCTCTTTTCTATGTTTCTTTATGATATTGATTGCCTCGTTGTGCGCAATGCGATAAATCCAGCTAGAAAACTTTTGTTTAGTGCTAAACCCCATAAGATTTATGAACGCTTTTATAAAAGTATTTTGAACCGCATCTTCGGCTTTTTGCCTATTTTTTATCAAATACAAAACATATCGGAGCAATCGATCCTGATATCGTTTAACAATTTCTGCGTAAAGTTCTTGATCTTTTGTTCGCACCAACTCTACGAGTTTTTCATCACTCAATTTTTCTATATTTTCCATATTATATCCACAATCATACTACATCTTCATTATTCAATTTCTTTCACAAATATGCAAGACTTAAAACAAAAACCCCATATTCTCTATGGGGTTTTCCTATTATGCTCCTAGAATAGCCATAATGTCTTGGAAGACTTTTTCGATCGGCTGTTCTCCATTAACTCTCGAGATCAAACCGATGCCCTGATAACAATCTATCATTGGAACTGTAGACAGGACATAGGTGTCAAAGCGACCCTCTACGACTTTTCTATCTAATTCATCATCTCTTTGAAATAATCGTCCACCGCACAAAGGACAGGTTTTTGCATCTTGACCAAGAATTAGTTTACTATGAATGGCGCCACATTTTTCACAATTTAGACGATTCAGTAGTCGCCTGACCGATTCTTTTCTGGAAATATCAATCACGATCACTCTATTTAATGAAGTAATTCGAGCTAACATTTCTATTTGTGACACGGTGCGCGGAATTCCGTCAAGAACAAATCCGCCATTTTTAGCCGACTCTATTCTCTTGCGCATCATGGCAAAAATCAATTTATCGGAAACATATTTACCGGCGTCAATCTTGATTCCAATCTCTTTTCCTAAATCTGATCCTGATTTTCTTTCGTCACGCAGAGCATCTCCGCTGGACAAATGAACAAGCGTTGTACTTTTGGCGATTTTCTTCGCTTGCGTTCCTTTTCCAGCACCTGGCGCTCCAAGGAACAATATGCGAGATAACATTCTATTCCTCCTTTGTTTAAAAATCCCACATGCTTTCATGTGGGATTACTGGGCATTGATACAGGATTTGAACCCGTGTCTCCGAGCGGAAAACTCGGTATCCTCGACCGCTAGACGAACCAACGCTAAGAATATCTTAATCTATAACTGTTTTCTTGTCAAGAACTAGAACTTGCCTCTATTTCTTCATAGCGCCTCATTGGCCATCCAATCATGCTAATAGTCATGCTTGTTCCCAGAAATTGACTAGGGCTGAAGATGCCGACAATAACGAGAGTTGAACCTGCAGTATAAAGAGCAATGAGAATGACCGCCATACCTCTTAACGACCAAAAGAAAAATCTTTTGACGACCATAGAACACCTCCCCTTCATTCATAATTTAATAGATATAGCTCAGGAAGTCAAGGAAACCTCTTTTCGTTGCATTTTTTTATGTTTTTTGTATAATAATGACATAGTTGTAAATTAACTATATGGCCGAAAAATTAGTCGGCAAAATTACTCACTACTTTGGAAACATTGGAGTGGGGATTGTAAAATTGGAAAAAGGGGAAATAAAAATAGGAAGCAAGATAAAAATAAAAACTCACGAAGGCGAGTTTGAGCAGGAAGTAGTGTCAATGCAAGCTGACCACAAGGACATTACATCTGCCAAAGGCGGCGAAGAATTTGGTACGAAACTAGAACAAAAAGCCCACGAAGGCAACGAAGTCTTTCTAATGGAATAACAAAAATCCTTGTTTCTGGTTTTAACCCTGTTTTTTTGTTGTAGTATGATGTTTTGTTTCCAAAATTTTTCACTTTTCACTTTAAATTTTAAACTTTCTATGGTGGCTGTAGCTCAATTTGGTTAGAGCACTGGGTTGTGGTCCCAGCGGTTGCGCGTTCAAGTCGCGTCAGCCACCCCATGAACCGCGTTGGGTTCATGGTTGTGTACCCTACGCGGTACATAACTCAGCGATACCCGACGGACTGATTTTGAAAACTTATGTGTTACTATGTATATGTTTTGCGCAGCCTAAAAGACGGCTGTTTTTATATTGGTTTTACCAATAATCTAAAAAGAAGATTTTCTCAACACAATTCTGGTCAAGTTAAGAGTACAAAAAGCAGGAGACCATTTAAGATAATGTATTACGAGGCTCATACTTCAAAAAAAGATGCGAAAAGAAGGGAGCAATATTTCAAATCTACTAAAGGGAAAAGTACCTTAAGGCAAATGCTCAGAAATGCACTAGATCAAAAGTAAGGCGCGTTTTAGAATATATTGATCCTGAGGAGCGCAAGCGACGAATGGACAACAATAACTTAAAGTCACGCCTGGCGTGGCTTTTTGTTGTACATGGTATCATATATTTTTAGTTTGTTGCGTATAAATTTGTAGGGGTATTGACAAGGTTTATAATTTTGATAGTATGGTGATACGGTTTCGCTAGGGACCCTAGGGAGGTAAGGGGACATTAACTGGAGACAGCAGGTGCTGCTGGTAGATCGAAGGAGGAGGTCCCGGGCAGGGACCGAACGCCCACGATCCCTTCGTGAGCATACAGGCCAGATACTCTATTGCCTTAGGGGAATGAGCTGTCATCAGGCGAGTTAACTAACCAAACCTGGCAACTCTAGCGAACACCAATGACCGAGGAAAGACTCCTCGGTCATTTTTTATATAATAAGTTCCAACTAAATCGCATAGCCATCCCATACAAAAAAAGCAAGGAGATTAATCCTTGCTTTTTATTTTTTAATTTTATTTTTCCTCAATTATATTTCTCATTCTTTCTTTAAACGCCCTTATTTGTGTTGCGTATTCTCCTACTTGATTTCTTTCTCTTTCAGCAGTAGCAGTAGCAGCAATTCTTTCTTTTTTTTTCAGAACATCTGCATAAACTTCATCAAGCCAATCGAGGTAATATTCTCTCTGATTGACTTCGTCGTCTGAGTCCATAAATTCTCCCATTTTTTCTATTTCAGTTTCAAGTCTTTTTCTTTTACTTTCGTACTCTTTAATTCTTCTCTCGTCCTCTGGTGTCCACGTTTCTTCTGCATGTCCTTCTGTTTTATCTTGTTCAATATTTTCTCCAGGCATAAATTTAAAATAAATCACATTTAAAAAATCTATTTAATTATATAGTAACAAATTCAACTTCATTAAACAAGAGATATAATCTCTTAAAAGTTCAATAATCATTTAATCAGAAAAGATATAATCCGTAATAAAATAAGTTCTTATTGACGGGACTTTTTTGCTGTGCCCGTCCGAAGTCCTGCCTGACGCCTGCCTGATGGAGTCAGGGTAGGCAGGTTTAAACGAAGAAGGGGTTCCAGTCTTGACTTTGAATATTCTTTGTGATAGAATGCATATAGAAATCAAAAGGAGGAACCATGTCAGATCTGCAACTAGCGATGATGGAGGAAAATCGTCGTAATTTGAAAGTGACTGTCCTACATCGACCTGGCGGGAAATGGACCAATATTGAGGTTGGTAGGCTGATTAACGGTCTTATGACTGAAGCAGTTCAGTGTCGTGACCATCCTGAGTACGTTGTGCTTTATGGTCATTACACCAAAGAACAAACACTAGAGGCTCTCGGCGGTGTAATGGCTTATACAGCTATTCAGGTTACGGGAGCGGATGATCCGAGAATTCCATTTCCGACTGGTTTTTGCTTGTAGAAAAAACGAACAAGGAGGCAAAAGGTGGGCAAGGAGCTTACGCAACTCATCGGACAAATCGTGGATATCGTCATGTCTGATGGCGCAACAACGAGACTTGGAAGAAAACTTGAAAAGATTGATGGGAATAGGATTTACTTCTCTTTTAAAGGACAAGAGGAGGTTCTTACGCTTGAAGAAATAGATGGAATTTATCCATCAGACGATGATTAAGCAACAGAAGTCATGGGACTGGAAAGCCAGTCCCTCTTTTTTATACATTTTTATTATGATTGATTTTTTGTTTAACTTGTTATATAATTGTTAGCAATGAAAAAAATAGACGAGGCATATGAATTTAGTAAAACCCAGACTACTGTTTCTGTATTTTTGGAAACTTATAATCAAAGCATTCCTGATGTTTTCCCGCATGCCTCCATTGAAAATTTAGGAGAATTTCAGAATTTCCATCCAGCATTATTCAAAGATAGAAATTTATGGTCTATTGCTCAGCACCGAAAAAAACTTATTGATTGGCTTTTCGAAAATAGTTTTGTTTAATAATCGGTTTATTATAATCACATAAAAAAAGTCCCTATTAATGGGGCTTTTTACTTTGCCCTTCTGTAACCCTGAGCTTGCTGAAGACCAAAGGAGAGTGTTACCATAATCCTACTGTTGACATTAAAATATTTAAGTGATAGGATGTGGTCAGTTCTCAAAAGCCAAGAGGAGGAAACAAAATGGCAAAGAGTTTGCAGGAAATTGCAGATGAATTTGGTTATAGTGTGGTTCATGATTTTCACGAGGGCTTAGCCTGTGCAAAAAAGGACGGAAAGTGGTTCCATATCCGTCCCGACGGTACTCCTGCTTACGACTATAGATATGACGAAATTGAAGATTTTCACGAGGGCTTAGCCTGCGCAAGAAAAGGCAATGAGTGGTTCCATATTCGTCACGATGGCGTTCCTGCCTATGAACAGAGATATGAAGAGACTGGACTTTTTTCTGAAGGCTTAGCCTATGCAATGAAAAATGGTAAAAAGTTCCATATTTGTCATGACGGTACTCCAGCCTATCAAAGAAGATTTACCAGTCTTGGGGATTTTTCAAATGGTTCAGCATATGCTGCATCAGATGAAGAACCGAGATCATTCCGCATTAATCATGCTGGTGAAAAAGTAAGCTAGCATACAGCCCATAGATAAATTATTGTCTATGGGTATTTTTTTATGCTTTCATAGAACTTTTATAGTATAATAATTACTAACATGAAAAAAGAATTAATAGCGCCATGTGGAATGAATTGCGGTGTTTGTCTTCATTATCTGCGGGAACATAATAAGTGTCCCGGTTGTTTTACTGGCAGAAAAGTCAATCAAGCGTGCATAAAATGTGGCATTAAACTTTGCAAAGACAGGCGAGGAGAGTATTGTTTTGATTGTGATAAATTTCCTTGCGAACGGCTTAAGCGCTTGGATAAAAGATATTGCAATAGACATGGAATGAGCGAAATAGAAAATCTAAAAACCATCAAAACAAAAGGAATAAAATACTTTTTAACTCAGGAAGAAAAGAGATGGGTAAATCCAGATGGCACATATTGTGTTCATGATAAAAAACGATATTTAATTAAATGATTTTTTTGGTATAATTAAAAAACATGGAACAACAAAAATGTTACGAAAACTATCCTTTTTGGATGGTAATAGTTTCAAACATCATTTCATTTGCCATTTATATTATAGGAGGATTTCTTGTTTATCAGGTTGGCTTATTGTGGTTATTGCTTTATATCTGCTATATCTTGATTTTGGAAATAAAGTTGTTAAAAGGACATTGTGTGAATTGTTATTATTTTGGAAAAACCTGTTTTTCTGGGAAAGGAAGGCTGAGCAGTCTATTTTTCAAAAGAGGTAAGCCAACAAAATTCATTGATATAAAAATAACTTGGAAAGATATTGTTCCAGACTTTTTGATTTCAGTCATTCCTATTCTTGTCGGAATTGTTGTCCTTGTGAGAAATTTTAATTGGATAATTCTTTTATTCACAGTAGCGCTCTTTTTCCTAGGATTTTTAGGAAATGCATTAGTAAGAGGTCATTTGGCCTGTAAATACTGCAAACAGCGAGAGCTTGGATGTCCGGCTCAAAAATTATTTAATAAAACTAAGCAATAAAATATGAAAAAAAATATCATTCCCATCATCTTGATCGTAGTTATCATAATTGCAGGTTTATTTATATGGTATGCCAATACTAAATCAAGCAAAAAACTATCCCTGATAACTCAAGTTACTTACACTTGCAACGGCGACAAAACCATAAACGCTACTTTCTATAAAGGAGAATCAAAGCAAGTTGAGCCTGGACAGCCGCCGATTCCTTCGGGAAGCGTGAAAATTATCTTAAGCGATGGACGAAGTCTTGACCTACTCCAAACAATTTCTGCAGACGGAGCGCGTTATGCCGATAGTGACGAATCTTTTATCTTTTGGAGCAAGGGAGATAGTGCGCTTGTATTGGAAAACAATGTCGAAAAAGATTATGTAGGATGTATTTTGCCCATAGAAGGAATAAAAGTTCTTTCACCGAACGGCGGAGAGACTTGGTCAAAAGGGGAAAAGGTTGAAATATTGTGGAGTACAGCGAAAGAAATAAAATCTGTAAATATAAGATTGGCAATTTCCGGAAATGAAGATAGTCAAAGTTTTAATGCCGCTATTGTTTCTAATATTCCGAACTCCGGTAGCTACGAGTGGATTGTTCAGGATTTATACGCAGAGGTATTGGGTATCAAAGATTTACCTGTATCAGATAAATATCTTATTACAATAGAGGATAGCGAACATAACAATGTGTACGATACGAGCGATGCAATATTCAGCATCAAATGAACTGCTTCTCGTTATATTGACATTAAGATACAAGAGTGATAAGATGTAGGAAGTTCTCGGGGGAAATAAAAGGAGGGCGAGTAAAATGCCAATGAGTACCCAGGAAGCTAGAAGAAAGTTTAGGTATGATTTTATCGGGCCGTTTGTCGAAGGATTAGCTTGTGTAAAGAAAGGAAATGAATGGTTCCATGTCCGTCTCGATGATCATATGCCTGCCTATGACCAGCGGTTTGATGATGTTGGGAACTTCCACAATGGAATTGCAACAGTAAAGAAAGATGGCAGAGAATTCCAGATTCGTCCGGATGGCACAAGAGTAGGCTAGTGCGAGTAGCCCATAGATAGGTTATCTATGGGTCTTTTTTTATGGTAAAATATAAATCAATATGGATATAAAAATTATTTTTGCAACACTTGCGACTGCAATAGCGGTTTTGGGTTCTTCAATTCCTTATTTTAGAGATATAATATCAAAAAAAACACATCCGCATTCATTCACTTGGTTGATTTGGGCTATTACTCAAGGAACTGCAACTGCTGCTTTATGGTGTGGAAAAGGTGGTTTTGGGGTGATTAGTCCGACAATAGGAACTTGTTCAATTATATTTATATTTCTTTTGTCTCTGCGTTATGGTGAAAAGAATATAACTCGCAGTGACATAATCTGCCTGACCGTAGCTATTCTTGCAATTCTGGTTTGGTGGCTATTGAATAATCCATTAATATCAGTAATTTTAGTTTGCCTTATTGACGCAATTGCATTTATCCCAACGTTTAGAAAATCATACAATCATCCTTGGTCAGAGAAACTTTCTGCTTGGGAAGTAGGGGTCATCGCTAGTATTTTTGGAATATTGGCAATTAGTAATTACAATGCATTAACCCTACCATATCTCCTTATGACTTTGTTGTCGTCAATAATATTTTCGTTATTTCTCATTATTCGAAGGAGAAAAATTCCAATGGTTGTTAAATAGAAAAAAATAATTTAGAATTATGTAATAACCCTCAAAGGTCGATTTAATTTATTAACTCAAAAAATAATATTATGAATAAAATATACATAGGCATAGGAGTTGTAGTGGTCGCAGGTGCAATCGTAGCCGGTGTTCTTTTAAAAAAACCAAGCGATCAAGCTGCTAACACAAATAAAGAAGAAACTAATAGCCAAACAGACGAAACGGTAAATCCCAACGGTTCGTATTCAATCAATGATTTATTTACTATGAATAGACCATTGAAGTGTACTTGGGTAGAAAGCGCAACGGGAGATAAGGATGTAACCAATGTCTTGTACATCAACGGCAAGAAGTTTTATCAAGATGTAACTATGGGCGATATCGGACATGCTTTCACAATAAGCGATGGCGAATATCTTTACATTTGGAATGATTTTAATGATACGGCTTCAAAAATGAAGGTCACAGAGACTGAAACTGGCATTAAACAAGAACAGGGAGCTACCGCAACCGATCAGAAAAAAGATTTTGTTTGCGAAAAATGGTCAGTTGATGCTTCTGTTTTCAATCCACCCCAAGATAAAAACTTTCAAGATGTAACCGAAGAAATGAATCAAGCAATGCAAAGTGTGGATTTAGAAAAAACAAAACAGCAAGTCTGTGACTTATGCGAAGGAGCGCCAACTCAAGAATTAAAAGACCAATGCTTAGCAAATTCACAGTGTGATTAATGGTTAAAAAAAACTGCTTTAGATTAAATCAAGGGCAGTTTTTTTAATTTTTAGCTTTTTCTTGACATTTAAATGGTGTTATGATAGGATAGTTGCAGCTAAAGGGGGAACTATGAACGGAGATAAAGAAGTTAGTGGTGTAGTTGAGTTAATAACGGCTGCGGCAGAGCATAGGGACGATCAAGGCTACAATTATTGTCTCAGTGGAGATCTTGGTCAAATGTCAGTTCAGAAAGAGTTTCTGATGAGCAGAGGAATGGACGTTGGGCAGCGAGATGTCTATCCTGCTTTAAGAAATGAGGATGACTTTAGAAGAGCCCTTGGGCTTATATGGGGAAATAAGATTGAGGGATGGTGGAATTACTCAAAAAATATTCTTATGGAGTATGAAATTTGTACCGAAGATGAATTCATGCAAGCCCTTGAAATTGCATGTGCAAGGGAAAATCCAAAAGGAGGTCGAATGGTAACTAGTAGACCATGGTACGATTCAAAGGATGGAATTGCGGCATCTCTCGTTTCTCTGGAGAAATTTCTTGAATTAGTTCAGGCGCGACACGAAGCAGGTTATAGTAGGGGCGAAAGGCTTAGACAATGGGTTGTTTTAGGGCGTTATTGGCTTGACACATGTGGGAATTGCTGGAAAGCAAAAAAGGATGCTCCTTGGAATGTTATTCCAAAGGAAGCGTTTCCTGATATTCCAGATGTTGTGTCGGAATTTGAAGCAGAATGGGGGCCTGCAATGAAGGACACAATATTCTCTGCGGGTGGTGGCTTGCCTCATCCTCATCTTCTTTGTCCTCATTGCCATAAAGGATGGACAATTAGAAATTGCCACGACACGATTGTTCTGCGTAATTTCAAGAGTTTTTCTCTTGTAAACTTCGTAGGAAAAACTCTTGGAGAAGTTAGAAAAGCTTTTTCTAAAAGACGGGATGCCATTTACGTTCTGCAACCAGACACTATGATTCGCAATGATAGATTTATCGATCATTCTCCCGAATATCCCGGAGCCACCGAGGATTGGGAGAAGAATGAGGAAAAAATCGCTATGGGTGGGTTGGTATTGAAGACGGTATTGACGATAACTATGTTATTCAGAAGGGCGATGAAGGACTTTTTACCGTTTGGACGTATGAACATACAGATTGCCATAAAGAGCGAATTGCCAGGAAGAAACAGTATCGCTTTATGGCGATTTTCAAGAGTGCAGGGTTTAAGGTTGTCAGAACAAAACGAATTCCTAACGAATATTGTCCTTGTGATTACTGTGCGCCATGGTTTTTGATGGAAACGGAATTCGGAACCATCAAGATTGGTTGGCGCAAGCGAGTTATTAATATAAACTGGAGCGATGTCGCCAAGAAACTTGAAGAACGCGGATACGAGAATGCTAGTCAGAAAATCTTGGCGCTTTTTGAAAGCGAGGATGTTACAAAAGACGGATCAAACATTCACGCTTGGGGATATGAAAAAGCCAAGGGTTATCTACGGCAAATCCGCAAATACTTGAAATCTTTGGAATAAGTATACAAGAGTGGGCAACCTAGTATGGTTGCCCATTTTCTTGACATTTGAATATTTACTTGCTACGATATTAGCAGTTATTAAAAAAGCCAAGGAGGAGCAATGGCAGCAGGCGATACTGAAAGAGGACGAAATAGTGCATACGTTGTTGCTATTAGAATATTGGCGGTAATAATATTGACTTCAGGAATTTTCTATTTTGGATCTTTGTGTCAAAGTAACAGATTTGCTCGAGATCGAGAGGATCTTGCTTACTATCAGAAAACTTATCTGCACAAGTCAGGATACATGGAAGGTTATGGAAATTATCTTCTTCGTTCTTTTGATGGTGGAAAAAATTGGTTTGCTATTGACCTTGAACGAGCCAAAAACCATGAAGTTGTAATTCTGGGTCCAGTCGAAGATATTTATTCTGGACTGATGGCCAAGATTCAAGGATTCGATGATTTGAGCACCTATGTAAGAGAACATGGACCGATTACTTTGAGTGGCGAGAATGCAGCTCAAGAAAAAGCGATTCTTGAAAAAGCAGGATTTACTGTGACCGAAACAGTCAAGCCATAGATATGATTCGAGGCACTAGCAAAGTGCCTCTTTTTTTATTGACATACTTTAATGATAAAGGTAGAATGCAGATAGTTCTTAAAAAAATCTGATTAAAAGAGAGAAGGAGAGAAAATGAAAAAAAGAGGAATGAAGTGTTTGGGATGTAGCAAGGCGATAACAACAAAAACAAGATGGACTATTTTTAATTACGATGGTTTCAGATTTAGAATTGACAGAGGTACCGATATTTGTCCAAAATGTGCAAAGGCTGAAGCAATTAGAACGTTTGAAAAAGTAAGAAAAGGATTCGTGTGGCTTCGTAACGGTGAAGTTGTTGTTAATTGGAGAGCTTTTGTAGATAATAGAGAAAGAGGCGTTGGAAGAAACATGATAGAAACATTAGAAAATTTAAATATTCTATCTCTATACGCTAAAGGACGTTGGAGTCTTGTAGGTATTGGTCCTGTGGAGATTAATCCTCGATCAAGTCTTCTGCCTCATTATTTCACGCGCTTAAGTGACGCACGTGCCTATGGGAGGGCAAAATTTGGGAGAAGCGGACGTATAGAAATTCGTCATATAGACAGGGTTACCAGTATAGGAGTATAAAAGTTAGTCCCCGAACTGCACTAGTCTGTTTCGGGGATTTTTTTTATTGTCTTTTATTTCATTATGAATTAAAATAGTATCATGAAATGCAAAATATAAAACGAAAACTAGAAACGACGATTTAAGATTTTTAATTTTGCATTGTAATTTTCCACTTCTTGTGGTGAGCTTGTCGAACCATTCACTTTAAATTTTTAATTTTCTATTGTGCTGGGATATTTAATGCTCGTTTTATTAATCGTGGTTCTCGTCGTATATTTTTTGCTGACGTGGTCGGTAGTTTTTCATTTGAAATCATACGATCTTTCGCCTAGAGTGACACGCACAATTTTGAGTGTATTTTTAATAGTTGTCTTAATATTATTCATTTTGAATATCATTTTTTATGCCCGAATTCCTTGGAATAATATTTCTCAAAATATCGGCAATTTCTTTCAAAACAAATTTCCACAATAATCTTAATAATTTGTAGTTTTCACTTTGCATTTTAAACTTTTAACTTTCTATGATTCGCCTAAACCCCAACGAAACAATTTTAGCAGTTTACCACCGACATTGGTTTATTCTTTTCTTGAATCTTTTTTTGATTAGTTTTGTTGGAATTGTTGCGATTGTCGCGGTTTTTCTTTTAAGAAACTATGTGCCTGTTTTTACTACTTATCCTCTGAGCAATATCTTTCTTTGGGTTGGTGTTGTTGCGCTTCAAGGCGCTTGGATCGCAGCTTTTGTAAAAATAACTGATTATTGGCTTGACACTTGGGTTGTAACCAATGAACGCATTATTGATATTGAACAAAAAGGTCTTTTTAAAAGAGATATTGTTGAATTTAAACTAAACAGAATCCAAGATGTTTCTTTTGAGATTAAAGGCATTATTCCAACGCTTCTGGTTTACGGAAATCTTCGTATTGATACTGCAGGATTTGATCGCAATTTCATCTTCTGGACAGTACCTAATCCTCAGCAAATAAAAAATGTGATTTTAAAAGCTTGTGATGAATATGTTGCTATGGAAAAAGCGGAAGCCAAAACGACAACCGCAACCACAATAGAGACACCAACAGAAAACATTTAAAAATAAAAAAATCGGCTGTATTGCCGATACCTAACTTCCAACTTCTAGCTTCTGAATTCTAGCTATCCTTCGTGGGTAGTTTTTTTGTTTTCTCAGAAGACTCAATGGCAATTAAATTATCATTGAACTTTTCTAACCTTTTTTGACCGGATTCGTAAGTTGAATTAGCATGATTTAAATGTTTTCCCAAAAGATCAAAATCTTCGGCGAATTTTCCAAAATCATTTTTTAAGCGGGACAAATTTATAAGAATTTCTTTAGCGCCTTTTTCAATTTGAAGTCCCTTGAGACCGATCAAAATTGCCTGAAGATAAGCATAAAAGCTATTTGGGGAAACAGGAACGACTTTCTTTGATAGGGCATAACTGGTAATATTTGACGATTCTTTTTCTTTTAGAATAATTTCATAATAGACATTTTCGGCAGGTACATACATCAGAGCAAAATCAGAAGTTCCTTCAGCGGGTCTAATGTATTTTTCAGCGATACTATCAACATGTTTTTTTACATCACGCATAAACTGTTTTTTTGTGCTGATTTTTTCTTCGTGAGTTTTCGAAGCGATAATTTGTTTGAAATTTTCCAGAGGAAATTTTGAATCAACAGGAATCATCATATCGCGCAATCTCACGATGGCATCAACCGTTTCACCATCGCGAAAACTATATTGAAGACTATAGTTTTCTCGCGGAAGAATTTGCTCTAAAATATCTGCTAAAAAATATTCTCCTAAACCGCCGCGCAATTTCGGCGCTTTTAAAATATCATGAAGCGAAGAAATATCTTTGCCGACTTCAAAAATTTTCTTTGATGATTCCTCAAGTCCAGTAAGTTTATTGGTTACTGACTGAACGACCCTTTGAGTATTGTCAAGGCGTGAATTTAGGTCTTGTCCTTGGCGTTGCATCATTTCCAAATTTTCTCTAAGCCTCAGATTAACCTGGCTAGTCACTTCATTTAATTGACCCAACATTTTTTCCGATAAGCCAGTTAAATCATTGGTATTTTTGGCAAAATGTTTTTTTGTAAAATAAAAAACCAACCAAGAAAAAAAACCAAGAACAGCGATTAAAATAATAATTAATGAAATATTTTCCATACAATGATTTTACACGATTTTAATAAGGAGATAAAGAGGACAACTAACAATTTTTAATTTCTAATTTCTAATTTATAAACAATAAAAAATTTACTAGTATTGACAACACAGAGATTTATAGTAGAATAACAGTAGTTCTTAAAAAAGGAGGTTTATATGCTCAGCGAAGAATCGGCGCGAAGATTGGTCAGTAAAGTATCCGAAGGTTCTTTCTGTGTCACCCAGGATAGCACTGTAAGAGCTTGTAGTTTTTTGATTAATTCTCGAACAGTTCTTCGAAAAATGATTGCACTAAGAGATTGCGCTCGCGAAGGATTCCCTTTAATATATGAATTATTTGACGCTGGTATTCTTGATGTCCGTATTGACAGAAGAACTGCTCCTGAATTTCTTGAAGAATGTGAAAAAGAAGATCCGGAAGCAAGTTTAGTTATTGCCGAACTTGATGTTTTTACTCTCTTTCTTGGATTGCTTCTTCCTCTTTATGATGAAGCAAAAGAGCGTTGGATTTTTTCTGACGAGGATGTTGCAATAACTCTTCGTGAGAGATTCAAAGAAAGAAGCATTCCCGCTAGAACTGATTTAAGCGAAGATCTCCTTGTTCTTCTTGAGGAAAAACTTGGAGAATATGGAGAATTCATCAGAAAAGGAAATGACGATCTTTGTGCTGGTGTTGACCCTTGCATTATTGGACTTATTAATGTCGTTTTGACGGCTATCTACGAGTCGGTTAGTGTTTGGGGATGTGACGTAGACGATGTTCAGGGAGAGGTTAACAAAATTGGAAAGCATGAAAGCAGCGAGGCGCCATAGGGCGCCTCTTTTTTGTGCAAAAAACTCGAGAAAATATCTCGAGCATCCGAAGTAATTTATTGAAGTCCGATTTATTCTGAAGAATTGAAGGACTTCAATAAAATTAAATATTTAAATTCCAAATTCCATATTCCATATTCCAACTTCTACATTCTTAATTAAAACGTGAATCCTTTGTCTCCAGTAATTGTTTCTTTGAAATTCTTTTGAGTTTTGTCAGGAAAGGTAACGCTAATTTCTACTGGTAGCTCGTCAATACCAGGTTGTTTTTGAATCAGGAGGCCATATTCATTTGTTTTTATATTTTGAGGCAAATCATATTCCAAAACAACCGCGTGATCTGAGGAAAGAGGCACTTTTACTAAACCAGCCATAAAAGTTTTTCCAAATTCTTTTCCATACTGCGGATCTGTTGAAAGACCGCTGATATTCGTAAACCACGAGCCTTCTGGAGTATAAACCCTAAGCCAGCTTTGATAATCTCTTACCAACCAGCTTTTTTGTTCGGCGCCATGAGAATAATTAATCGTTAATCTTGCTTTAGGCGTGGCGCTTGATAAATCAACATCGTATCTGAGGCTTCTTTCAATAAAATAATCAGCTTTAAAAGCATTGACATTAGCATCAACGACAAAAACATAGTCAGAACTGATTTGTTTTATTTCTCCAGACCAGCCCAATCTTTGAACATCTTTTTGAATTTCTGGATTAGTAAAATATAGTAAAATGTCTTTATTTTCTAAGTGTTCGCTGCCAATTGAAATCAATTTTAATGATTTTAAAGGATTCATGGCAATGGTTTTATCTATCAGAATCTGCGCTAAATCTTTTAGAATATTTTTTCTGTCTGTGCGAGCAATGCCCTGATCTTTGAAATCAATTTCAACTTGTTTTTCCAAAGTGAGCAAGAAATTATCTTTATTCACTGTGAGACCGTAGTCTGGTAATTCAACAGGACCATGAAGTTCGAGTAATGCGCCAAGCACTTCAGGCGTAATCGCAATAACGCCATCGAATTGTTCTTGGCCGCCCTGAGCATGATAAAATTCAATCATTTTCTGCGCAGCAGTAGGGAAGTCAGGAGACCAATTGCCATCCCGAAATTGCCAATTCTTAACGAATAAGTATTTATTTATCGGTTCAGGCGGTTCTATCTGAGTTGGCGTTGAAAGTTTTATATCAAAAACAGCGGTGTCGTAAAATTGAAAATCTTTCGGCTTAGCGCTTTCTATTTTGGCAGTCGCAAAACTAGAAACGAATCCGCCAGTCGGACGAAGTTCTAGATTGTTTTGGAAAAGCATCAAGTAGCTCATTTCCTTTTCAAATCCCGCTGCTTTTTTTATTAAAGAAAAAACGCTTGGCTGTTCTTCGGGGGCGACCGTTTTTATTTCAGGATTTTCCAAGTAATAAGTTTTTAGTTCTTTTGCCTTATATTCCTTAGAATTGTTGCTTGTGCTCAAGACAAAAAGAGCTAACCCGATTAGAGCAACAATAAAGGAAAAAGTTGTAACAAATTGTATTTTCAGTTTTGACATTTCTGTAATATAATTCTATAACAAAATATTCATTTGTCAATAGTTCGACCAGCTCACCACAAGTATTCTTGGTATGGCCACTTTTCTTGAGAATGAAAATTTGTTATACTGGAATTAATTAATTTTTGTATAACATCATGATCAGAAATATTATTTTCATTATTATCGGTTTTCTCTTGGGCGTATTTTTGACATCCAGTCTTTCTTGGCGCGATATTGATTTTGATAATTTACGCCAGCATCCTTGGCAAGAAGTTGTAAGATTAAGAGGAATTGTTACGGAACGACCTCAAATCAGTTCTAATTCGGCAGTTGTAACTAAGATTTTGGACGGTGATTCTGTTTTAATTGAAGGCGGAGACGAAGTGATTCTCCTCGGAATTATTGCCGATGAGGTAGGGGAGCCGTGTTATCAGGTAGCGAAAGATAAATTATCAGAATTAACGCTGGGCAAAAAAGCGACTTTAGTAAAAGATGTTAGTGACAAAGACGAAGCTGGGCATTTATTGCGATATTTAAAAATTGACGACACGAATATCAATGTTGAATTAGCAAAACTTGGCTTAGTATCGCTTAAAATCAACAATAATGTGACAATGTACAAGAATGACCTTATCTTCGCAGAACAAATAGCAAAGAATGGAAAAACAGGGTGCAAGTGGACAGTCAAATAGCTCAAAGTTCAACCCCGCAAAATTCTTAGTGAACAATAGTGAACTTAGAATTTAGGGAGTCCCGTGAACTTTCATGTTATTTCCAAGAAATATTAAGAATTCACGGGGTCCTCGCAAAACTATTTCTTCGTATATACTCAAAAAGTTTTGCGGGAAGTTTAAAATTTAAAACCAAATCTTAAATCTTAAAGTTTTTCAGCCCACACTTTTAAGTTATCCTGTCTGCCGACAGGCAGAGGTTTTGAGCTTTACGTTTTGAGCTTTAAGTTGGTAATGTATTGACATTTATTCTTTTAAGAATATAATTGATTTATCAATTGAATACTTCCCAAGACCGTTAGGGTTCCGGCATGCCGGAATTAAACATCCTACGCAGGAAAACACATAGATTTATTTCAATCTGTTTTGCGGTCTTTGGATCGCAATTTTTAATTGTATAAAACATCAAAGGTCGAAAGTTCGGATTTGTGTAAAATCCAATCATATGAAACTAAAAAAGAACGATAAAATAAAGCTAGTTAAAGAATTAGCTGAAAAAGCGAAACAGGAACAGACTTTTATAATTACAAATTATCACGGTCTTACATCTCAAGATTGCAATGATTTCAGATTAAAGCTTTTTGAAAAAGGGATGATGTGCAAGGCAGCCAAGAAAAAGCTTATTGACATCATCTTAAAAAATGCAAAGCTTGAAGATATTGACATAAGGTCAATCGAAGGACAATTAGCGCTTTCATGGGGCGAGGATGGCGCCGAATTGGCAAAAACCATTAGTCAGTTTGGAAAACAAAAAAGCAAAGACATGATTATTGCTGGCTTTCTTGACGGCAAATTTCTTTCGAAAGAAAGCGTCATTGCTCTTTCAAATCTTCCAAGTCTTGCAATATTGCGAGCTCAATTCGTTGGTGCTCTAAAATCAACAATGTTTGGATTAGTTAATGTCTTAAATGGCAATCAAAGAAAACTTGTCTTGACTCTCAATGCAATTGCTAAATCAAGATAGTTTAATCTACTAAATTGAATTTAATTTATAAAAACATGACAGATAAAAAAGATATCAAACCAGACGAAACAACAACAAAGTCAGATGACAAAAAAGAAGTTGTTGTTCCAGAAAAATTCAAGAAATTAGTTGAAGAAATTGAGAAAATGTCAGTTCTCGAATTATCAGAACTCGTTAAGGTCCTAGAAGAAAAATTTGGCGTTTCAGGCGCGATGGCTTTTGCTGCTGCTCCAGCTGCTGTTGCTGGTGGTGATGCAGGCGCTGCCGCTGAAAAATCAACCGTTGATGTTATGTTAACCAATGCTGGTCAATCAAAGATCCAAGTTATTAAGGTTGTAAAAGATCTTACCGGAAAAGGCCTTAAAGAAGCTAAGGATTTAGTTGATGCTGCTCCAAAAGCAGTTGCTACTGGTATTGGCATGGCTGAAGCTGAAGAAATGAAAAAGAAACTAGAAGAAGCCGGCGCAACAATAGAACTTAAATAATAGAATATGGAATTTAGAAGATAGAAGTTAGAATATAGAAATGGAATAAAAAATTACGGGAGTTCAACTTCCGTAATTTTGTTTTATATAAAAATTAGAGATCTATCTTATATACCTTCAATCCGTCGAGAAGATAAATCGTTTTTTCGTCGGGCGTAATGGAAATGTTTTTTAGCTCTTTCCAATCAGTATTTTCTATAACTCTTGTTTGGATGCGCGACTCTTTGTTAAAAACAATGATCTTGTTTTGACTCTTGGACATCAAATAAAGATTTTTAAAATCTGCTCTCGTGACAATCTTGTCTCCGCTTTCAGCCATCCCCTGAACTGTTATTAAATAATCTACATCCATTTCTCCTAAAGTATATTTATGAATAATACCTGCTTTTTCTAAGACATAAACCGATCCGTCAATCGCCAAAGAAAGAAAATTAACACCAAAGTCGCTGCCCTTATTCATCCATGTTGATGTTTTTGAAAAATCAAGATTAATGTATTTAAGCACTTTTCCTGAGCCTGTAAGCATGTAAACATTATTACCAAAACCAGCCGTGTCTAAAATAATTTCATCGCCAAGACCACTCGCCTTTTTTACTTCAAGAGATAGAAGATCCTTATCGGCAACCAAAGCCTCTCCCTGAGAAGACAAATATACTAAATTGTTATCAGTTTCGGTCTGAAATGCCAGACGATAACCTGGGGTCAGTTCTGGAAAGATAAAATCGCCCTTTTGCGTATTTAAATTAAAGACGTAAAGAGAACTTTCGTCAAAAGTCACTATGTTGCTATTTTTTGAAAAAACACCCAATGCATTTGATGAAAGAGTCTGTTTTGAAATATCAACGAGAAGTTGAATGCCATTAACGCTTTCTTGGGTAGTTTTTTTATTTACAGGTTTATGAGGCAAAGCATAAGTAATCACAACAAAAGAGATAATAATCAAAAGAACAATAAAAAGCGCACTATAAATATATTTTTTATCAATTTTTGCCAAAGATATCTTCGTTTTTGGTACTTTTATGTGTAGTTTTGTAAGAAGTTTTTCTAAATGAAAGCCCTTTAAGCATTTTAAGATGAATGATTTTAATTTTGGCGCATGTTTTTTAGCGAATACTAATCCATTTTTTGACATTAAAACCAAAAATGCAGCAACAACCAATAAATACTTTTTAGTAATGATCTTTTTTACCGGAGGTTTTTCCTGCGCAACTTGAACTTTTTCAATTTCTTCTTTGTCAATTATTACTACTGGCAGTGGTGTTGTCTTTATTTTTTCTGGCTCAGGAGCTTTTGTTAAATCTACAATCAACAGAGCAAGATTATCATCCTGATTTAGACTCAGAATTTCTTTAATATGCCCCATTCCAATATAGCGTGATTGATCAATAGCGCTTTTAAGATCTTTAAGGGGAATTTTTTTTTCTAATTCAGGGGCGCTGAAAATAATCTTATCATCTTGGACAATTTTTCCACTGGCAATTGTTCTGAAGATTTTTATAGTTTCCTGAGAGGTACTTCCACCTATTTGTCTGGCGATATCGATTATTTGTCCCTTTCTCCAAAGAAGTCCTTGGATATTGCCATTAAAAACAAAACACAAATCGCCAGTATTTGGGTGCAGGAGAACAACTGCAATATTAAATTCCTGAATCCACCCTAACTTTCCTGAAGTAATATCATTTTCCAAAATCTGATTCATCTCAGCTAACGTTTTCTCGAGAGCTTCCTTTGGCGAAAATCCAGTTTTTTTGAAAAAAGCGCGAGATATTTGAGAAGCAACAAAACTCAAAAGGGAAGTGCTTTGTTTGCGCGAGTTTTCTTCGCCAGTAATCTGTCCTACAACATAAAGATAACCCAATTTCTCTTCCTCAATGTTTTCCGGTTCATAAACAAAAGTCTCGCAAAAACTTTCTGTGTTTTTGGCGGCATTTAAAACTATTTCACTAGCTTTTGGATAAAATTCTGACATATTTCCCATTATACTAATAAAAGATAAAAAATAAAAGACAATTGGCGGAATGTCATTCTGAGTTATTTATAGTGAACCTATCGAACCAAACGAAGAATCTTGAGATTTTTTTGACAAACGAAACGGAATAGTAATGCTTAATTGATGATTTACGACGAATTCTCTTGACATTTGCGTGATTATGACTTAGGATACTATCAGTTCCTAAAAACTTAGCACAAAGGAGAAGAGTTATGGAAGAGGCAAGAATTACGGGGTTAGTGGTTGAGGATTTCGATCCGGAAAAAGTACAACTAGGAGACTTATTTTTGGTAGCTGGAGGAGGTCTGAACAGTGGCGATAGTTTATATTTAACAAGAATGATTGAAAGAACCGGAGATATTCTTAGACTTGAAGTATTGAGCCCAGGAGTGGAAAGATCCGATTCCTCAAGGTTGACTGGAATAATCACTTTAGCGATTGATCTAACGCAAAAAAGATTCACAAGAGAATTTATTCACATTACTATGGATAGCGACGGAAAAATCGTTTTACGACCCGGTGGACCTGTTCATAGTCACATAGAAGGACTTAAGCTTCTTCTGAGTTATTTAGCTAGTCCCTAATAAGAATTGACTCCGCAGGTAATGCGGAGTTTTTTTATTCTTTTGACAAAGAAAATTTATGGGTGTAGAATGGTTTTAGGTGAAAAATTGACTTGTAAAATTTTAAAAATATGAGCGATGTAATTTTGGAGGGGTTATTCGATTCGACAATAAAGGTAAGACTTTTGCGTCTCTTTTTTAGAAATGCTCAATCAGAATACACGCTAGACGAGGTTATTGAAAAAATCCACTCTGATCCAAGCTCAACTCGCTATCAACTAAGGAAATTAAGAGAAATCGGTCTTTTAAAATCAAAGATTATGCGCTTTGAGCCGGGTGAAGAAGAAAAAGAACATACTAAGAAAATTGGTCGTGAAAGACGCGTTTATCAAGTCAATGTCGCTTTTCAATTCTACGAAGAACTTAAATCGCTCATTCTAAAATCAACTCCAGAAGTTAGAACTTTATTAGTGGAAGAACTTCAAAAAATTGGAAAAATCAAACTTGCATTAATAACAGGAGTTTTCTTGAATGTTGATAGTACAAAGATAGATTTATTAATAATTTCTGATGATATTCAGCGCTTAAAATTAGTTAAAGTCATAAAATTAATCGAATCGGAAATGGGACATGAGATCAGATATGCCGTGATGAATCAAAGAGAATATGAATATCGCTTGGATATGTTTGATAATTTCGTAAGAGGGTTAACTCTGATTCCTCACGAAAAACTGATTGATAAAATGAAAGCCGGAAGCTAATTGTTTCATTATAAAACATAAGTCATCCTGAGTGAAGCGAAGGATCTCATTTGGTCTTTTTTCTGTTTCATTTTGCACTTTTCACTTTTAATTTTAAACTTTTTTGCATTGCGGGGTCGTCTAACGGTAGGACCGCAGACTCTGAATCTGTGTATCCAGGTTCGAATCCTGGCCCCGCAGCACTTCGGCAAGCTCAGTGCAACTTACCTTTAATTACCCACATGACAACAATCCTTCTATTTACTATCGCTTTAGTTCTAATGCTTATTGGTTTGATCGGAGTGATTTTGCCTTTTTTGCCCGGAGTATCATTGGCGTGGTTGGGACTTTTTATTTACGCGGCTTTTACTCATTTTAAAGATATTTCACTATTAGCAATCTTAGTTTTTCTTGGACTAGCAATTATATCTACTATTCTAGATCTTATTATTCCTTCTTTGGGTGCCAAGAAATACAAAGCAAGCAAATGGGGAATAATCGGCGCATTCCTGGGTTCTTTATTGGGAGTGGCCTTCTTTAATTTGCCAGGAGCGATTATTGGCCCATTTCTTGGCGCGCTTATAGGAGAATTACTTGCCCAAAGAACACTTAAACAGGCAACTCAATCAGCTTTTGGCGCATTTTTGGGATTTATAACAGGAGTCTTAATTAAAACAATTTTGATTTTTATAATGATTGGTTTTTTAATCGCTTCTTTGTTTTAATATTGGCAGAATAGTGTAAAATACACAAAATAATGCTAAAATGTTTATAGATTAAATTAATTTAAATTATTATGGCAAAAGGAAATAACGCCAGAAGAAAAGAAACAAAAAAACCAAAAAAAGATAAGAAGAAATAGTTTGGTTCTTTTATGATTAATTAACAATAATGGATACAAGAAGAGTATCTAATTTTTGTTATTATGCGGATGAATATGAAAATAACGTCAGCTCAATTTATAAAAAGTGTTCGTGGTAGCAACGATATATTTGAAAATGGTATTCCTCAGGTTGCTTTTATTGGTCGGTCAAATGTAGGAAAGTCTAGTGTTATTAACTCTTTGGTTGACCAAAAAAATCTAGCCAGAACAAGCTCTTTCCCGGGGCGTACCAAAGAAATTAACATATTTTTAATCAATGATTCTTTGTATTTTATTGACCTACCGGGTTATGGTTATGCTAGGGTTCCAAATAAATTGAGAGATAGCCTTAGGGCTATGGTAAATTGGTATTTTTTCGTTTCTAACTACAAACAAAAGAAAGTGATTTTGATAATTGATGCCAGCATTGGCCCGACCAAAGACGACCTAGAGATGCTTTATGCTTTAGAGGAATATGAAAAAAATATCATCGTCTTGGCGAACAAAATAGATAAAATAAAACAGAAAGAATACAAAAAGCAATTTAAAATGATTAGCGACCTTATTGGAATTCATCAAATTATCCCTTATTCAGCGAAAAGGAAGATAGGAGTAAGCGAATTATTGAATGTAATATTGTGTACAGAATAGAGAGAAAGAAGATTGTGAAAAAAATTTGATTTATTTCAAAAAATATTATATCTTTTTGGTAGTTCTTGGAAGAAAAATAAATGTAGTCCTTCGACTAAATCCTTATGTCATTCCTGTGCCTGCCTACCGTCAGGCAGGAAAACAGGAATCCATAAAGATTTTGTGTATATTTTTCGATGTTATCCTCCTTCACCCGGTCATACCGGGTTACGGACGGACGTAAGAATCTTCATTTCTCGTAAACTCGAAAGAATCTTCTAACGGAGGTGAGAAAAATGTTTTGGTGGTTGAATGGCAGTGGCTTAACCGAGATCTATGTTAGCGGATTGTCGGCAATCATTGTTGCGATGGCATGGTATATAATCGCAAAATCACAATGGTTAGTCCAAGAAGAAACGATTAAAGGACAAGCGCTAATAAGAAGATTGGTTTTTTGGGGAATGTTTTTTTGGACATTTGGCGGACCAGATATCGTTAAAATCTTCCACTTAAAACAAGTAAATTTACATTCACCCGAACTATTCTATGTTTCTTTAATTGGGATGAGTTTACTTGCTTCTTATTTGGCGATAATTCATTGGCAAAAGACAAAAATCTTTGGAATGTATCTTGTTCTATTTATGTTCTTTATGGGTTGGGCAACGCATCTAATCGTGGATAGTTTTTTCCATTAGCGCAGGTCTGTCAAAAACGCAGACCTGTTTTTTTTGTACATTGCTTTTAATTTTAAAAGAGTTAATCTAATAATAGGGGTTAATATGAAAAAAGAAGAACAAGCGCAATTTATAAGTCCATCGAGAGGACCAATAACGCTCGATGGTTCGGTCTACGATATTATTGATTTCATGAGAGCAAATCCTGATGATCAATATGTCGTAGGTGTCGGAACTGACTCAAAACTTTATTCCGACCATTGTTTGTTCGTGAATGCGATTTTTGTGCATCGCGTAGGTCATGGAGGTCGTTATTACTATAGAAAAGTCTACAAAACGACACACTATGTTCTAAGAACAAGAATTCACGAAGAAGCTTGGATGTCTCTTGAGTTAGCGACGAAACTTTTAGAAATGATGCAAAGCGCTTTGTCTCAGACCAGTTTCAATTACAATCTCGAAATCCATGTTGATATCGGAGAAAGGGGTAAAACTAGAAGCATTATTAAGGAAATTGTTGGCATGATCCAAGGATCAGGCTTCTTGGTTAGGATCAAGCCAGACGCGGTTTGCGCAACCACGGTTGCCGACAAACACACATAAGCTTTCGGTTTAACTATAAGCAAAGAGAAGAATAGAATTTCTTCTCTTTTTTTCTTGACAAATAAATATATTTGATATAAGATAAAAAAGAATCAATTAGTTCTTCAAAAATCAAGGAGGAAAAAATGACAACAGGGGTCGCTCAAGGAGTTTCTGATAGAGAAATGACATTTGTTGAACTTTGTATTAAGCTTACTCATGATCCCAATATTCCGGAAATCGCCAAGAAGGCAGCTATCTACCTGATTCGTCATACCAATAATTTTTCTCATCCGGTCTTTATGCGTGTTCCAAAAACCCACGACAAGCTTTGTCAAGATATTGTTTGGGGTGTGGGCAATATAAGTGATAAATCTTGCAATACTCGGATTCACGAGATTTTTAAAAGAATTGGAGTTGAAGGTGTTTTAAGGGGTTATCTTAAATCCCATTCGTATGGCGATAATGTGATTGCTTATGACAAAAATCCTGGAGAAGGCACAGAAATTCCTTTTAATGAAGAAGCAATCGAAAAAATTTCTTTGGATGGCACGATTGATCTAGACAAGCTACAAGAAAAAATAGAAAGACTTGCGATGTTATTGCGCGATCGGCAAGGAACGATAGCTTGGAATGATTTTGTGCGTGACAGAATCAAAGAATTGCAACAACTTTTGTTCTAGAAGTATTGCTCCGGTAGTTACCGGAGCTTTTTTAATACAATCCTTTACAATTAAAACAAATTATGAAATAATTAAAAGGAAGTGAAAAGTTGAAAGTGAAAAGTGCAAAATCACAGTTAAAAATTTAAATTATAATTCTTCTAAATTCTAACTTCTATCTTCTACTTAATGTCTGACTTGTTTGAAGAAAAATTTAAAGAACAATTAACAAAAGAAGCGCCCTTAGCTGATCGCATGAGGCCTTCTGATTTTGATAATTTTTTTGGCCAAGATGATTTGGTTGGTGAGGATAGTCCCTTGAAGCGTTCTATTCAATCCGATAATTTAGCGTCTTTAATTCTTTGGGGGCCGCCCGGATCAGGAAAAACCACTCTCGCTAGAATTATTGCCAAAAAAACCAAAGCATATTTTTCTAAATTTTCTGCCGTTACTTCTGGTGTCAAAGATATTCGCTCAGCGATTGCCGATGCCAGAGACAGGCGCAAATTTACTGGACAAAAAACGATTCTTTTTATTGACGAAATTCATCGCTTCAATAAAGCTCAGCAAGATGCCCTTTTGCCTCATGTTGAAGACGGAACAATTGTTTTAATCGGCGCAACTACAGAAAACCCATCGTTTTCCGTCATCTCGCCTTTGCTTTCTCGCTCTGCGGTTTATATTTTAAAATCACTCGACAAAGAAGCAATGAAAAAGATTTTAAAAGTTGCTCTAAAAGATAAAACCAAAGGATTTGGATTATTAAAACTAAAAATTGAAGAAAAAGCGCTTGATCGTTTAGCAAACTACGCTGACGGCGATGCAAGAGTTGGTCTTAATGGTCTTGAATTTGCTACCAATTATTTTATAGAAAAAGAGCAAAAGACGATTAAAGACAAAGAACTTTCCTTAATATTAGAAAAACACGCTTTGCGTTACGATAAGCAAGGCGAAGAACATTACAATGTTATTTCCGCTTTCATCAAATCAATGCGCGACTCTGATCCCGATGGCGCGCTTTACTGGTTGGCGCGAATGATTGAGTCAGGAGAAGATCCAAGGTTTATCGTCAGGCGCATGGTGATTTTTGCTTCAGAAGATATTGGCAATGCCGATTTCCGGGCGCTTTTGATTGCCAACGCGGTTGCGCAAGCGGTTGAATTTGTGGGACTTCCTGAAGCGCAAATCAATTTAGCCCACGGCGTAACCTACTTAGCGACTGCCAAGAAATCCAACGCTTCTTATGCCGCGCTTCTTGAGGCAAAAGAAGACGCAAAAAAAGGCGCTTTTGGCGTGCCTTTGCATTTAAGAAACGCTACAACAAATTTAATGAAAGAATGGGGATATGGCAAAGATTACAAATATGCGCATAATTTTCAAGATTCAAAAGTGAAGCAATCTCATTTTCCTAAAGAAATCGGCGAAAAGAAATACTATAAATATTAGAAACTCTTATTAGTATTACTAATTAGAGTTTCTTTTACCCTGCACCGTATTTATACTGGTACAGGACCGTAAACCATAAACTTTATTAGACCTGAATGTCATTAAACCCTGAAGTACAATAAATTGACTTCAGGGTTATTGATTGCGTAATTTTTCATAAATTCAAAAACACAATCAATAAAAAAAGAGGGGGTCCGACCTACTCGTCAGACCCCCCTGGCAAGAGACCTTTGCCGCAGCGCCGGATCATCGGCAAGCAGACTGGCAAAGGAGGTATGAGAGATACGGCAGGCTCTCGTAAAGTCTCCGCACTCTCACTATCCATTATACTCCTATTTTAAGTTTTGTCAAGAGTTTTTTGAGAAAAAACGACCTTTTGACATGATATGTTTTTTTTGATAAGATGAGATAAATAGAACTTAAAATAATATATTAATATGTCATCCTGAACGCAGTGAAGGATCCCGTGTTTATGATTATCACGAGATTCTTCGTTTCACTCAGAATGACGGTGAACTTTATGGAATCACAAAAAAATATTTTCGTTATCGCGATTTCAATTATTGTCGCTGGCTTAGTGATTGGCGGAGCAGTCCTTTACAATGGCTCGCAAGTTGCTAAAGAACAAAAAGCTGATTTAACCGACACTCTTCCTTTGCCACCAGATGAAGTAAATGTCCCTACTACCATCACCATAGACACAAAAGGACATCCTTTTATTGGCAAAGAAGATGCGCCTGTAACAATTATTGAGGTCAGTGATTTTGAGTGTCCATTTTGTAAGACTTTTGCGGCAGAAACGATGCCGAAACTCAAAGAAACTTACATTGATACTGGCAAGGTGAAATTTTTCTTTGTTGATTTTCCTTTGCCCTATCATCCTAACGCCCAGAAAGCCGCTGAAGCAGCGTTATGTTATGTTGATCAGGGAAAGGATTACTATGACATTTATAAAAAATTATATGAAAAATCAGATGCCCTTGAAGTGGAAAATCTGAAAATCTATGCAAAAGATTTAAAAGTTGATACCAAGAAATTCAATGCTTGTTTAGATGATGGGAAATTTGCTGATCAAGTTAAGGCAAGCTTTGAGAATATTAATAAAGTTGTTCAGGAATCAAATTTGACTAACTTTGGAACGCCGGCATTTTTTGTCAATGGCAAACCCCTTATCGGCGCTCAAAAATTTGATGCATTTCAGGGAATGATTGACGATGAATTAGAAACAACAACTACCACAACAAGCACAACAGCCACAAGCACGACAAAGTAATTTAAAGATATAAAGATCGGTTCTTACGAACCGGTATTTTTTATTGACTTTTTAATATTAATATGGTAGACTGACGACAGTTCTTAAACAAATACATAAGGAGAAGAAAATGACAGGAATAAGAGCAATTGGCATCGATTTTGAGGGTTGTATCTCAGAGGCTGGCGGAGGAAGAGTTTCCTGGCCGACAAGAAACATCTTGAGACTTGGAGTTCTTCTTAGGGTTCTTTATCAAGAAACTGGTATCTGCGCGTTTCTTGTGACTGGACGCCAGGCACCATACGCAGAAGCAGCTCTTCAAGCCTTGGGAATTGTGACTGACATTCCAAGCATTGTCGAGAATGGATCAATTCTTTATTATCCAAAGACTAAAAAGTTTAATTTAAATCCTGCTATTACAGAAAGTGCTCTTTCTCGATTTATTGGAGTAAGACAACAGATCATTGATACAACTAAAATGTATCCATGTGTCAGAGAGCTAGGTAAGGAATTTATGCTTTCTTTCAGTGTTCAGCATGGGGCTATTGAAGCAAGCGAATTGGCACAAAACATTATTGAAGAAGTAGATGATCTGATCAAACTAGGTATTATTGAAGTAACACATTCAAAGTCAGCTGTTGATGTGACTATTCGTGGTGTGAATAAGGGATCGGGTCTTGATTACTGGTCTTCAGAATGTAATATTGCCATAGAAAATTTGGCAGGTATTGGCGATTCTGAGGGAGATTTGCCAACGCTTGATAGGGTTAAAATGCCAATGTCTCCTGCAAATGTCACGCAGGGAGCCAAGAAAGTTGTTCTTAATCGTGATGGATATGTATCGCCATATCCTACAACGCAAGGAGTTATTGATTGCGTAACGCGGGTTACGGATAATTCTAGAGTACATCTATTGGCAGCAAGATTCATTGAAGAGATCACTATTGAGCGACCAACAGAAGATACGCATAAACTAGTTTTTGAAAGATAAAGTGAATGCCTGAGTAATATCAGGCATTTTTTATTGACTTTTTAATATTAATATGGTAAGATAGGAGAGTTCTTATACAATGGATACGAGGAGGGAAGATGGAACGAACAACGATCAAAGGGATCTTGTTTGATTGGGATGGATCAATGGTTCCGCAGGGCGGTTCAATTGATCCGAAAGTCGCTCAATTTCTCAGATTTCTTCATGAATTAGGAATCAAGATGGGGCCTGCGACAGGCAAGAATGCTGATTACATGCGAGGCGTCGCCTCTGGTGTCGGCATCTCCATGTGGGACTATGTCGTAGGAGAGAGTGGCGCTTTCTTGCTTCGATTGATTGATGCGGGACCTCCGCCAGCCTTTGAAACGACCTGTCTTAGTGGTGATGGCCAAGAGAGTCTTTCTCTCTTTCGCTATCATGCCCGGATAGACCAGATCAGAAGAACTCTCTGGGTTCGTGGACGACAAGTATCATACCGTCCAGAACTCAAGGAAATGATCATTACCCTCTTTCCTCCTGACAAAGATATATCTGTCACCGAGGAATGGGTTTTGTATTTCGAAGAAATCATCCGAACGCACAGACTCAATCTCAAAGTTCAACGGCATCCTGATGGATGCATTGATATCGTTCCAATCGGAATCAGTAAGGGGAATGGCGTGTTGATGGTTTGCAAGCTTTTGGAGTGCAAACCGAAAAACATTCTTACGGTAGTTAATGGTTCAAATGACAGAGAGCTTGCCGACGGAACAACAGCCATTGCTGTTGGTAATGCAAATCAGGACCTTAAGGAATTAGTGACACAACAAGGAGGTTATGTCGCTGAGCATCTTGATGGTCTCGGATTTATGGAGGGAGTCTTCTGGTTTGCAACAAAAGAAGCTTTTGGTGAGCTCTCGGGAAAGATCATCGATTATTTCAAAGATCCCGAGAACGTTCCGCTTTCCATGCGCCAGTAAGAAGCACAATGCCGACCTAACCCGTCGGCATTTTTAATATTAACAAAAAACACGCAAGTCATTGCGTATTTAATAAGTTACATTAAATATGTTGAAAGTTGATGGTTGAAAATTTAAAATTATTCAAATTACAATTTGAATAAAGAAGCTGCGCCGATTGCGCCGGCATCTAAATTGAGTTTGGCTCTAAGAATTTTTGTTTTTTGCTGAGCGATGGGCGAGAAGACATTTTCTTTAAAAGTTTTTAACATGTCTTTTTCAAAAAATTCCCAAGCTTGGGTGATGCCACCGCCAATAATAATTGCTTCCGGCTCAAACATATTACTAATGTCAGCCAATCCCAATCCTAACCAATAACCATACATTTTCCAAACTCGAAGCGCTAACTCATGGCCACTTTGGGCTTTCTCGTAGAGAGTCTTGGGGTTATTGCCAGTTTGCCTTAAAATGAATTGAGAAGAGGCATATTGTTCCCAACAACCACGATTGCCACAGTTGCATTTTTCACCACCAGCTCGAACGATATTATGTCCCATTTCTGGCGCTGTCCCAAATGATCCTGTCCAAAGCTTGCCATCGAAAACAAAACCGCTGCCAAGTCCAGTTCCAAGAGTAATCACTACAACCGACTTAAATTTGCTTCCCTCTCCATAAAGATATTCTCCCCAAGCAAAACAATTAGCATCATTTTCTAGACGAATTTCTGTTGCGAATTCTTTTTCTAAAATTTTCTTAAAATTAATCCCAACGATATTTTTCAAATTTGGCGTTGCTAAAAGCGCTTCTTTTTTTTCATCTAATACTCCGGGAATGCCAATGCCAATTCCGGAAATTTCATGATCTCCTTTTAATTTCTTTATTAAATCTATTAAAAAAGTGTCCCAATGATCAGTCGGGGATTTTTCTTTTAACTTTTCTATGATTTTGCCATCACGGAAAACAATGCCAAAAGTTTTTGACCCGCCAATGTCTACACCAATATAAGTTTTTATATTTTTCATTTATTTGAAGTGAGCTTTTATCTAAAATAAATTTTATTTAAAATGAGCCTTCATTTGAAGTAAAAAAAGCTTTGAGGAACAAGCTGAACCAAGTATTCTTCAGGATTACTGAGCCAAAAAAACTTTTCGGGATTTTCTTGAAACTGAAATAAAAGCCTAGAAGCATCTATTTCAAACAACATCAAATCCCGCGGACGAGCCATTCTAGGAATGGTCTTTTTGGGATAATTAGGATTTGGCACTACTTTAAACGAATCTTTGTCTTCTATTATATAGGAAATTCCACCTTTGTGGATTTTATAAAAATCATATCCTGACTCAAAAGAAGCATCAAGAAGATTAGCCATGACTAGAGGTCTTTCGTCGAGATTAATCGTCACATGTCCATAGCCCGGAGGAATGACAACTTTTTCACCTTCAAATGCCTCAACCAAAATCGCATCTTTTAAATTATTTTTTTGTAAAAGATATAAGGCGTGACCAGAAACCACTTCATAAATTTCTGGATATGCTACTTTTGTTTTAGGTTTATTTGGGTGATAATGCCCGACAGTTTTATTGAATTCATTGCCAATCTTTCTTGGAGGCAAAATCGTAATGTCATATCTTAAATTGCTTGACTCAAAAATGCCACGATACATAAGATAAAAGGGTTCTGAATCTTTGATCTCAGTAAATTTTTTACCATCATTAATAAATTTTTTTAATTCTTTGAATGTGCGAATATCCGGCTCAATCGGTGCAAAATTATTATAAAAATAAAGCTCGCCATTGTCTTTGAGTTTTATGGGAATTCCAGATTGTTTTCTTAAATCAAGCATGAAGATTAGAATTTGGAAGTTAGAAGTTGGAAGTTAGAATTATTAATTCATTTTAATCGTTTGGACCAAAAGGACCAGTGGGATTGTTGGGATAAATTCTGTATGGTTTTATGTTTTCAGTTTTTCGCGTACTCGTATCCATAATATTGTACCCTTTTGCTTCTATTTTATCTCTAATTTTATCAGCTTCGTTATATTTTTTTTGTTCTTTTAGTTTATATCGTTCTTCTGCAAGTTTTTTTATGTCTTCAGGGCTATTATTTGTTCTTTTTATTATTCTTTTCAAATCAATTCCAATAATTTGATTAATATCCATAATAAAATCTTCAATTTTTACTGCATCGTTCTTAGATATTTTACCCTCGTCAATTAGATTATTAACCTTTTCTATAAATTCAAGAACCACAGATAGTGCATTTGGAGCATCAAGATCATTTTTAATAAATTCCAAAAAATTGGTTTTAGTTGTAAGTATTTTAGAATTCATAGTTTCTTTTTCTGTTTCATGAATATCTTCTCTCAGTCGATCTAAAAAGAATACTATAGTTTCTAGATTAGCTTTTGCTTGATCCAGCGCTTTCCAGGAAAAATCAAGAGGGGAGCGATAATGCGTTGAAAAGACCAGTAGGCGAAAAACGGAAGCGCCATAACCTTTATCCAATATATTTTTTAGAATATAGAAATTGCCTTTTGATTTCGCCATTTTCTCACCATCAACCAAAAGGTGTCTTGGGTGGAACCAGAAATTTGCAAAAGGCTTGCCAGTTAGATTTTCTGATTGAGCAATTTCGTTTTCATGATGAGGGAAAATATTATCTTCGCCGCCCGTATGAATATCCAAAGTATCCACGCCTAAGAATTTTCTGCTCATGACCGAACATTCAATATGCCAACCGGGATAACCTTTTCCCCAAGGAGAATCCCATTGCATCAGATGATCTTTTTCAGCTGGTCGCCACAAGTAAAAATCGAAAGGATTCTTTTTTCTTGGATCCGGTTTAATGCGACTGCCGGTTTCTAATTTTTCTAGAGTGTTGCCAGAAAGTTTTCCGTAATCCTTAAATTTAGTAACATCAAAAAAAACAGCACCGTCATTTTCATAAGCAAACTCCTTATCTATCAAGGTCTTTACCGCTTCGATCATTTCTGGAATATTTTCTGTTGCCCTGGGATAAAATTCTGCCGGTTCAATATTGAGGGTTTTTTCATCACTGCGAAAAGCATCTTCGTAATGCTTGGCAATGTCTTTGGGACTCAATTTTTCTTTTTTAGCTTTTTCTTCGATTTTATCTGCGCCCTCATCAATATCATCTTGGGTTAAATGACCAACATCAGTAATATTTTTTACTTGAATAACCTTATAACCTAAATATTCTAAAGTGCGTCTTAAAAAATCAGTTACGATGTAACTTCTAAAATTACCGATATGGGCATAATCATAAACCGTCGGTCCGCAAGTGTACATGAGCACTTCATTGCTAGATATTGGCCTAAACTCTTCTTTTTGCTTAGTTAAGGTATTGTACAATAACATGAATTTAGAATTTGGAAGTTAGAATTTAGTAGAATTAAAACTTTTTGATTTCGAAATCAAGCCATTTAACAATTTACCAACACTTATTACTTGTAAATCTATATTATCAAAAACATCACTCGAAATATAACTTAGATCCCTGGCAATTAGAATTTGATTTTTGACTTCAGATAAAGATCCTAGAGCTACATAATAAAATTGTATTTTCTCTTTTAAACTTTTTCTACAAAATCCTTCTGCAATATTACTTGTTATTGAAATAGAAGCTCTTCTTAATTGATTAGTTAATCCATGAATTTCATTTTTGGGAAAATTACTTGTAGTTTTATAAATTAACAAAACAAGTTTATGCCCCTCTTGCCAGACGATCAAATCGCTAAAACTTTTAATTTTTCCTTTATTCATATTCTATATTCCAACTTCTAAAATCTATCTTCTAACTTCCATATTCCATATTCTAATCCTAGAGCCACTTTCTCTTTCTAAAATAAGCGTACATCAAAAGGGATAGTATCGCAAATATTCCGATTAAAATCCAAAAATCATTATCCATGCCGATAATCGGCAAAACCTTAGTATCCCAAGCAAAAATCGCTGCCAGAAGCGATAGGGGAAAAGTAAAAGCAGAGATTACGGTCAAAACTTTGATTGCCTCATTGGTTTTGGCTGAGAAGAGGGTTTGATTGGTATCGTGAAGCATTTTAGCCGATTCATGATAAGTTTCCAGAACATCGGCCACTTGTCTTGCCTGACCGCACAAGCTCTCTAAATAAGGTCTATATTTTGTTCCAAAAAGTTTAGTAATTTCCTTTTGGAGAGATTCCAAAATTTCATGATGGAATTTTATCATGCGCTTGAAGTTTGAAACATCGCGCATTAAATAGGCGATTTCTTCCAGCATCTGCCTTTCGTTGCCGCGATAAATTTCGCTTTCGCAGTGAAGAATATTTTTTCTAATATGTTCTAATTGCCTTTGGGAAAATTCAAAATTGGCGCTTAAAATATGATAAAGAAGCCTGACAGGATCTTTGAAATATTTTTTTTGAAGAATTGTGTCATTTTTCATAACTTCCTCCAATTCGTCCAGTGCCTGAATTTTTGTGTAATGAATCGTAGCAAGCGCTAAAGTGTTCTTAGTAATCAAAAAATCTAGCTCTCCGGGCTCAACGGTACGTTCTTTTTGATTATATATTGGAAAATGAATCACCATGTAAATATAATCTTTATAGCGCTCAACCTTAGCTCGCAAGGATGGTCTCTTTAGTTCTTCTAGGGTAATAGAATGGAATCCATAACTCTTTTTCAACTCTAACAATTCATCCATTTTTGGAGATAAAAGTTGAAGCCAAGTTGTGTTATTGTTTTTTATTTTTTTCATGATGACTTTGTTTTATGATGTCATCCTGAGCGCAGCGAAGGATCTCTCTTTTTTACTTGCTATGGGATTCTTTGTCTTCGCCTCAGAATGACAACAAAATTGTGAATAGCTTAGTGCTTCCCATTTTATCAAAAAATCTTCAAAAAAACAAAAGCGGAGAAAAACATTCTCCGCTAATCGTTCTCTAAAGTGACGCTACTAATCCGTGACAAGCAAGAGCAAAAGAACAAGCGCTAAAGAAGTATATCGTTCTCTTCGAAGGACCCTCTTGTAATGATAAGAATCTAACAGCAAGACACAGAATTGTTACCGCAATAAGAAAACCGAGCAAAAACAGAATTGACTCTTTCATTTGCTCCTCCTTAATGCGCAATTCCGGAAGATTCTTGCTTGAAACCCTCTGCGTATCTTTTTCTAAGGCGCTCACATTGTTCTGGTGTTAGACGTTTGTCCATTTTTTTCAACAAATCAGGACTAATGTCTCTCAATGGATTACCATGTAAAGCATCATATCTACCGCAACCATGATAAATAGTTTCAAGACATTCCATAAATGGCTTTCTACATGTGAATACAACAAACACTAGACCAAAAACCGCACCTAGAATTATTGGAAGATACGCCACGAAAAATTTCATAATCCCTCCTTTTCTATTTAAAGAACTATAAGTTTATTGTATCAAATATTATTCAAAAATCAATCATATCTTTGTAATATAAATAAAAAAAGAGGCTAGTCTTCTGCGACTAGCCCTCTTAGTTCTGTCAGCGGCATGCCTGAGATGCCACGCAAGAACTCTTAGTCCTTTTCAAAGCGCAATCGAAGACTAAGCCATGCCAACTTCGGCAATGGCTCCTTGCTGTAAAGCGCCTTGTTTCTGATGTCGATCTTTCCCTTGGGAAAAACCTCCCGCTTAATGACCCGAAGGACCTGCGGAATGATTTCGTGCCAAGAGAAAGCCGATCCGATCGTAACTTCTAGTTCGTATGGACGAATCCCTACTTCGGTCACGCCATTGATAGCCATCAAGGCGCGAACAACCCTTGCTCCCTGTTCGCCAATCCTTTTAAGATAGGGATCAGAGGTTGGTCTAAGGGGTCCAAAGAATTCATTAAGAGAGTCGTCCGAGATTCGTTCTGAAACACCAAAAGACATCTTGCCTGGGGTTCCTTCCTCCAATACAACGATCTGCTTCTTCATTGCGTTGCTCCTTTTTCTTCCTCGTCTTCGTCTTCGTCTTCATCGTCGTCTTGTAGCTTGAGTTCTCAGGCAACTCTCACTACATCTCTATTATAGCATATTCCATTAAAAAAATCAAGCTTTTTAGTGTTTTTTAACTAAATTAAAATTACGGAGGACGGACCTCCGTAAAATTAATAAGTTGATATTATTTGTAATTAATGAAATTAATTATTCATTTCTCTTCTAGTTTTGCGCACAACTTTCCTGCTGAACAGAATTTCTTGCCTTTAATGTTTTCCACCATCAATGCTCCGCAATCAGAACATTTTTCTCCTGTCGGCTTATTCCACAGCGCAAATTTACAATCAGGATATTTGTCGCAAGCATAAAAAATGCGTCCTTTTTTAGTGCGTTTTTGGATTATTTCTCCAGAAGAGCAAGCCGGGCAATCAACGCCAGTTTTTTGAGTTTTGCCGCTTTCAATGTGTTTGCATTTTGGATAATTTTCACACCCTATGAATTCACCAAATCTTCCTTTTTTAAAAACTAATCTTCCTTGGCAATCAGGACATTTTTTGTCGCTATACTTCGGTTCATTATTTTCTTTGCCGTCAGGCGATTCAATATATTTACAAGCAGGGTAGTTTGAACAAGCGATAAACTTTCCATAGCGAGAGAATTTTTCAACCATACCACTGCCGCATTTAGGACATTTTTTATCAACCGCTTTTCCATTCTGTGTCTTTACTTTATCATAAGTTTCTTTAAGGGTTTTAGAAAATGGTCCATAAAACTCCCTAATGACTGGTACCCATTCTTTTTTGCCTGACGCTATATCATCCAAACTTTCTTCCATTGAAGCGGTAAAATCATAATCAACAATAGAATTAAAATGTTTTACTAACAGATCATTCACCATAGAGCCGATCTCAGTTGGCACGAATCTTTTTTCTTCGTTTTTTTCTACATAACCTCGGGTCTGAATAGTGGTAATCGTTGGAGCATAGGTTGATGGACGGCCAATGCCATATTTTTCAAGAGTTTTTATAAGCATTGCTTCCGAATAGCGAGCAGGCGGTTGAGTAGATTTCTGTTCTGAGATAATTTCTTTAAGATTTAAAACATCGCCTTGATTCAATTCTGGAAGGATTTTTTCTTTTGAATTTGATTTATATATTTTAAGAAATCCTTCAAATTTAATAACTTCGCCCTTGGTTTCAAGTTCGTATGTTTTGCTACCATTTGCTTCAATTGTAATTTTTGTTGTTTCAATTTGAGCAGGTGCCATTTGAGAAGCGATTGCCCGTTTCCAAATAAGCCCATAAAGTCTTGCTTCGTCATTTGAAAGATGCAATTTTATACTTTCTGGGTCACGAAAAGCGCTTGTCGGCCTGATCGCTTCGTGAGCTTCTTGGGCCGACTTTGATTTAGTCTTAAAATGGCGCACTCCTTCTGTAAAATCAGCGCCGATTTTTTCTTTGAGATATTTTTGAGTTTCAAATAAAAACGATTCTGCTAAATTAACAGAATCGGTACGCATGTAAGTTATTAAACCAGTCGGAGCTCCCTTTTCTAGTTTTATACCTTCATAAAGTTTTTGAGCAACAAACATTGTTTTTTTGGAAGAAAAATGCAACCTGATCGCAGCATCTTGTTGAAGTGTGCTAGTCGTATAAGGACCAAGGGGATATTTTAAATTCTTTTTTCTTTCGACAGATAAGATTTTATAATTTGCCTTACTTAAATCATTCTTAATACTCTGAGCTTCTTTTTCGTTCTTTACGGTAAGTTTATCTAATTTTTTATCGTCGATTTTAGTTAAAATAGCTTCTATCTCTTTATCTTTATTTTTAAATAAGATGGCAATAATACTCCAAAATTCTTCCTTTATAAATTTCTTTATTTCTTCTTCTCTCTCGCAAATCAATTTTACAGCAACAGATTGAACTCTTCCTGCCGATAATCCTCTGGCTATTTTTTTCCATAAAAAGGGCGATAATTTATAACCAACTAGTCGATCGAGAACTCGCCTTGCTTGTTGGGCGTTGACCATTTTCATGTCAATCTCGCGAGGATTCTTTAGCGCTTCATTGATTGCCTCTTTTGTAATTTCGTGAAATACAATTCTCTCAATTTGTTTTGCGTTTTGCGCTTTACGTTTTGAGCTCGAGAGCCCAAGGGCTCTCGTGATATGCCAAGCAATCGCTTCTCCTTCGCGATCCTCGTCAGTTGCTAAAGTAATTGTATCCGCGTTACTTGCTTCTTTTTTAAGAAGAGACAGGTTCTTTTTCGCTTTGGTTGGAATGATATATTCAGGCGCAAAATCTTTGGCCTCATCAATGCCAAGTCTTGATTTTGGTAAATCTCTAACATGACCAAAAGAAGACAGAACTTTATAGTTTTTATCCAAAAATTTGCTAATTGTTCTGGCTTTTGTAGGAGATTCGACTATTACAAGATTTTTCATGTTTATGGTATTTATCTTTTTAATGAATATAATCCGCCACCAAGATTCTTTATTTTTCCTTTCATTTCCATTATGGTTAACAAGGAATTGATTTGAGCTACGGGCAATTTGAGTTCTTTAATAATTTTATTAATTTCTTGAGGCACCTCTTCTAAAAGCTTAATGATTTTTTCTTCTTCGGGACTATCAGCAACTATTTTCTTTGTTTCTTTATAACTTTTAATATTCTTAATTTCAAGCTCAGTAATGATATCTTCTGGTTTAGTGACTAATTTTGCGCCTTGTTTTAGTAGCTGATGTGTTCCCTCAGAACGAATAGAAAAAATATTTCCTGGAATAGCAAAAACTTCTCGATTTTGTTCAACGGCGTGATTGGCTGTCAGAAGCGATCCGCTCTTTTCATTGGCTTCAATGACTAAAACTCCTAGAGAAAGTCCGCTAATAATCCTATTTCTGTTAGGAAAATGATGTTTCAATGGAGGAGAGCCCAGAGGGTACTCTGAGATAATCACGCCTCCTGATCGTAGAATATCCTGTCCCAATTTCCTATTCGAAGAAGGATAAATCTGATCCAACCCACACCCCAAGACACCAACAGTTTTTCCTCCGGCCTCTACCGTTGCTCTATGAGCTAAGGCATCTATACCTAGAGCCAAGCCAGAGACAATTGTAAGCTGCATCTGGGCAAGTTCTGAAGCAAAATATTCAACAACCTCTTTGCCATAAGGAGTATAACGGCGCGTTCCAACAATTGCAAGAGAAAACTCAGAAAAAGCTTCGCTATTTCCTAAGTAATATAGTATTTCTGGTGGATCATAAATCTCTTTTAAGAGTTGAGGATAGGCCTTGTCTTGTTTTATTAGAATTTTAACCTTGTATTTTTCCAAGTGTTCCATTTCTTTTTCAGGATTAATGTTTTTTCTTTCTTTATCAAGATATTCAATAATCTTTCCTTTTAATCCGGCGCCTGTAAAAGATTGAGCAGACGATTGCCAGGCTTTTTCGTAAGAACCAAAATATTTCTTTATTTTCTTTAAGGTCTGGGGTCCAATAAGCTCAAATTGATTAAAAGCGTTTAAATATTTTATTTCATTGTTCATGATGCTTTATATGTATAAAAAAATTCACTTACGACTGAAACCATTTTAAGGATAAAATTAAAAAGAAGCAAATTTTTTAGAATATACCATTTAAAAAACAACATATTAAAAAATGTCCTTCTATCTTTTTTGACAGAAGGACATATTACGAAAACAGACCAACAATTAACTTAATGCCGATAATCTCAATTGTTCCCCAAATAAAGAGCAAAACATATGCCACTTTTAGCCACGCAATATGTTTTCCATAACCAATAACGTAAATAGGAACAATTAGTGCGGCTAGGCGATTAATAACAATCAACGTTATGTCAACTGATGGATTTGAGTTAAGAAAATCAACGCCTCTTAGAGCAACAGTTACATATCTTGTTATTAGAGTAGAAAGCCAGAGCCAAAAGAAAATCTTAGAACTGATGTTGTGGCGCAGAGCGAACGCCCTTAGTTTAGACAATAATCTCTTAATAGATTCTTTTGCTTTATTCAGTAAAAACTTATGCACTTTTCCTCCTTTGTTAGTTTTGTAAAGAACTATAAATTGAATTGTATCAGCAAATGCACCCTAAGTCAATGTTTTTAGTTGCTTTTTTTAAGAAAGTATGCTAATAATATAATATATATGAGTTCTTTAAAAAATAGGCAGTGTCCGCCTTCATTAAAATTTCGGCGGACTTAAAATCTTCTACAGCCTCGTTTCACTCGGCAAGAAGCTTTAAAGGAGGAAGAGAAAATGGACAGAGAAAGCGTACGCACTAGTCTAAGAGAACTTATTTCTAGCGACAAACTAACTGCGGAAGATTTATTGTCGGCAACAGCAACGGAGAAAGATTTGTTATTACATCTTGCCTGTCAATCAGGAGCAACAAGAGATGAGCTGACTAGAATAATCGGATTTGTTCCAGATGCAGTGATGCTGGTTCATCCGAGAAGCATGGAAGATGTTCTTAATCGCTGTTCATTTTTGAAAGAAATGGATCCTGTTCGCCGAACTAAATTTCTTGAAGGATTGTGGCCATTAGTACTTGATAGGGCAACCTACGGAAAGCTGAATATTTTAATCTTGACTCTTCCGTTGCTTCCAGAATATTGGTTCCCTGATGTAAACGATAGAGAAAAACATCGACACAATACTCAAGTCAAAGAAAGAAGTTGGCAGGATGCCCTGGATATTCTTGAAAGAATAGAAAGAGAATTTGGTCTAATGCCGATTATTTTGGGTGCTCTTACGGGTCGCATGACGAAGTTTCTTAAACATGGTGGCATAAAGAGTCCTATTGTAACAGGAACAATTCTGACACCGATTATTATTCAAGACATGATTGAAAAAATCGTTTTTCCTGTCCAGAAAGACTCTGATTTAAAGATTTCTCTAATTGGCGGAGCTGGTGTTATGGGGCGTGCTATTCTTCTTTGGTTTGCTCAAAAGAGGGTTACTGATAATCTTTTGGTCGTTGAGGCAAACGAACAAGAAGTTAGGCGTCTTAGGGATTTGTTTCCAGAAGAAAGTGGTTTTCATTTTGCCTGTACGTGTGACCTGAAAAAGATTAAAGACAGCGATTTAGTAATCGTGGCAACAGCAGCGCCTAATGCCATTATTACTCAGGACATGCTATCGCCAAATACTATCATTATTGACGATACTCATCCATCAAACGTAGCTAAGGATGTTACTAATATAGTACTTCGCGTTATGGCAGTTGTTCCAGGGCTTGAGTATAAGTTTCCCATGGATCAGCAGGAACCTGGAGAGGCCGTAACTTGTTTTGCCGAAGGAATCTTAATTGCTGGAGAAAAAGAAGCATTCAGGTTTTATGATGATGATCCGTCTACGCCTTGGTATAAACAAATAGGAGCTTTGGTATGGATAAATGAGAGAGTGCACCAACTTGGCAACGTAACTAGTTCATTTAGAAAATCAACATAAGCAAACAACAGGGGATAAGTCGTCCCCTGTTTCTTTTTGCCTAATTTATCAAAAAAAGTTAAAATGTTAAAAAGGAGGTATTTTTTGATTTATGGATTCTGTTAATATATTACTGACGATATCGGCAACTTTCAACCTTGGATTAGGATTTTATATTTATATTCAACGAAAGAAAAATCCAGTCAATGTCGCTTTTAGTTTAATTACTTTAAGTATATTTTTTTGGACAATAGCCATGATCGCTTATCGGTGGAGTGGTAGTTATTATTCGGCGCTTTGGTGGTGCCGAATTTTATATTTCTTTCCGGTCTTTATAGCGCCTAGCCTCTTATATTTTTCTTTAGTTTTTCAAAGAATTGAAGTTAAAATTAAAAAGTCAGAAATTTTTCTAATTTATCTTTTTCCTTTTATTATTGGTGCCTTATCGTTTGTTCCTAATTTTATTATTAATAATGTTGTTTTAAGGCATGGAGCGGAAAAAGAAATTTATTTCGGCGCAGGTTATCCTGTTTATTTTGTTTTTTATTTCGTTTATTTTAGCTGGACATTTTTTAACTTTCTAAAAAAACTCAATCAAGCGGACATTCTTGGCAAAAAACAGATGCGCTGGGTGATTTTAGCAACTTTTACTCCGGTTACTGCTGGTTTAGTAACTAATTTAATTTTGCCCTGGGGATTTATCTTTTCGTATAACTGGATAGCCCAGGTGAGTACAATCTTTTTTATTGCTGGCATTGCTTATGCAATTGTTAAATACCAGCTTTTAAATATAAAAATAATTGTTGCTCAAATTATATCTTTGTTTTTAATTTCTATTTTATTTATTAATATTTTTTCTTTTGATAGTTCTTGGAGGTTGATGATAAACCTAGGTGTTTTTTTGTTAGGCTTGATCTTCAGCGCAACTCTTATTAGATCAGTTATCAACGAAATGAATCAAAAAGAAGAGATTCAAGATCTTGCAGGTAATCTTAAAAAAGCCAACGATGAGCTTAAAAAGTTAGATGAAATAAAATCGGAATTCATTTCTATAGCATCACATCAATTACGAACGCCCTTATCCGCAATTAAGGGTTATGCCGCAATGCTCCTAGACGATGTTCAGGATCCCGAAGAAAAAGAAGCTTTAAATAAAATTTATCTTTCAAATGAGCGGCTAATTAAGCTAGTTAATGATCTTTTAAATCTATCACGCATCGAGAGAGGAAAACTTGAATTTATCTTTAGACCTTGCCAGCTGGCTGATTTACTTGACTCTGTTGTCAGTGAATTTCAAATGATTGCCAAAAGACGTGGATTAAAACTTGCGTACGAAAAAGTCAATCTGCCCTTCATTACCGCAGATGAAGACAAATTGCGCCAAGTTTTTCTAAATATTATAGATAATGCGATAAAATATACACTCAAGGGTAGCGTGACGGTAAAAACTCTTCTCGACAATGATTCTATTGTGGTAGCGATTCAAGATACTGGCGTTGGCATGAAACCGGGAGATCAAAAGCCGGTATATGAAAAATTCCAAAGAGGCAAAACTAGCGCTGTTGTTAATCCTGATGGAACCGGTATCGGTCTTTATATTGCCAATAAGATTATCGAAGCTCATCATGGAAGAATCTGGTTTGAAAGTCCAGGTATTAATTTGGGTACGACTTTTTATGTGAAGCTTTCTCTAACCAACGATAAATTATCTTCATGGGCATAGCTTTTATTATCGCCATCATTATTCTCGTAGCAGTTTTTGCTTTGGCGCTTTTAGTTTTGGCAAATAATCGATCTTCTTCTGTTAATCAAAGTTTTTCCGCGCTTATCTTTTTTGTTGGATTTTGGCTAGCTTCTTCTTTGTTTATTGATCTTTCTTTATCTCTTTCGGGAATTTATTTTTGGGCGCAAATCTCGATAGTTTGGGCAGCTGCCATTCCTGCTATTTGGGTTTATTTTACCCATATTTTCCCAAAATATACAAAACTTAATGTATTGAAACAATTAATTATCACCATTCCGCCGCTTGTTTTTTTGGTGCTTTCTCCAACGAATCTCAATATTTCTTCAGTAAGGGTTTTAGGAGATGGTTCTAGGGAAATTGTTCACGGTCCGCTTTATTTGATTTTAGCGTTTTATTTTATAATTTTTGCTCTTTGGGGTTCAATAAGATTGATGCTGTTTTACAGAAAAAGCAGGGGAGTAATTAGAATTCAGTTAAGATATATGTTGATTGGTATAGTGTCATCAAGTCTTCTTGCTATTTCAGGATCAATTATTTTTCCTTTTCTTGGAGTTGACGCTGTTACTAATTTTTCCTCTTTAACAATTCTTTTCTTCCTAGTGTTTAGTGTTTATGCTGTTTTGAGACATCATCTAATGCAAATTCGCGTCATGACAGCAGAGGTTTTTACGGGACTTTTGCTCTTGATCCTTCTTGTAAATGTTTTTACTTTTCGCACCAAAGAACAATTAATTTTAAATCTCGGTCTTTTCTTTGCCGCCATTATTTTTGGTATTTTCTTGGTTAAATCAGTTCTTCAGGAGGTTAATGCTAGACAAGAAATGGAAGATATGGCAAAAAAGTTGAAAAGAGCTAATTTTAGGCTTCAAAAATTAGATGAAGCAAAGTCCGAATTCATTTCTATTGCATCGCATCAGCTCCGCACTCCTTTGTCGGCAATCAAGGGCTATGTTTCAATGATTTTGGATGGAACTTACGGAAAGCTTGATAATGAAAAATCGGAAGTTTTAAGCCGAGTTTATGCATCAAACGAGCGTCTTATCACCTTAGTTAACGATTTGCTTAATTTGTCGCGCATTGAAAGAGGCAAGCTTCAATTCGAATTTCAAGACGTCCATGATCTTTCTGATATTTTAGAGTCTGTTGTGAACGAATTTAAAGTTAATGCTGAAAAAAGAGGATTGTATCTTACTTATAAAACCGCACCGCTTCCAACGATCAGCGCTGATCCTTATAAACTTCGCCAGATATTTGTGAATATTATTGATAACGCCATTAAATACACAGAAAAAGGCGGTCTAAATATTTCTACAGAAACTACTTCTAAGAAAATTACGATAATTTTTAAAGATACTGGCGTGGGCATGTCTCATGAAGAGATTGATTCAATGTACGAAAAATTCAGGAGAGGTCAGGCGGGAGAAAAGTTTCATGCTGGCGGTATGGGCATTGGACTATATATCTGCCATAAAATTATCGAAGCTCACAATGGTCGAATTTATGCAAAAAGCAAGGGAAAAGATGAAGGATCGACTTTCTATGTTGAATTACCAATAAAATCTAAATTTTAAATCTTTATTTATAGATTGGAACTAAAAAAAGACCTCATTTCTGTGAGGTCTTTTATCTTTAATCAATTAGGCTTCAGTATCGCTACCATGAACAATAGCAAAGACATGTCCTGATGTTACAGGCATCGCTACAACCTTGATTGTTGTTATATTTCCGACGCTGCAATTTTCTCCAAAAAATCTTACGAGAAACAACCTATCACTAGGTTGAAAATCTAGATGTCTAATGGCTACCATCTTGCTATTTCCATCTTCTTGAACTGGCTCTGTCATTAATGCTATCCATTGATCATTAGCAACGAGGGTTATCAGTTGGAAAACTGGCTGTAATAATCCTCCTTCACGTTCATTAACATAATCACAAGGATCAATGACTGGAATCCCACCTGGCGTTTTGCTGCTATATAGACAAATACACGCAAGTATTAACAAAAATAAAGTCAAGAATATTCCCAATATCAGCAAAAGATTATCACTTTTAGGCGATAAATTTGTAATAGCAAACATTCCAAGCGCTATTATTCCACAACAAGCTAATATTCCCATTATTATACCGGCTCTAATCGGCCTTTTGACGTCCTTGCTCTCGAACATTTTTCCCTCCTGTTAGTTTCTTCTTTTTGAGCCGTAGACGAAAAACAGAAAAACTTACATCCTGAACGAAGTCGAAGGATTACATTATGTACCAATTTTTAAAGAACCTCTTTTATTCTATAACTAAAATAATGAATGTCAACATTGTCAACAGTTTTACTTGGTTATTTCATTTTAAAATCAATTTATCTCTCAACTTCTTTTAAAAAATGAAAAATGTGATACAATATTCATAATAATCATCATGTTAAATATAAAGAAATGTTTAATTTTGAAAACCTAACAACTAAATCTCGTGAAGCATTGATGAGAGCGCAAGAAATTGCCCAAAATTTAGGTCATCCGCAAATCGATTCTCTTCATATGTTGTCATCTTTGATGGAAGACAAAGAGGGGATTGTTTTAACAATTCTAACTCAACTTGGAATAGATGACAGAAGACTGAAGATTATTATTGGAAACGCCTTAAGGGTTCTTCCCAGAATGGTTTCTAATATGTCCGTTGGACAACTTTTTATGGGGCAAAATATGATGCGAGTTTTAGAACGTGCCCAAGAAGAAGCCGATCAGATGAAAGATGATTACGTTAGCGTTGAACATCTTTTTCTTGCTCTTATGAGTGAAGAAGGGATGATTACTGACGCCCTTAGAAGATCGCAGACGCTCGATATGAGTGATGAATATAAAGAAATTAGTTATCAAAATGTTTTAAATATTCTAAAAGGAATTCGCGGATCTTCTCGAATCACGGACACAGAGCCAGAGTCGCAATATCAAGCACTCAAAAGCTATGGTCGTGATTTAACTCAGCTCGCTAAGGAAGAAAAACTTGATCCCATTATCGGCAGAGAAGATGAAATCAGGCGCGTGATGCAAGTTTTAACGAGACGAAAAAAGAATAATCCTGTTCTTATTGGCGAAGCTGGTGTTGGTAAAACCGCTATTGTAGAAGGATTAGCTCAAAGGATTGTGTCCGGAGATATTCCTGATAATCTCAAAAATAAAAGAGTTGTTGCTCTTGATTTAGGAGCAATGATTGCGGGAACTAAATTTAGAGGAGAATTTGAAAAACGTCTCAAGGCGCTTCTTCAGGAAGTCAAAGATGCTTCTGGGGAAGTGATTTTATTTATTGATGAAATGCACACCTTAGTCGGTGCCGGTCAGGCAGAAGGAGCGATGGATGCTTCCAATATGCTTAAACCAGCGTTGGCTCGAGGAGAACTTCATGCCATTGGAGCAACTACTATAAAAGAATATCAAAAATATGTAGAAAAAGATCCGGCCCTAGAGCGCCGTTTCCAGCAAATTTATGTAAAAGAGCCAAGTGTTGAAGATACGATCGCTATTTTAAGAGGCATAAAAGAAAAATATGAAGTTCATCATGGTGTCCACATTACCGACAAAGCTCTAGTCTTTGCGACTCAACTTTCTAATCGTTATATTTCTGACAGGTTTTTGCCAGACAAGGCAGTAGATCTAATGGATGAGGCCGGTTCCTCTTTGCGTATGGAAATTGACAGTATGCCTGAAGAAATTGATATTTTAAAAAGATCTCTTATAAAACTGGAAATTGAAAAAAAAGCACTCGAAAAAGAACAAGACGATGACGCGAAAAAAAGACTCAAAAAAATTAAACAAGAAATCAGCGAAATTCAAGAACAAAATAACAAGCTCATGGCTAAATGGAAAGCAGAAAAAGAATTAATCAGCAAGATGAATCAGGCAAAAAAAGAGATAGATGATCTAAAAACGAAAGCCGAAATAGCTGAAAGAGCTTCTAATCTTGAAAGAGTTGCTGAGATTAAATATAGCCAGATTCCTCAAAAAGAAAAAGAGCTTAAAAAGACAGAGGTTGAACTAAAGCGTACCCAAAAAGGCAATTCTATTTTAAATCGAGAAATAGGAGAGGAAGAAATCGCTAAAGTTGTTTCTCGTTGGACAGGAATTCCTGTTCAGAAAATGCTACAAAACGAAAAAGAAAAACTTTTAAATATGGAAGATGTTATTTCCGGACGAATTGTAAACCAAAAAAGAGCAATTAAGGCCGTATCGGATGCCATCAGAAGATCAAGAGCTGATGTTACTTCTCTAAATCGGCCAATTGGAACATTTATTTTCGTTGGACCAACAGGAGTAGGAAAAACTGAATTAGTGAAGGCTTTAGCAGACTTCATGTTTAATGATGAACACGCTATGGTTAGAATAGACATGTCAGAATACATGGAAAGACACTCAACAGCTCGTCTTATTGGTGCGCCTCCGGGATACGTTGGTTATGATGAGGGCGGTCAATTAACAGATAAAATTCGCCGCCGCCCATATTCAGTAGTACTTTTTGATGAAATAGAAAAGGCTCATCCAGAAACATTCAATCTTTTTCTGCAAATTTTGGACGAAGGGCGCTTAACTGATGCAAAAGGACGTACTGTTAATTTTAACAACACAATTATTATCATGACATCGAATATTGGCAACGATGTCATCAGAGACTACGCTCCTATTGGATTTGATAGCGGCAAAAAAGAAGAAAAAGCATCTGAAGATTACGAGGTGATGAAAACCAAAGTTTTGGAAGAAATTCGCAAGAAATTTAAACCAGAATTTTTAAATAGAATTGATGAAATTATTGTGTTTGAATATCTAAGAAAACAAGAACTTGAAAAAATTGTTGATCTTGAAATAAAGAAAACCACGAAACAATTATCAACCAAAGGAATTAAGCTTGAAATTACTAAAGACGCCAAACAATTTTTAGCCAATGAAGGTTTTGATCCAGATTATGGCGCCAGACCCCTTAAAAGAGCAATTCAGACACATATTCTCAATAAAATTGCTGAACTGATTATTGCTGAAAATATCAAAAAAGGAGAAATAATAAAAGTCGGAATTAAAGACAAGAAAATTGAAATTACAAAGACATAATTGTTTAGAATTTTTAATTTAGAAAATTATAATTTGTTTCGAATTTCCCTGCCTGACGGCAGTCAGGGATATTCGAATTTCGGATTTGACCATCTATGCAAAAAATTCTCATTCTTGGAGCAAAAGGAATGTTGGGACAAGCATTAGTAATAGAATTTTCTGATAACAAAAATTATAATTTAATTGCTTGGGATCGAGAAAATTTAGATATTACAGATAGTGAAAAAGTTATAAAATCCATAACAGATATTAAGCCAGAAGTTATTATTAATGCGGCTGCCTATACTGACGTAGATGGTGCTGAAACCAATAAAGAATTATTGCTGAAAGTCAACACTCAAGCTGTCGGTTATTTGACAAAAGCGTCACGAATTGTGAACGCTCTTTTTATACACATTAGTACGGATTATATTTTTGATGGTAAAAATAAAAAAGGATACAAAGAAACAGATTTTTCTAAAAAATCACTAAATACTTACGGAGAATCAAAAAGACTTGGCGAAGAAGCTTTGATAAGAGAAGCTGGAGATAAATTAAAATATTATCTTATTCGTACCTCATGGCTTTTTGGGTTAGGAGGAAAAAATTTCGTAAAAACAATGATAAATACTGCTTATCAAAGAAAAGATTTATCTATTGTTGATGACCAGCAAGGAAAACCAACCTACGCCAAAGATCTTGCTAATACCATAAAATATATGATAGAATCAGATATTGAATCAGGAATATATCATTTTACTAATGAACCGAAATTGACATGGTATAAATTCGCAAAAATCATCTTTGATACTAAAAAAGAAATTGATTCAAGTTTCCCGGTGCCGAAAGTTTTTCCTATAAGCTCAGAAGAATTTTCGAGACCGGCAAAACGACCAAAATATTCAGTTCTTTTAAATAAGAAGCTTCCAAAAGGAAGAAATATAAAAATGGCATTGAAAGATTATTTAAGAAATACAGATTGTTAATATTGCCACAAGTAAAAGGGGGACAAGTGAAGGGTTGTGCAAAGATAGTTAAAACAGAAGGTGGTCGATACAAAATAGTTACTAAAAAAGGTCGAGTTCCTAGAAATTTTGAGAAAGATTCAATAGGAGGAGTAGTAAAAATAAGATCGCGCGAAGATGAACTTTCTTTAAAGCTTAAAGCAGCTACCCAGCAACATGCTATGCGCTTACATATTCCGTTAATGCAGATCGATGGAATATTGTAAGTGGTGGGAGAAAAGCACTTCTCCCTTTTTTTATTGATTGCGTTTTTGAGCTAAGCGAAGATTACGCAATCAATAACCCTGAAGTCAATTCATTGTACTTCAGGGTTGGCTACAAGCGTTTTGGCATAAATAGCTTTACGCGAAGGCGGATATCTATTATTGCATGACTTCTTAAAAGTATGATAAAATTGTGACATAATACATTATTTAAGATTTTACTGTCATTCTGATTTGTTTCTGGATTCTGCCCGCCTACCGGACACGCAGGAAAGCAGGAATCCAAAGGTTTTACTTTTGTAAATGGTTTAGAATGATATTAAAAACAATCAAATGAAAAAAATAGTTTTTATTTTGAGTTTTATTGGATTCTTTTTATCGGCGATTGTTGTTTTTGCGGAAATGCCTCCGCCTCCGCCAAATGATGACAATGTTGTTGATACTCCATCTTCTACCGCAACCCTAATGCGTGCTACTAACCAATCAAAGGTTTATGAAATAAAGAATGGCAAACGCCATTGGATTCCAACGGCTGGAGTTTTTAATGATTACGGTTTTAAATGGAGCGAAATTCAGATAGTTTCCGAGAGCACGCTTAATGCTTATCCCCGAGCAAAGACATTGAGAGCTATTGGTAGTCAGACAGTTTATTATTTAACTGAATCAGGCATGACCCGTGGAATGCCTTCGTCAGAAGTTTTTCTCTCTTATGGCAATAAATGGGAAGATGTTTTTGAAATCTCTGCAAAAGAACTTAATGCGTATGAGCATAATAATTTAATCCGTGCCGAAGGCGATTTTAAGGTGTATTTAATAGAAGGTGGCAAAAAACGCTGGATAGAATCTGTTAAGGATTTTAATGATAGAAAACTTAATTGGTCAAAAATCGCGCCAGTCAATCAAACAGAACTTAATTCATATCCTAATACAAATACGAATAATGCGAATACAAATACAACAGTATCGATCTTAGATTGTCAACAAGACCTTCAGTGCTTGATTCAAGCTTCAATAAATTGTAGACCTGCAAAAGTTATTTATACCACAACGACTGATGTTTTTGGAATAAAACATACAAATACTTCATTTTTTGAAATTAAAGGCAGTGAAACTGATAAATGTAATTTTTATTTACGAACAGAAAAAATAGATTTAACATTTCCGGCAAGCGTCTCTCAGGAAATTGTTAATCAGCAAAAAATACTATATCAAAAACTTGAAGGCCAAGATGGAACTTGCAAATTTAAAGCAAGTGATTTAACTGACGTGCTAACAAGATGGAGCAAGGGAACTTTTTCAACTGGTAATGTCCATTGCACATTAGGAGCTACTGGTAATGTATGTACAACCGAAGGTGGTGATTTTGGCGTTGCAGAATGTCAGGGAACGTATTTTTCTTCATCTATAACAGAAAATTCTCAGACTCAAGCAACAAATTACGCAACAACAATGCTGGCAATAATCCCATTAGGAACTTCAACAAATTCAACGGTTGACATGGGCAATTTCTACACACTTCGTACTGCTTATTTATTAAATGCCCAAGATAGTAATCGAAATTTTGTGACCGAATTTTATCCTTCCACAAAATTGATACTAAAATACACATAAAACGAAGTAAGTCAAAGTAATCTTAATTACTCAAAAAGAGCTAACTTTAAAATATGTATATGGGTATTTCATGATAGCCAAAATAAAGGATGGGAAGAAATGGGCGGATTTAGTAATACCAATGATGATTCCGTCCAGTTATACGCAACCAAATCCGGTACTTATGTAGTCTGCCAAAACAAGACTCAGTAAATCAAAGATAAATATAAATATCTAGTTTTTAATTATTGGATAATGTCTAGTGTGAATTTTTTAGATAATTGGTCATTTGGATTTGATTTGAAATTAGATATTGGAAATTAGAAATTATTTCTCGTAGCTTGTAATAATCATCTAGTCAGATGTTAATAAAAAAACTCTTTTTTCTGCTTTTCGTTATTACTATTGTAGTTGCAAGTTATTTTTTTTACTTTCAAAAAAACGGATGGGGGATTAAGAATATTATTGACGGTCAAAAAGAACCAATAAAAATGAGCGATGAAAACAAGACGATTAATATGGTTTTTGTCGGCGACATTATGCTTTCTCGTGCTGTCGGAGATAAAATGGCAAAAGAAAATAATTGGTCATGGCCATTCTTAAAGATGGATAAATGGCTTGCTGATGCAGATTTAACTTTTGGAAATCTTGAAGGACCAATTTCTGATAAGGGTATGAATGTTGGCTCAATTTATTCATTCAGAGCCGATCCCAGAGCCACAGAAGGCCTCAAATTAGCAGGATTTGATGTTTTATCAATCGCGAATAATCATATGGGTGATTGGTCAACTCCTGCGTTTGAAGATACGCTCAATCGTCTAACTGAAGCAGGTATAGATTATGTTGGTGGTGGTTTCAATCAGACAGAAGCCTATAGTCCATTAAAAAAGACTATTAAAGACACACTATTCTGTTTTTTTGCCTATACCGATTTAGGTCCTAGGTCATTTGAAGCAGGCGATGATAAATCCGGTATGGCATTTCTAGATATTGAATCCGCTCAAAATGATATTGAAAAAAATAAGAATTCATGTGATTTAATTATTGTTTCAATCCACTTTGGAGAAGAATACAAAGAAAAAGCCGACTCTCGTCAAAAAACAATCACCAAAGCACTCGTTGATTCTGGAGCAAATCTGATCGTTGGACATCATTCCCACATTATTAGCGAAGTTGAAACGATAGATAATACCCAGGTCTTTTATAGTTTAGGAAATTTTATTTTTGATCAATTATTTTCAGACAAAACAAGAGAAGGAATGGTTCTTGTTGCTGAAATAAAGGATAAAAAAATTATAAATTTGATTCCTCATCTAACTCGTATTAATAATGATTTTCAGCCCGAACCGGTAATTAGCGAATAAGTTATCAACAGGACTCATTTTTTGCTTTATGGTAAAATCAGGGAAAGGAAGTTTTTAAAGTCGTTTTTATTAATAACTATGAAAAGTTTCAAAGTTATAGTAAAAAAGCAATCTAGGGAGGAACAAAAAGCTAGTATTTTCTTTTGGTTTGTTTTTGTGGCAGCCACAATCATTGTTGCGGTTGTCATGTTTTTATACTACCAAAACACGGTTAGGGTTATAGACGCACAAGCTAGCTCAGGAGAAATTATTAATCATAACGTCCTTAGATAAACTTTTAAAAAAACTCGAAGATATTATTTTTCGGGTTTTTTGTTTATTAAAAAACCTCCGCTTATATACGGAGGCTATTGCTTATTTCTCTATTAAAGATTCAGAATATCTCTCATTTGATTTATGATTAAACGAGACCAATTTTCTATCACGACATCAGAAGATTGCATAAGTTGATCCAACTCTTCTAGGCTATAATATGATCCGCTTTCAACCTCAGGATCTTTGGGTTGGACTCTAGTTGCTTGCGTTTTTACCAAATAAACGACACCAAAATGAACCTTTCCAACATCATCAGAATCATCATTGATGAATCCAATTGGCACGATTTCAGAAGAACCTTCTATAATAACTTCTTCTCCCAACTCTCTAGTGGCGCCTAATCTAATAGGGTTTCCTTCTTGAGTATCTTGTTGTTCTAGGTGTCCTCCAACTCCACAAGAAAGTTTTCCTTGCAATCTTTTTTCAGGATAACGATCATCGCGATTTGAGCGTCTGAAAACAAAAACTTTTCTGGTTACTGGATTAACAATAACTATATATGCTATTGGTTGTTTAAATTTAGGATTTGATTCTGCCTCATCCCTAGCCATAAAAAGATGGTTTTTGAGAATAACATCCTCAAAATCGCCAGAAAATCTTTTTTGAACAAAACCATGGAAACATCCAGATTGAAAAAGAACTTCACGAGACACAACCATAATCACTTTTTTTGAAGGCATATTTCCTCCCTTACGTAATTCCAATGTATCACATATAAATAAAACTTCAATATTGAATATTAAGATGAGAAACAGTTGACATAATCTTGGTTGTGTAATAGAATAATCTTAGTTCTTCAGTTGACCAAGGAGGAAAGATGAAAAGAACAATGGTTTTGTGGATTAGCGAAGGTGTGTATCATGAAGACTTAAGACTTGCTATACCACTTATTACTAATGTTGGTTTTGCTACTGACAGAGCTGAGAGTATAAAGGAAGCAATTCATGATCTTGAATTTAGCGAGCGTCCCGATGTAATCGTGATTGGGCGTGTCGTTCTCTCAACGGAAAGATATCCGGAAAGAAAAAGAAAAAAGGATCGGACGGTTTGGGAAAAAGCTAATGAAAAAGGTAACCCTTTACGCATAGAGCTTGTTAAGTGGTTACTTGGCACTCCTGATGCTCTTGAGCAGATCGGAGAAGCTAAGAAATTTGATCCCAAACAAATTTTAGTTTATGGTTCTTTGAGAGACGATGAAGAAAAGATTTTAAGAAACATGGGAATTGAAAACGTCGTTATAATTGAAAGTAATGATTCTCTAGTTATTCTTAATGCTTTAAGAAAAATGGTCGCATCAAATCAAGAACAACCCTTGCCCGCAGAATAGCTGCGGGTTTTTCTTTTTAGCATTGACATAATGTCGCTTATGCAATAGGATAATCTTAGTTCTTCACAATCAGCCTAAGGAGGCAAAATGTTTCGTGAGGTGGCAAAACAGACGCTGGGAGTAATCGTCGGGGGAGTAATTGGCGGATTAATTGCTTTCCTTATCGGAGGATCATTCTGGTGGATTGGCGTTCTTTCTGGAGGATTCATCGGCTATCTGGCCGGAGAACCAAAAGAACTTCTTCAGGGACTTAGAGCGGCAAGAAGATGCTTTGTGCACTTGAAGCCAATTGATCGACCGGGATATCGGTTTTTGCTCGGTATTCTTTCTAGTTCTTGGGTACTTGTTTGCGGAATTATCCTTTCAATCCATTTCTCCTCAACGATTTATCATTTTGGAGTAAATATTGCAATCATCACCATTGGAATACTTATGGGGATGGCCTATATTCTTCCGGCTTTATACATGAAAAATCTTGAAAAAGACTATCTTCCGCTGGTTTGCAAAGATATGGTTAAATTAGATTGGCTAAGCGCATTAATTCATTTTCCAATTTTCCTTCTGTTTAGTATATGTCTAATTTTTCAAGGTACTTGGAATGACTTCTTATTCCCATGCCTTAAAGCTTCTTGGCGTTTTTTCCGCTACATCCACTCCCGAAAGAGGGCGATTCGTCTCATTGACTCAATGATAGTCGCTTTCATCGCTTGGAGATTTGGTGGAAATATCCCTGAAATTGCGACTATCGGAATTGTCGGTGGACTTGTGGTAGCGCCGATTCACTACTATCTTGTCTCAATCAAACTTCTTGGACTTGTGCCGAATGGCGGAACAAGTCATTAACAGCAAGGGCGTAATAGTAAATTACGCCCATTTTTAATTTGTCATTCTCATTCTGAATTCAATATTCTAAATTCTAGTATGAACCCGATTTGCGATTAGTAAATTTTTGCGTTAAGATAAAGAGTCATGAAGAAAAATATTTTAAAATTTTTTGATTTTATAAAAAAGCTTGGCAAGAAACCAAAGTGGCTTGAAAAGTTTAGCCCTATTATTGGCATTGATTTAGGTACAGTTAATAGCTTGGTCTATGTTTCGGGCAAGGGAATTGTTATTAATGAACCATCGGTCATTGCCATTAATAAAAAAACTGGAAAAATTTTGGCTGTTGGAAAAGATGCAAAACAAATGTTAGGAAAAACACCACCGCACATTTCGGCTGTTGAACCATTGGTTGATGGCGTGATTTCAGATTTTGAGGCAACCGAGCAGATGATCAAATATTTTATTAATTTAGTAAATGATCAAGTTTTCCGTTTTCTTTCTCGCCCTAGAGTAGTTGTCGCCATTCCCATGTCAGCCACTCCAGTTGAACAAAAATCAGCCCAAGATGCTGTTAAAAGCGCTGGCGCAAGCGAAGTTTATCTTGTCTACGAGCCGGTTGCTGCCACTATTGGCGCCAGACTTCCCATAAAAAAAGCTTCAGGCCAATTTGTTGTAGATATTGGCGGTGGCACTACTGAAATTGCAGTTATCTCTTTAGGAGGAGTCATTGCGCAAAAAAGCATCCGTATTGCCGGAAACAGGCTCAATAAAGACATTATCCAATTTGCCAGGGAAAAATTGAATCTTCTTGTTGGTGAACAGTCTGCAGAAAAAATAAAAATAAGCCTTGGATCAACCATAAAGCTTGATGAACATCTTGAGGGTTTTTTGAGAGGACGAGACTTAATAGACGGTCTCCCCAGAGAAGTTCTTGTGAGCGATGATCATATAAGAAAGGCAATAGAACGATCAGTAACAACTATTATCGCAACTATTCGGATGGTTTTAGAGGAAGTTCCGCCTGAGCTTTTGCCAGACATTATGAAACAGGGGATTGTGCTAACGGGAGGAGGAGCGCTTCTCCGCGGATTAGATAAATCTATTGGGGAAGCAACTCAAGTCAATGTAAAAATAGCTGAAGACCCCTTAACGGCAGTAGTTCGTGGAGCCGGTCTTATTTTAGAAAACTTTGATCAGTACAAAGATCTTTTAATTGAACCTTGATGATTCAAAAAATTAGCCAGAAAAAGAATTTTTTTGTCTTTTTGTCATTAATTATTATTTCGATTTTAATATTTGCGCTTGACCAGAGCGCTTTTTTGAATTCTTTTAAATCTTTCTTGTTCTCTGGAGCAAAACCAATTCTTAGCCTATCAGATAAAAATCTCTATATTTTAACTAAGCCGTTTGAGATACTAATTAATTATCAGAAAAATAAAGATGAATTGACTAGCTTAATGCAAAAGAAATTAGATTTAACCAGTATACAGGTAGAAATTGACGAAATCAGAAGAGAAAATGATTTTCTAAGAAAAGCTCTTGGCCTTAAAGAACAGAAAAAACAAGATTTCTTTATAGCAAAAGTAATCGGAAGATCTTCTGAGGCAAATCAATCTGTCATTGTTAATGTAGGAAAAGGAGATGGTTTGACTGGTAGTGAAACCATGATTCTTCCTGATAAATTTTTAATAGGAAAAGTTACCGACACTTATGAAAGCATATCGCAGGCTAAGTTGTTGAATAGTTCTGATTTTTCTGTATCTGTTATGGGAGAAAAAACTAGAACTGATGCCTTGTGTACTGGCGCCGGAGATTCTTTGGAGATCGAGATTATTAATTATCAAGATCAGCCAGAAATAGGAGAAATTTTTATTACATCAGGCATTGATGGTTATTCCCCTGGATTAATTGTTGGCCAACTGGAAAAAATTATTGTAAAACCTTCCGCAGTCTCAAGAATCGGCGTATTAAAACCATTGGTTAATTTAAATCAATTTGAACAAGTTTTACTTTTAAAGAATGATTAAGAGCTTTTTTCTAAAATTAATTATTGTTTTTTTGGCAATATTTATTCAATTTTCTGTATTGTCACGTTTTGGTATTGATAAATATTTTGATCCACTTTTTTTGATTATTTTTATATGGATCATTTTGGAAAACTATGATTTTATTTTTCTTTTAACATTTATTGGTGGTTTGCTTTTTGATCTTTTTTCTGCAATTCCTTTGGGATCAAAAACAATTATTTATTTAATTTTTTGTTTTGCATTAATATTAATTCGTCAAAACTTTTTAAGATCGCTGACATTTTTAACATTACTAGGATTATCTTTTGTTAGTACCTGTCTGTATTTTATTGTAAAAAATATTTTTTTCGTAATTCTTTCCATAGATGGTCGTTTTGGAATATTAATTCTTATTCAAATTTTACTAACAAATCTAGTTATTATTTTATTGGCTCTGTTGTTTAAGAAAAAACTGTTCGTTAATGATTAATTATGCGATTTTTTAAAAATAAAATTAAAAAAAGCTTAGAGAATATCGACTTAGAAGATGTCTTTATTGAAGGTTCTTCGTCAAATAAGCGAAACGAACACATTCCCGAAAGAATGCCTGTTTTAATAAAAAAATCAGCTATCAGCTTACCGTTTATTTTAATTGCTTTTTTGTTCGGAACTATTATTATCAGAGTGGCTTTTTTACAACTCAGAGGATCGTCTTATTATGAAATATTGGCAGAAAAAAATCGTTCTCAAATTGAATTGATAACGCCTCGTCGCGGTATTATTTATGATCGCAATCATAAACAAATTGCTTATAATATTCCGGCATACGACCTCATTTGGAACAAAAAAAATGCTCCGAAGAATGATTCGGAAATTGAGCAGGCACTAGAAAAAATTTCTTCCATCGTAAAAACTAGTACAGATGAACTTAAAAAAACAATTAATGATTCGTCAGACAGCATTGTAAGGCTTGTTACCGATATTAGCTCAGAAGAAGTTTTTACATTAAAAAGTCTTAAGGATAATTGGTCGCCTAGCATAGAGATCAAACAACGCAATAGAAGGGATTATCCTTATTCCTATAGCCTTTCTCACGTCTTAGGTTATGTCGGAAAAATAACAGATCAAGAATATCAAATAAAAAAAGACAACTATTCTGTAGATGATTATATTGGAAAAAGTGGGATAGAACTTCAATATGAGGATTTATTGCGAGGAAAAATTGGAATCAAAAGCACCGAAGTTTCTCCGTTAAGAAATGAAGTTAGACCGATATCAGAAATGGAACCTAAAGACGGTTTTGATATTTCTCTTACGATAGACAGTGATCTTCAAAATAAAATTTATGAAACTTTAACAGATACTCTCAAAAAAAATAATCTCAAAGCAGGCGCTGCAGTTGCTCTTGATCCAAGAAACGGAGATATTCTAAGTTTAGTCAGTATCCCAAGTTTTAATAATAGCGAATTGAGCCAAGGAATGGATCAAGAAAAATTTACAAGTCTTATTGAATCACCAAATAGACCGTTTTTTAATCGTACTATTTCTGGCACCTATCCTCCCGGTTCGACTTTTAAACCTGTTATTGCTATTGGAGCGCTTGAAGAAAAAATAATCTCACCAGAAAAAGGTTTTAATTGCGAAGGTTTTCTTCGTGTCGCTAATGTTTATAATCAAAATGTTTCTTATGTTTTTCGCGATTGGAAAATTCATGGATGGGTTACGCTTAAAAAAGCAATTTCTCAGTCTTGTAATGTTTATTTTTATATGATTGGTGGAGGATACGAAGATTTTAAAGGACTAGGAATTGGCAAAATCAAATATTATGCAAAAAAAATCGGCATGATGGAAAAAACCGGAATCGATCTTCCCGGAGAAGTTTCAGGCTTTGTGCCTGACAGTGATTGGAAAAAATCCGTCAAAAATGAAGCTTGGTATATAGGAGATACTTATCATGCCTCAATTGGACAAGGAGACGTAGCTCTAACCCCTCTTGAAGTGGCTCAACTCTACGCATTTTTTGCTAATGGTGGCAAAATTTACAAGCCCCGATTACTTTCTTCCGTAGAGGAAACTTCAGGTGGAATTTTTAATCAGATTGAACCAGAAATTTTAATCAATGATATTTTTAATAAGAAAAATATTGACTACATCAGAGATGGATTGAAGGAAACTGTGATTTCTGGTTCAGCTCAAATTCTGCAAGGATTGCCAGTATCATCAGCTGCCAAAACAGGAACTGCTCAATTCGGTGATGGAACAAAATCTCATGCTTGGTTTGCTGCTTTCGCTCCTTATGAAAATCCTGAAATCGTTCTGGTAATCTTGGCTGAAGAGGGTGGGGGCGGATCAACAACTGCGGCACCTATAGCTTACGATGTTTTAAAATGGTACTTCGAACAAAAACTTAAAGTTCAAAACTAAAAGCTTAGAATTATAACTTAAAATTCAAAACTTGGAATTTCAAATATACAAAAGTAATTTTAAAAATGAATTGTTTTATAGTTTTAAGTTTTAAATTATTGTTTTGAGTTTTAACTTTTACGTTTTGACTTATCTTTATGGATAAAGTGTGGGAAATTAAAAAAGAAGTTCCAAAAAAGTTTTTAGAAAAATACAAAAACTATCCGTCTTTGCTTTTGCGGTTATTATACGATCGAGACATAAAAACTAAGAAAGAAATAGATGATTTTCTCTCGATTGACTACAAAAAAGATGTTTATGACCCTTTTTTGTTATCTGGCATAAAAAAAGCAGTCAATCGAATAAAAGAGGCAATGTTGAATAATGAAAAAATCGCTATTTTTGGTGATTATGATGCCGACGGAATTTGCGCTTCTACTGTTCTTTATCAAACGCTTAAAAAAATAGGTACGGATCCATTAATTTATATTCCTGACAGGAAAAAGGGTTATGGTTTAAATAATAGCGCCATAAGAGAACTTTCGGAAAAAAATATAAAATTAATTATTACTGTTGATTGCGGTATTTCAGATAAAGAAGAAACTGATTTGGCTAATTTTCTTGGTCTTGATGTCATCATAACCGATCATCATCTAATTCCAGATATTTTGCCAAAAGCATATGTCATTATTAATCCTAAAAAGAAAGGAGAAAAATATCCAAACAAAGATTTATCTGGCGCCGGAGTGGCGTTTAAATTAGCGACTGCGATTATTAAAACTTATAACAATATTTTCCAAGAAGAAGAAGAGAAATGGCTTCTTGATTTGGTTGCTATTGCAACAGTCGCCGACATGATGAATCTTAAAGGAGAAAACCGCACTTTGGTAAAATATGGTCTTTTGGTACTCGCCAAAACCCGCCGATTAGGACTGAAAGCTCTATTGAAAGAAGCTGGCGTTAAAGATATAAAAGTAAAATGGATTGATAAAAAAAGTAATCGTTTTCGCGTTCAGAATGTTGATGCTTATACGATTGGTTTTGTGATTGGACCTCGATTAAATGCTGCTGGTCGAATGGATCACGCCAACAAAGCTTTTTTCTTAGTTAACACTGATACCGAAAAAGAAGCAACTGAGATTGCTAAAGAATTAAGCTTAAAAAATCAAGCTCGCCAGCGACTTCAACTTAAAATTTTTAAAGAAATTCAATCAACTGTCTTTCAAGAAGAAATTGATGATAAAAAAGTTATTATTAGAGGACATAAAAATTATCCGAAAGGAATAGTGGGGTTAATTTCAGGAAAAGTAACAGATAAATACTATCGCCCAAGTTTTATATACCAAGAGGAAGAAGAAATCTCTAAAGGATCTTGTCGTGGTATCCCAGAAGTAAATATTGTTGAAGTTTTAAGCGAATGCAAATCCTACCTCAAGGAATTTGGAGGACACAAGGCAGCCGCAGGCTTTTCCTTCAAAACTACTGAAGCAAAGAAGCTAACCGAATGTCTTTGTAGCACAATTAAAAAAGTTCTGCGTGGTAAAAAATTATTAAAAAAAGTTAAAATTGATGCAATTCTAAATTTCTCTGATATTGATTATGACCTAAAGAAAACCCTTGAAGAACTAGAGCCATTTGGACAAGGAAATCCCGAGCCAATCTTCGCGATTGAGAATGTCCAAATAATGGATATAAAGAAAATTGGCGCCAAAGAACAGCACCTTTTATTAAATATCAGAAAAAATGAAGAAGGAAAAGAATATTATTTGCGAGCGATTCTTTTCGAAAATGCCATTAGCTTTGAAGGCATCAATAAAGAAGATGCTTACGATTTTGCCTTCACGCCAATGTTTGATGAGTGGCAAGGAGAGAAGAGAATTACGCTGAAAATAATAGATTGGAAATTATCTTTCGACAAAAGAAAAAAGGCTTAACAACTTTGTTAAGCCCCACTGTTATCAGTTCCTACTAAACGTTTGAGAAAATGATCTGGCCAATAGATAAATAATCGCCAAAGAAAGTGACATGGCCAATATATCCACCAAAAAAAAGAAAAACCAGTCAATGATGAATCTCCTTCATATGCGTGCCAATTTTCTTTACTATGTTTGTCAATCCATAGATATGTAAATCGCCATACATATCCATAAACGACAAAACTTCCAATACTGATCAACAGCCATATAGACGATGGAAACATAGTTCCTCCTTTTGGAATTCCTTTGTAAGTATCAACACACCTAGAAAAGAACTATTTATTTTTAATTAACCTTTATTATTATTATTGTAGTATTTTTACATTAAAAATCAATAATTTTAACACATTTTATTTAAAATCGTTATAATCTGTAATAACATGAAACTATTAAAAGTATATACCGACGGAGCTTCTCGTGGTAATCCCGGACCAGCTTCAATTGGGATTGTTTTTAAAGACGAATCAAATAAGATTATTTGGCAGGAACATAAAGAAATTGGCGAAACAACCAATAATGAAGCTGAATATCAGGCGCTTATTTTTGCCATGAAACATGTTAATTGCCATCATCCTGAAAAAATTATTTTTCATTCCGATTCAGAGCTTATGATTCGCCAAATGAGAGGGGAGTACAAAATAAAAGAGCCGAATATCCAGAAGCTCTTTCTTGAAGCCTGGAATCGCAAAATTGATTTTGCCAGACCAATTGAGTTTGTGATTATTCCCAGAGAAGAAAATCAAGAAGCCGATAGAATGGCAAACAAAGCACTGGACCAAGGAAAGCTGGAAATATGACACTTCAAAGTGTCATCCTGAATAAAATGAAGGATCCCGTATGTTCCCTGAGATTCTTCGGCTCCACCTCAGAATGACAAGTTTTAGTTTATTGTCATCTTGAGCAAAGCGAAAGATCTCGTTTCTTTGTTAAAATTTATTCACAAAAAAAATGAGAGGACTTCTTGTCCTCTCTTGCTTTATACCACTAACCTATCTAAGAACTTGGGATCTTTGAGATCCTTGTTCAATACATACGTTTTCAAAATAAGCATCGAGGCCTTCTGTTACAAAATCTGTGAGTGTTTTCCTTTCAATAGCTGCTCTTATTTTAAAAGCAGTAACATGACAAGGAAAAAAATAGGTCGTAGACCGAACTCCTTTTCTCTTACGATCCCTTTTCTTTAGGCCAAACATCTTTCCTCCTTTTAAAGAACCATTATTAGTTTATCTTAAAATCCACAAAAGTCAAAAAAAAGAAGATTAAAAAAGGACTCAGCTGACCTGAGTCCTTGTTGTTCCGAAGAGAAGATAGAGAACTAGTAAGGGATTGCCCTTTGGCGTTCCCTCGACAAGGGTCTGTTTCCATTTTAGGCTGGACTCGCCTAAAATTCACCTTGTTCAACTTTCTGACTCCGACCAGGAGACAGAATGATATCCCCGATGGGATATTGTCCTAGCTACCAATTCTCGAGGTTTCCGGAAACTGGGAATCCTCACGTCCCTTCTCTTCGAGATCGCGAGATGCTTCGTCTCGCGCCTTTCCACGAAAAAGCAAGAAACGATCGTGCCTAAACCCCTTTGAGCGTAGAGCACATACTCGTGCCTTCTCTGTTATATCCAAGTTGCGCCTTAGATACAACGGCACTTTCTTGATCCTTATAGCGCCAGCGCAACAGTAGGATCAGACGTTTCCTCTAGGGTTTTGAGAAAAACCCAGCTTCTTCGTGTACCGAGTCATCCCGAGATGATCAGCTTCCGCCGCATCAAATCGGTATCGGATCTTCGAATATTATTTAGGAACTAATTATATAACCATTCTAGTCAATAAATATTTTTTGTCAATACCTAAAACAAAACCCCGGAATACCGGGGTTTTTATTGAATAATTTTATTTAAATTATTGAAGTCCGACTTCAATAATTTTTATTACTTTCTAACTGTATCGCTCAAGATTTTTAAGTGATCTTCGCTTTTTCTCAAGATATCGTGAATACTAAACAATACTATCCAAAGCTCACAGATAACTCGCCAAATGAGATTTCCAAAGATTAAAACCAAAAAACCGGCAACAATGCTAATTCCATTACCTTTTATAAAAAAATCTATTGCCCAGATGATTAAAGCCGCAATTCCCACAAGATAAACAAATCTCAAAAGAAAAGAGCTTACCATCTTCTTGAATGTTAAATAGTTTATTAATTTTTCCATAGTATATAAAATTACATTTATAATTCAATTATACCACTAACTTCCAAATTCATTCAAAAAGTTCTCCACAATATCCTTAATTTCCTCACCATTCCTTGCTTTCATTAATTCAAATCGAAGAGCGCTAGCGCCCTTAAAATCAGAAATATAGCTTTTATAAAACTTTTTCATGTCAGAAAAGTTTCTGTTGTCATCCCTAAAAACCTCTTCAAATATCTTTATGTGCTCCAGAAGCATATCAAATCTTTCCCTAATTGATAAATCTTTCATCTGCCTCGTCTTTTTGAAAAATAGGGGATTTGCGATAAGCGCTCGACCAATCATAATACCATCTAAATCATATTTCTTAACTTTTAAATAAGCATCATCCAGTGTTTTAACATCGCCATTCCCAATAATTAAAGTTTCTGGAGAAATTTCTTTTGCTAATGTTTTTACATGGCCAATTTTTTCCCAATTTGCCTCTCCGCCATATCCCTGTTTTTTTGTGCGACCGTGAATCGTCAAAGCATCTAAACTAAATTTTAGCAAATAGTTAATCCATTTTTCCATATCAATCTGGCTATAGCCAAGTCTTGTTTTGACTGATACCGGCAAATTACCAGCGCCTTTTCTAGTCGCCTCAATGATCTTACCAGCCAAGAATGGATCTTTTATTAAACTCGAGCCCGATTCTTGCTTTACAACGCTTTTATCGGGACAGCCCATATTAATATCAATACCATCAAAACCAAGTTTTTTGCAAATTAGAGCAGATTTATAGAAATTTTCTGGCTTTGAACCGAAAAGCTGAGCGACAATCGGTTTTTCTGATTTGTTATAAATCAATTGTTTTAATAATCTTTCTTTGCCATCACTACACAGCCCATCGCAAGAAACAAATTCAGTGAATATCACATCCGGTTTTCCGTATTTTGCTAGCATAAACCGAAAAGAAGCATCGGTGATGCCAGACATGGGAGCTGAAACTAGAATTGGTCTACTAATTTTATTCCAGAAATTAAATTTCATGCTTTTGATAACAGAAATACTCTCTTGTTAAAATTCGAATATCGAAATCCGAAAATCGAAACAATATTTAAATCTAAAATTCTAAATCTAAAACAGTTTAAATATTAGATATTTGAATTTTGAATTTGTTTCGTATTTCGTGCTTTGTATTTCGGATTTATTACATTATATCACAACATCCCGCACCAGAATAAATACGGTGCGGGATTATTAATTGCGTAATTTCTTGCTCTGCTCGAAAACGCAATCAATAAAAAAGACGGGCTCCAGCGCTGTGGAGCCCGCTTACTGCCTTGCCAAGCTGTAGAAGATGCCGATAGAAGACTTGGCACCCGGCGCGAGTTGAAATTGCTCGCTACCGCCCACTCAAGCGCAGTGGTCTACTAACTTGGCGGTGAGTCTGCAGCCTTCGCCACGACGGGGGAGTGTCCCTTATTCCGGCGAGAACTGTGTCAGCCGATTGATGAGTCAATAGACCCGTGCGATCGCTTACTTTTAGTACCCACGGCGATCACCAGTGCTGACGGCGCTGCAGACCATTGATAGAGAGGCGGTGTAAGTACAACCAGTACCGTTGCGAGCGTGCACATAGCAGACCACACCGCCTCCCAAATCACATCATACTCCCATTATACTCCTTTTAATTTATTTGTCAAGAGATATGGTAAATAAACTCAAAAATATTAAGTAATCCTCCTTCGCTAATCTGTTTACTGATAGATGTTTCGAGTTTATTATTATATCATAACAACATCCCGCACCAGAATAAATACGGTGCGGGATTATTGATTGCGTAATTCTCGCAAACTCGAAAACGCAATCAATAAAAAAACAGGCTTCAGCTATCTGAAACCTGTGACTTCCAGCAGGAAGGGGTAGAGGCATAGTCATGTCTGTTCGTCCCAAGAGAGTTGACACCTCTTTTGTCGCTCTCGGAATACGCGTGCACGGAACGCGGAGAAGAGCGATTGACTACCCCTTCCTTGTCTTTTGCGGTTAGCGGTTGGCTTTATCCAGTCGCTTTATGTAATAAGCATTTTAGCAAACCCAAAAACTTTGTCAAGAGCTCTAAGAAAAAATGCCAATATTTGCGAATAAGAAATGCAAATTATCGCGAATAACTAGTAAAATCTTTGGAATTCTTCTCTCGCCTTCGGCGGATCAAAATGAAACTATAAAATATTATAGTTTATAGTCTATAGTCTAAAGTGCCGAGCTTAAGCTCGTTAATCGATTGACTTTTATGATAAATAATGTAATATAGAATTGGTTCTTTAAAAAAAGAGAAAAAGGAGAAGAAATGAAATACAAGGATGCATTGTTTTTGTTTTTTAGAGTGATATTCGGATGTCTTGTTGCTGGATCTATGTTTATAGTTAGCACCATGTTTTTCGAAACTCAATTTACTCCTGTTGTAATATTGCCGATCGCTTTGTGGTTAGGCTTCATACTGTGTATGTTAACATTTCCAGAAACAAATAATTGGCTACAAGTTTCTTGCAGAATAGGATATGTTACATTTATGGCATTAGTTGTTACCGTAACACCTCATAGCGCATTGACCGGTGCTATATTATCAGTTCTTGCGGTTATGTGCTTTACTGTTCATTCTTGGTTTAAAAGAAAACACATTACTCACATAAGATTTGTTGAAAAACTTTTCGGCTAACAACAATCATGTAGTTACAAACTGAAGAGGCGAAAGAAATCGCCTCTCTTTTTTTTATAATCTAAAAAGTGTAAGTTTTGTAGTCTAAAGTGCCAAGCTTAAGCTCGCTAATCGCTTGATTCAAGATTTGATAATAGAGATTGATGCCAACCTTGTTGATTGCGCCTGATTGTTCACGCCCTAAAAGATTTCCCGCGCCCCTGATTTCCAAATCTTTGGCCGCCAATTGATAACCGGCTCCCAGATAAGAATATCTTTCAAGCGCAGATAATCTTTCTTTTGCAATCGGCGTTAAGCTGTGGTGCGGATAAAGAAAATAGGCATAAGATTGGCGTTCACCGCGCCCAACCCGACCACGAATCTGATGCGCTTGCGCCAAACCAAGCCGTGTTGCGTCTTCCACAATCAAAGTATTTACATTCTTTAAATCAAGCCCATTTTCAATAATAGAAGTGGCGATCAAAACATCGAATTCGCCCTTTCTAAAATTATGAATAGTATCAACCAAGTATTTTTCGCTCATCCTTCCATGAAGTGAGGCAAATCTCAATCCAGGGAGAAGTTTTTTGAGTTTTTGCTCGGTCGCTGAAAGCGTGCCAATGCGATTATGCAAATAATAAACCTGACCATGACGCAATATTTCTCTTTGAATAACTTGCTTGACTAGGCCAGCATCAAAAAGCGAAACAGAAGTTTTAATCGGAAGTTTATAGGTCGGAGGTGTAGTAATCAAGCTGATATCTTTTAAATTAGAAAGAGCCATGTGAAGGGTGCGCGGGATCGGTGTCGCTGATAAGCTTAAAATATCAACATTCTCTCTCATTTCTTTGAGTTTTTCCTTCTGCTTGACGCCGAATCTTTGCTCTTCATCTATAATTAATAATCCCAAATCTCTAAAACAGATATCCTTAGAAAAAAGCCGATGAGTGCCGATTAGAATATCTACTTTTCCTTCTTTTAATTCATGTAAAATTTGTTTTTGTTCAGCCTTTGAAATAAGACGCGTTAAAAGCCGAACATTGATAGGAAATTGCCCTAATCTTTCCTTGAAAGTTGAATAGTGTTGATCTGCTAAAATTGTCGTTGGCGAAATCAAACAAACTTGTCTTTTATTCAAGGCTATTTTAAAAGCAGTTCTGATGGCGATTTCTGTTTTTCCGAAACCGACATCTCCGCAAATTAATCGATCCATCGGTCTTTCCCGAGACAAATCTTTGATGATTTCTGTCCAAGTTTGTTTTTGATCTTTTGTTAATTCATAATCAAAGCTTGCTGATAACTGATCCTCGAATTCTGACTCCCCCTGATATGGTAATCTTTGCGAGATTTCTCTTTTTGCATAAAGGCGCAACAATTCTTCAGCTAATTTAAGCGCATCCTCTTTAACCTTTCTCTTGGTTTTTTCCCAGATATTTCCCCCTAAACGCGTAAGTCTTGGCTGAACAAAACCAAGGTAAGGAGAAAGTTTACTTTCTAATCCCTCTGGTACTAACAACATATCATTACAGGCATATTCCAATTCATAATATTTTCTATCTTTTCGAATAATTACACCCTTGAATCGCCCGACGCCATGATCAAGATGGACAACGAAATCACCCGAAACTAAATTTAGAATCGCTTCTTTGGGTACCTTAAATTTTTCTTCAATATTAATAACTCTCAGTTCTTTTTCAGTAAGACGATATATCTTTTCAATGGTATTGCCTAAAAATTCAATTCTGATAGGAAAATCAAGATTAATCGGGTAGATATCAATAATTTCCCCTCTATGAGCATATTCTCCAGGAATATCGACAGTTCTGGCTTTATCATAATTCAAATCATCTAGTTGTTTTAAAAGCTCAAAGGGATTAATGTGTTGTTCTTGTTCTATTGCAAGAGAAAATCTCTGCCAAAAGAAATTGAAAGCGCGAGCCTCTTTTATCTTAATTTGGTTATCTTGGAACCATTTTTTGAGTTTATCAATTTCTGCTCGATCAAAAACAGCCTTGGCTTTATCCCAAGCCAGGCCTAACGCTTCGTTAAAAAGTTCTGCTTTTTTCGCGAGAATAATTATTGGCGAAATAGATTGCATATCAATAAATAAGCTGTCAATTTAAAATACTAAGATTATAGAACTTATGACTAAAAATTCGAAATCCTAAATCCAAAATCCGAAACAATCTCTAAATCTTAATTTCTTAAATTCAAAACAGTTTTGGTATTAAGTATTTCTGAATTTTGTATTTGTTTCGAATTTCGAAATTCGAATTTCGAAATTACTATTAAAATTCTTGACAAAACTATAATAAAGGAGTATAATGGATAATAGATAGTAAGAATTTCTTTTTCTGATCTTACCTATGAGTGCTGATGCAGAAAATCCCTCCTATTTCTGCTAGGCTGTGAAGTTTAGGGATTAGTGCAACTGCGCTGATTTCTAACGCTCGTAGGTGAGATTAGGAAAGGAAATCATCCAAGGAGGAAAGACTATGAAGTGGAATCCATACGCAAACCAGATTTCCTGGCAAGCACGGCTCGCAAAGGAAACAGCCAATGAGGTATTCTGGACATACCTAGCCGTCTTTGCCGTAGCAGGTTCTCTGATGTTTGTACTTAGCCTCCTACTCGGAGCCTAAACTAGCAAGACGAAAGAGCGGTCTCTAAGAGAGAGGCCGCGCTTTTTTTTAAAATGCAGTTTCTATAAATGAAATTGCATTTTTCTTTATGCTGATTAATTCTTTCTCTTCTTTCTGGTTAAATCTATCCAATACATAATTTTGAGTAATTTCTTTGTTTTTCTCTCCAGAGTCTTCATTCCAAATGCCAACTCTTAAGCGGTTAAAATCTTTTGTGCCCAAATGTTCTATAATTGATTCAACGCCATGATGTCCGGCTGCTCCCTGGCCAAGAGAAATTTTTATTTTTCCAAAAACAATATCAATATCATCGTGAATTACCCAAATATTTTGCGGAATAATGCCGTAATAGTCTTTTATGAGTCTTAGAGCATAACCAGATTCATTCATATAAATTAGTGACTTTGCCAAAATAACTTCTTTTTGATTAATATTTGTTTCTGCGATCTCGCTTTGAAATTTCTTTTTTTCGTCAAAATTACCGCCATGTTTTTTTAGTAATTCATCAAGAACCATTCTGCCAATATTATGTCTCGTGAGCTCATATTTTTCACCAGGATTTCCTAATCCGAAAATGAGAATTTTGTCCGATGTTTTTCTTTTAAAGAGTTTCATAAATTTCTTTGACATATTGTTTTATTTGCGTATAATTATTAAGCCCTTGCGAAGGTGTTAAAACAAACATTCTGCCTTGGGAAGTTGAAATATAAGATTCGTCCAATAAAAGCGGATCTTTTATTGTCAATCTATAAGCTTTAGAAGATGAAATATCTAAATCCTTAGCGATTTCCCAAAACGACTTTAGCTCGCTAATAGAAATATCTGTTTCGATGTGTTCCTTAAAATTATCATAAAGTTTCATCGCCATATTAAAATTCTGAAATTGATTTTGGTTCTCTATTTTATTTCTCAGAGCTGCTAAAACCTGTTGTTGCCTCGTCATACGTCCAAAATCTCCTTCTTCATCATAACGCGTCCTGACATATTTTAGCAATATTTCGCCGTCAAGATGACGCCAGCCTTTTTCCAAATAAAATGGATCATAGCTGTAATTGGGGCCGGGAAAAAGAGGATCTTTAATATCTTCTTTTACTGAAACATTCACTCCGCCAACATATTCGGAAATTTCTTTTAAAAGCTCCAAATCAACCACCACCGAATAATGGATATCTTGCCCCGTAATCGCAGATACTGTCTTTTTTATATCATTTGTGCTTATTCCCATCGCGTAAAAAGAATTAATTTTTTGATTATAACTGCGATTAGGCACTAAAACATAGAGATCTCTTGGAATTGAAAGTAAGACAACTTGATTTTTACGAAATGATGCGACAATGATTGTGTCTGTAAGATTAGGAGCGGGGTTGCCTTTTCCCGGTTTTCCTAGAACAAGAACATTTGTCCAGCCATTGTCATCGACAAGCAAATTCTTAGAGGAAGAAAAAGTGAGCTCGAAAATGCGCCCAAGATTTAAAAATCCCTTTGTAAAAGAATTGGCCGTATCAAAGCCTCTGTTTTGAGGAATATAGATAACCAAAAAGACAAGAAAGATAAAAACAACAACTAATGCAAGATTTTTAATAAATTCCTTAATTTTCTGGGGCATTGAATAAAAAATAAATTTCTGGTAAAATCAGACTGTTAATTGGTATTTTCTTAAAATGAAAAAAATTTTTTCAATCTTTTGGGAATTCATACAAGTTATCGCAATCTCACTTATTATTATTATACCCGTAAGATACTATATTGTTCAACCCTTCTTTGTAAAAGGCGCCAGCATGGAAACTTCCTTTCAAGATGGAGATTATCTGATTGTTGATGAACTTTCTTACCACTTAAGAAATCCTAAGAGAGGAGAAGTTATTGTGTTTCGTTATCCTAATGATCCGTCGCAATTCTACATAAAAAGAATCATTGGTCTTCCAGGAGAAACAATTCAGGTAACAGATGATCAAGTTAATATTAAAAATAGCAAACATCCCGAAGGATTTAGCTTAAACGAAACTGCTTATTTAGGAGTAGGCACGACTCCAGGAAACATAACAAAAACATTGGACACTAATAGTTATTTCGTCATGGGTGATAATCGTTTTCATAGTTATGATTCGCGAGGTTGGGGAGAATTGGATGGAAAATTCATAATTGGAAAAGTTCTTTTCCGTGTTTGGCCAATAAAACAAGCAATGGCTTTCAGTTTGCCTCAATATGGTATTACTGGAAATTAGTATTTTTTAATTTTTAGATTTTAAATTTGGCACCATGCCTAAATTAAAATACCAAAGACCAAAAGGAACTTTAGATATTCTGCCAGAAGAACAGGTATACTGGCACAAAGTTAAAGATACGATAAGAAATATCGCGGAATATCATGGTTTCAATAGAATAGATACGCCCATTATTGAATCTACCGAGCTTTTTTCAAGAAGCATCGGCTCTTCTTCCGATATTGTTGATAAGGAAATGTTTAGCCTCAAAACAAAAGGCGGAGACAAATTAACCTTGCGCCCTGAAGCAACAGCTGCAATTGCTAGAGCCTATATTGAGAATGGCATGAAGAATCGCCGTCATCCTGTTAAGCTTTATTATATTGGATCGATGTTTCGCCACGAAAAACCTCAACATAATCGCTTGCGCGAATTTCACCAATTTGGACTCGAAGTTATTGGCAGTTCCAGCCCAATTATTGATGCTCAAATCCTTCAAATTGCTTTTGCGATCTTTAAAGAACTTTCTATTAACGAATTAAGCGTCCACATCAACAGTATTGGTTGTAAAATTTGCCGACCTGAATACCTTAAAGCTCTCAAGAGTTTCTTGTCTTCTCAGTTAAGAAAGTTGCCCGTTGAATATCGCAAGAGAATTCAAGCCAATCCTTTAAGATTATTTGATATCAAAGACGAAAAATGCGAGAGAATCACCCAAGAAGCTCCTCAAATTGTCGATCATCTTTGTGAAGATTGCCGAGCTAATTTTGAAAAATTGTTGGAATTTCTCGATTTTCTTGATATTCCTTATGTCTTTAACCCTTATTTAGTGAGAGGTCTTGATTATTATAGCGGTCCTGTTTACGAAATTTTACCTTCAAATAAAGATTATGCTGCCAAAGAAGCTTTGGGTGGCGGTGGACGCTACGATTATCTGATTAAGTCGCTTGGCGGTAGGGATGTGCCTGCAACTGGCATTGCTTTTGGACTAGAAAGACTGATTGGTTTTATGAAAGAAAATAATATTAGGGTTGATGCAAAAAGAGAGATTCCTGTATTTATAAGTCATCTTGGCGATTTTGGTCAAAAAAGAGCGTTAAAATTAACTGAGGAATTGCGCAAAGAAAATCTATATATTCAAGAAGGATTGTCAAAATCAGGCCTCAAGCCTCAAAAGAAAATTGCCGATAAAAGTAATACCAGATTTACCGTTTTAGTTAGTCAAATGGAGGCTTTGGAAGAAAATGTTATCTTGCGCGATCAAGTTGCTGGAACCCAAGAGGTTATTGCCATAAAGGATATTGCAAAAAAGATTAGAGAGGCTTTAAAGAAAACCCCAAAAATTAAAAAAGATAAGTCGAAAAAATAATGATTTCACTTGAAAAACAAAATAATATTAAACAAAGGAGGTGTCAAAAATGGTAAAAGCAGTTCGTCAAGATAGAGAAAATGTTTCTTCCTTGTTGCGCCGTTTTTCTATGAATGTAAAAGAAAGCGGTATTTTGTCAGAAGTTCGCCAAAAACGCTATTATAGAGAACAACCGACAAAACGACAGGAAAAACTATCTGCTCTTTGGCGTAATAAAATCGGCAAACTTAAGCATAAGATGGTTAAAATGGGCGAAATTCAAAAAGGACAAAAAATCGACCCAGAAAGAATTCGTAAAGAATTTCAAAGTGACAAGTAAACTATTTGATCAAATCAAACAAGACTTAGTCCTAATCCTTAAGGCAAATAAACCTCAAGAGGTTTTGGTTTTGCGAGGGATTTTGTCATCTGTTCATAATAAAGAAATTGAAAAAGGAAAAGATGCGGAATTAATAGATGACGATGTTCTTTCGGTTTTGATGCTCGAAGCAAAGAAAAGAAAAGACGCAATTGCGCTTTATGAGAAAGGCGGGCGCCCAGAAAAAGCCGAAGATGAACGCCGTGAACTTGAAATTATATCTAAATATTTACCAGAGCAGTTATCGGAAGAAGAAATAACGGAAATCGTTAAAGAAGTTATAAAGGAAACCGGTGCCGAAACAATGCAAGATATGGGAAAAGTCATGGGTCAGATTATGGCAAAAGTGAAAGGAAAAGCCGATGGCATGAAAGTAAAAGAAATTGTTGGAAGAGAACTGATGCAGAAGGCATAACTTTACAACACTACAACTTAACGACTTAACAACAAAAAATTACAGAGAATTTCTCTGTAATTTTGCTTAATATACCCTCCTTCGCCATAGTCTGCCTGTCGGCAGACAGGGCTACGGACGGGTTATTGATTCTGTAGTCTCTCGTAAACTCAAGAACAGAATCAATAAAAAAGCGGAGATCGTATCTCCGCTAAGTTTTTTCTTAAATTGTTATCATGCCTGCGCAAAAACTCAAAAACAATCCATAGGCGATAATAGTTTTAAGAGAATCTTTCTTTTTAGGAATAAGCCACAAACATATTACAAGAAAAATCTCTATACATACAAAAATATTACTTATCGATATTCCATTAAAGCCAATATTCCACAAAGGCATTACTCCAAATGCTTTGAGTAACATAATTATTGTTGAAAATAATGGCAAAATCGGAAACACCAAAGAGCTAATGTTAAGATTTTTCTTTTCTCTTACTTGTTCCATTTTTCCTCCTTTACTCCTCAACCGCTATCATTTCTTCTAATCTTTCAGCGATGAATGATAGCTGAACAATCTCATCGGCTGTGAAATACTTTGGCAAGTCCCGTCTTATTTCTTTCAGAACATCATTTCTTATGGCAAATTTTTGACCATTTAATCCTTCATAACACACGATACCTGATACTAATAAGCAATCAAAAACCCCTTCAAGTTTTTCGGAAAAACCAGATTCTCCAAAAACCAGTCCCCTTAACAGACTAAATGTCCTTAATCTCTTAAATGCTCGATGTAATAAACCTTGATTTGCCGAAATATGTCCTGACCTAATGAAGCTTAAAACTCCTTTAATCACTTCTTTGATATTAATTTCTCTCTTTTCTTGCACCATTCTTCCTCCCTTAGAGATTTTTAGTAAACTTTCGTGAACTTAAAAGCTCCTTGCCCTGCGTTTATCGAAGGGTTAGGTCCTGAGCTTGTCGAAGGACTACATTCATATAATTTTGAAGAACTACTCTATATTACATACTTTTTAAATTTTGTCAATAAATATAACAATACCCCGCACCAGAATAAATACGGTGCGGGGTTATTGACTGTGTAATCTTCGTTTTCTCAGAAAATACTTAAGGTAATCCTTCGACTTCGCTCAGGATATTGATTGCGTACTCCTTCATAAATTCAGGAACGCAATCAATAAAAATGAGGGCGGTTTCGTTACCGCCCTCACTACGCTCCGACCATTCTCTCGATGAACAGGATGCCATCGAGATGGTCAACTTCGTGCTGGACAACTCGCGCCATCCAGCCATTAAACTTTCCCACTTGTCTCTTGCCATTCTCATCAAAGAAGCCCAGCAGAACTTCTACCGACCTCCTGACGAGTCCGTATTGTCCGGGGAAGCTTAGACATCCTTCCTCGGAACATTTTACCTGAAGCGACTTTCTCACGATCTGAGGATTGGTCAAAATGGTTACCCGACCTTCTGCGTCCTTCACGGCGAACACCCTCAGATTGACACCAATCTGGGGCGCAGCCAACCCTACGCCAGTTTCCGACCCAAGAAGATCTTCCTTTAACTCTCCGACTAGCTCTCGGAAAGCCATCGCCTTGAAATCCTCTACGGGCAATGACTTTTGCTTAAGCACATCGTTCGGATAAAGCAGGATTCCGGACAACCCCAACCACCTCCATTCTTACTATCATTATAGCATATTATTAATAAAAAATCAAGCTTTTTCCAAAAAAAATACAGCTAATCGCTGTATAATAAGATTTTTTTATTTATTTACTTGATTAATTTATCTACATACAATATTCCATTCAAATGATCGATCTCATGCTGAAAGGCTTGAGCAATAAGGCCTTTAACAGTGGTTTTGTGTTTTTTGCCGGTTTCATCATAATATTTCATAACAACCTTGCTCGATCTTTCCATTTCATCAAATTCTCCGGGAACGCTTAAACATCCTTCATTGAATAAGTTTTTTTTATTAGAAAAATGGGTGATTTCAGGATTGATAAAAATCTTAATTTCACCTTTCATATTTAAAACAAAAACCCGAAGATTAACACCAATCTGAGGAGCAGCTAGTCCCAACCCTTCTTTTGTTACTAAAAGAGTGTCTATTAAATCTTTAATTGTTTGTTTTGTTTCTTTGGACTCAAAATCAACAACAACTTCAGATCGGGTTCTTAATATTTTACTTGGTTCACGCAAAATGCTTTTGATCATAATGCCTTTATTATAATGATAATATCCTTAAATTTCAATTGTGTCGACATCAATATCCCAAGAATCGGGAATTGTCACAAGAAGATGGTTGCGTTCTTTAAGATGACTTCTTTTTACCTTGAGAATAATTGAACGATAGTAAAAACCCTTGATTTTTGGTTTTAGCGAATTCATCGGACCTAAAATTTTTATTCCTTCTGGTAATTTATTTTTTATAATCAATTGATCAAATAATTTCTTGCTTTCTTTTTCTGCTCTGATTTCATCTTTATGGCGATATTTAAGGCTAATTATTTGCCAATACGGGGGATAGGAAAGCGCTTTTCTAAGACCCAGCTCTTTTTTATAAATATCTTCGTATTGCCCAGAATGTAACATCTTGAGTAATGAATCTTCCGGATTATATGTCTGAATAATGAGTTCTTTTGAAGAAAGCGCTAATTTCCTGACTAAGCGAATTATTCTTTCTTCTGTGGAAAAATCAGGAAAATTGACCAAAAGATCAAAGTTCAAAATAGAAACAAGATCAAACTCCATTTCTTGGACCCCAAAAATAATACTAGTCGCTATAAGAATTTTTCCTTTTTTTTCGCCGATAAAGTTCTGAATAATTTTCTGTTTTTCAATGTTTGTTGGCGCAGAATTAAGATCTAAAAGATATATCGGCGTTTCAGGAAAAAAATTTGCAATCTCTTTATAAATTCTTTGGGTACCATGTCCAGAATACTTAACAAGATGACCATGGCACTTGCGGCAACCTCCAGGAGGATTTTCTTGGTGATTGCATAGATGACAAATTAATTTGTTGGCATCTCGATAATAGACTAAAGATGATTTGCAATTAGGACATTCGTAAAAATAGCCACAATCCTTGCAATATATATAAGTAGCTAATCCTCTGCGATTTTGAAAAAGTAAAACAGTGCCATTTTTATTAAGAATATTTTTAATTTTTTCTAAAAGAACAGGGGAGAAGTAAGAAAATTTATTTCCTTGCTCCATTAACTTAATCATATCTACTATTTCTATTTTTGCGGTTTTTTCTTCAAACAATTTTGTTTTTGGAAAATATTTTTCATCCTTAATGTTTGAATATGATTCAAATGATAAAACTTTATCTGTAAATATGATTTTTGCTTTGTGAAGATCAGATAGCTTTAGCGCCACATGTTTAGCGTTGTATTTTGGATGCTGATCCCATGATTTATAAGAAAGAGAATTTTCGTCATTAACAATAATTAATTTTAAGTTTTTGAAAGGAAGAAAAACTCCCTGTCTGGTCGAGAAGATTATGACTGATTCTCCAGATAAAATCCTAAGCCAATTTTTTTTGAGCTGAGATTTTTTAATCTCGCTGTGAAAGACTAAAGTTTTTTTCTTTAGACTTTCGGGTAATTTCTCGTAAGCTTGTTCTAGTTTAATTATTTCTGGATACAGTTCTAATACTTGCCTTTCTTTCTTTATTGCGCCTAATAATATTTTATAGTGCTGTTCGTTGTTAATATCACTATAAAATTCTTTTTTGCTTAAATCATTCTTTTTTTTGCTTTCTTTATTGTTTTTATAAAAACTTTCTTTTTTATTTAATTCTTTCAGAGGAATATTTGTAAGAATTGATTTTAAAACAATTCCTGCTGGTTCCCAATAATAAAGACTCGTCCACAAAATCAGTTCTCTTAATTTTTCGTCAATAATCTCACTAGAAACTAATATTTTCTCAATGTTTTTTAATTTGAAATTAGACTTTCTTAAATTCATTTTTGTTTGCCTTAAATCTTCTGCCTCAAACACGACTCCTGCAACCTTTCTATTTTTTAACTTAACAGAAATTAAACCTCCGAGCTCAATATTTTCTTTTGAAAAATATGTTAGAAGTTGAGGTTGATTTAAGGGAATTTTTGTTCCGGGTATGACTTTTAAAATTTTTATCATAATCTAATCTTAATATTTTTAACTCCAACTATCAAATTATCCACAGATCCTATTGACTTTTAACTGTGGATAAGGTAGACTGTTATGGCGGAAGTGTGGTTTGGGCCCAAGGAGGGAGAACGCCAAAAACAACAACTAATGTTGGTTTTGGTATTTCGAAAGGAGGCAAACCTTCAGATACCAAGAACATGGACTACCCCAGCCCTGATGAGACCGATTTCACGCGTAACCCCCTAGGATGCGGGATCGGTCACACAAATAGGGGGAGCACATGTGCACAAAGGCAGAACGAAAACAGATGGCTGTTTTTGTTTCTCAATGTTGCGGTGGAGAAATCTCCACAACTTGCGCGATGGATGCCCTTAAGAAAGTCAAGGGCATTGTCGATGAAGAAGGTTCTCTAGATCCAAGGATAACAGAGGACCGTCTCATGGAAGAGGTCTGTGGTAACATCGCTCTATTCGGACTTTCTCCCAGTAATCAACAAGGAATACTCGAGTTAGCCTTGAGCGTTGAAAGATCTCTTTCTAATATGGGTATGTTTACGCCGTACCCAGAATCGCAAGTGCTTCAACCTCAGACAAGTTAGAGTGTTTGAGTCAAGAGAGGTAATGAGAGTACCTCTCTTTTTTAATATAGAATCAAGAAAAAAACTTGACATTTGGTTTTTTGTAATTATCATATAATATATAGGTAAGAGCCAGCTTCTCGACGGGGTCTGCCGTTAAGACAGCGGTCCTTGAAGGTGGGTTCCCCCTTCCTTCATTGTGCCACTTAGCGGCACCCCTCGAGAAGGGTTCAAAGAGATAACAGAAGTTATCTCTTTTTTAATTGTTGACAAACGAATCAATAAGTAACAGAATAGAGTTATTCAAGTTCTTTAAGGGAGGATATGATGAATAGAGGAATCTTGTGTAATTTTGTCGGCTGGTTCATTTTCTGGATAATAAGAGGAATTTTGAAGATTTATACAATTATATTTTTCTGCGGAAGCTGGTTTATTCCCGGAAAATACGAAAATCTAACAGATAAAACACAGATCGTGATTGCTCGCCATATTAGCAGAAATGATATTCCATTAGTTTTGGCGGCACTTCCTCGAACCAATCGAATCCTATATGTTGCTAGGAAGGGTCTTAGAATGCTTGGCTGGCTAGAAAATAACTCATTCTTCCGTAGATGCGCCGAAGGAAAACATATTGTTTTCGTTGATAGAAACGAAACGACCAAGGAACAGGCTGAGTTAATCACTAGCGCCATTAAAAGTGGTTGGCTTAGATTCATAGTAATTTTCCCAGAAGGAGCAACTTTACCACAAGATCAATGTCTCAATCCTGGATTTGTCATTCTGGCAAGACGCTATAAATTACAAATTCGTCCTGTTAGAATAATTCCTTGGGGATGTTACCGTAGAAAAAAAGAAAGAAAATCCTTAGGAATCTTAGGAATGGGCGCTCGTCACACTTCAGTAAAAGTTGGTAATCCATTCTTTTACGAAGATATTTCAAGAGAAGAAAAAGATTACGATGCTATTGCCAAAAGAGCAATGGAGATAGTAGACAGAGTCTAGGCCGATGAAAGTCGGCCTCTTTTTTATCCTTGAAATATTTATTTTTAAGAGTATAATCAACGACTTAGTTAGAATTAAGATTGAGGTAACCCCCAATTTATGGAAAACGATTTCATTAAAATTCGCAAAGCAAGAACTCATAATCTGCAGGGCATAGACTTAGATATTCCTAAAAATAAATTAGTAGTGATTACAGGCGTTTCCGGTTCAGGAAAATCATCTTTAGCTTTTGATACGCTTTATGCTGAAGGACAAAGACGTTACGTTGAATCGCTTTCCGCTTACGCTAGGCAATTTTTGGGAATTATGAATCGCCCTGACGTTGAAAAAATTGAGGGCTTATCGCCAGCGATTGCTATTAGTCAAAAATCAGTTGGCGGATTTCATAATCCAAGATCAACTGTCGGTACCGTGACAGAAATTTATGACTATTTAAGACTCCTTTTTTCAAAAATAGGAGAGCCTCATTGTCCATCATGCGGAGAGCTTGTTAGTCATCAATCTTGTTCGCAAATTACAGACCAAATTATGTCTTATCCAAAAGATGAGACTCTTTTTATTTTGGCGCCACTTGTTAAAAATAAAAAAGGAGAACACAAAAAAGTTATTGAAGAAATTCTTCGCGCTGGCTTCGTTAGGATTGAACTTGACGGAACAATTATTAGAACAGAGGAAGCGCTAGCAACAGAGTTAGATCCTCAAAAACATCATTCAATCCTAGTGGTAATTGATAGAATTATTTTGCCAAAAGAAAAAGATCTTCTCAAGGAAGAGCGATCGCGCGTTCTAGATTCCGTGGAAACAGCGATTAAGATGGGAAAGGGATATTTAGTGGTTAAATTTGCTGATAAAGAAAATCTTTTCTCTTCTCTTTTTGCTTGTCCTGATTGTGGTATTAGTATTGCCAAGCTTGAGCCTCATAGTTTTTCTTTTAATTCTCCTTATGGCGCTTGTCCTGGATGTAATGGATTGGGTGAAAAACTAGAGATCGATCCTAATTTAGTCGTTCCAAATCCCGATTTATCTATCAATGAAGGCGCAATTCGTCCTTGGTCAACAGCATCTCATCGCGTTGGCCGCCAAGGCTGGTATTGGCATCTATTGAATGAAGTCGCAGAACATCACAAATTCTCAATGTCTCAGCCATTTAAAACCCTAACAGAAAAACAAAAACAAATTATTTTATATGGAGATGAATCTTTTGAAGGAATAATTCCTAGTTTAAAAAGACGTTATAAAGAAACTCAATCAGATGGAGCTAGAGCAGAAGTAGAAAAATATACCATTTTTGAAATTTGTCCGCTGTGCCAAGGAAAGCGCCTTAAAAAAGAGTCCTTAGCTGTTCTTGTTTTTAATAAAAATATTACCGAACTTTCCGGCATGTCTCTACAAAAATTAATTGATTTCTTTGCTGAGCTGACTAAATCTAAAGATTATTTATCAGAATCTCAAAGAAAAATCGCTGAACCGATTTTAAAAGAGATAAATGCCCGACTAAACTATATGATTGATGTTGGCCTAGATTATTTGACTCTTGATAGAAAATCATCGACTTTGGCTGGCGGAGAAGCTCAGAGAATTCGTTTAGCCACGCAAATCGGCACAGGACTTTCCGGGGTTTTATATATTTTAGACGAACCTTCTATCGGCCTTCACCAGAGAGATCAAGGTCGCCTAATCAATATTTTAAAGAAGTTGCGAGATTTGGGTAATTCTGTTTTGGTGGTTGAGCATGATCGACAAACAATGGAACAGTCCGATTGGCTTATCGATATCGGACCTGATGCAGGAAAACATGGCGGAAAAGTTGTTGCTCAAGGAAAGCCCCAAGATGTAAAAAAAGAAAATACCTATACCGGTCAATTTTTAAGAGACGCTTTTGAAATTAATCGAAAAAAAATTATCCTCAAGAAAAAAGATTATCTTGAGATTATTGGAGCGACCCAAAATAACCTTAAAAATATTGATGTTAAAATCCCTCTTAAGCAACTTGTTGTCGTTACGGGAGTATCTGGTTCAGGAAAAAGCACTCTCGTTAATGATATTTTAACCAAAGCATTATTTCGCGAATTTTATCGCTCTCAGGAAAAGCCGGGCGATCACAAATACATTAAGGGAAAAGAATTTTTAGATAAAATTATCGTTGTTGACCAATCACCGATCGGCCGTACGCCCAGGTCAAATCCTGCGACCTATACCGGTCTTTTTTCGCCCATTAGAGATCTTTTTACTTGTTCAAAAGAGGCTAAGGTTCGAGGATATGGACCGGGAAGATTTAGTTTTAACGTTAAGGGTGGCAGGTGTGAAACTTGCCAAGGACAAGGATTGATAAAGGTTGAAATGCAATTTTTGTCCGATGTTTATGTTGAATGCGAGAATTGTCACGGCGCAAGATATGAACAAGAAATTCTTGATATTGCTTATAATGGAAAAAATATTGCTGACATTTTAGACATGACTGTCAGCGAAGGAAAAGAATTTTTTTCAAATATTCCGGTTATAAAGAGAAAATTGGAAATCTTGGAAAAAGTCGGACTTGGCTACATTCATTTAGGACAAGCAGCGACGACGCTTTCCGGCGGAGAAGCGCAGCGCATTAAGCTTGCTAAAGAACTTTCCAAAGTTCAAACAACAAGAACTTTATATATTTTAGACGAACCGACAACAGGTCTTCACCAGTATGATATTAAGAATTTGATGTTGGTATTGGATGAATTAGTTAAGAAAGGAAATAGCGTTGTTGTCATTGAACATAATATCGAAGTGATTCGTTTAGCTGATTGGGTGATTGATTTGGGACCTGAAGGCGGAGATAAGGGAGGAGAAATTGTTGCTGAAGGAACACCTGAACAAATCGCTAAAAACTCCAAAAGCTGGACAGGAAAGTACATATAATTTTTTGCTCAACCATTGACTTTTAATTACTAGGGTGCTAGAATCTAACCAGTTCTCAAAAAAGCAAAGGAGGAAGAATGACAGCTTGGGCATGTGCTCTAGTAGGACTAGTAAGCGCATTACTTTATGGCTGTATCTGGCGAGCAACATTCGTTTGGGTTTATAAGTACTGGATGACTTGTGGTAGATTTAATGCCGAAGACTATGCCTTTTGCGCTTTCTTTGCTAGTTTTATCTGGCTTATTTATTGGCCTCTTCATCTAGCTGGTAAACTAGGTAACAAGGCAAGACTCAGGTCTCATAGATACTAAAGCTAACTAAGAAAAACCAAAGGAGGAAAGATGAATAAGGATAAGAAGAAAAAAGAAGAAGCAAAGAAGCAGGCCATTTTGGGGCTCAAGATAGCACGGTATGCCCTATCAGAAAATGTTGAGCTTACCATTAAATCACTCCGTGAAAATGCTGATAAGGCTGGCTGTTCGCTTGAACAAATAGGAACCAGAGAACAAGAATTAGAGGCTCTTCTGGTTGCTGGCTATAAGAATGAGGCACTCGAAATTAGTAGTCGTTGGCGTAAAGAAGGTTTTGTTAAAAAGCCGAAGGACAGCGTTGGTTATCTTCGCAGATGCATTGCCAACGCAGGATGCATTCCTGAAGATTTTGGATTAACGGAGGAACTACTAAGAAAAATCTGTGTATAAATAGTCAGTTACTTGGCGAATGACAAAAATCATTCGCCTTTTTGTTGACAAAATGTAATAATGTATTAGAATATAGCTAGTTCTTCAAAATCAAGGAGGAAAAATGAAAATCACGAAAAAAGGGGTTCTCAAGAAAACCAAAGCTGTTTTTAGTGCAGGGCGCGTTCTCTTTATTGTATTGGTTCTAATGGTTATTCTTGCTCCGTTTATGGTTAAAGCAGGTTCGTATATTTTGACAGCAATTTCCGGTCCTACAGGTAATAGTGGTAACCCGATAACTGATATCTCAAGATTCTCGCAACTGGGACCCATATTTCCATACCTAATGTTCTTCTTTTGTTGGTTTATGATGTATTTGACTGTATTGTCTGGATGGATGCTTATATTTCTCGTCATTCCCACAATGCGTGAAGCAATAGGAAATGGAATAAAAAACTTGGTCAAAGACATCAAAAGCTAGAAAAAAATAGAGGACTGGAGATTCCAGTCCTTTTTTTGTGTAAAATTATGTTTTATAGATAAAAAGCTTGATTTTTTATCAATATATGATATAATATAAATATAATCATCGCATAGGAGGTTCCATGCAGCTAACAGAAGGGTTTCGAAGAGAAGTCGAACTTCATTGGGGAAACCCAAAAAAAGTGGCCAATGTGGGATTGAGTGAGATTCTTGAGCATGGCGACGAAATCTCTCTTGATTACGATGATCAGATCAGGTATGCTTTAAGAATCGGTGTCTTGGCTGGAGAAACAAAAGATCAAGGTTCTTCGGTCTTCATCGAACGATTCGAAAAAGAAATCCTCAACGAGGAATAAGGAGGAAGCGTACAACTGACAATCAGTTAGTTACCATGCGAACGACAGGGATCGTTCGCTTTTTTTATATAAAATAAGGCTATTTGAAAACAAAAAAGAGGCGTAACAACGCCCAAACTATTGACATTTTTCTAGAGTATGTTATAATGGTTATATAGAGTGAATTGCCGGGATGGCGGAATCGGCAGACGCAGAGGACTTAAAATCCTCCGAGGTTCCCTCGTGCGGGTTCAAGTCCCGCTCTCGGCACCAGGTCTCCCGCCCCACCCAAGACCCCTCCTTCACGCGGTAGTACGCACGACGGCCCGCAGGCGACAGCGCTTGCGGGTCCTTTTTTTAATTATGAAAAAATTCAACAACATCGCCATCTTTCATTTCATAGTCCTTGCCTTCGAAACGAACCTTGCCTTTTTCTTTTAGCTCTTTCCATGTCTTATATTGGACAAAATCATCGTAGCTAACAACAGCAGCCCGAATGAAACCTTTTTCAAAATCAGTATGGATCGTTCCAGCAGCCTCTGGCGCTAAAGCGCCTTTTTTTATTGTCCAGGCTCGTGTTTCTTTTTCACCGGTCGTCAAAAAATCTATTAGCCCTAAGGTCTCTTGAGCTTTTTTAATTAATTTCTCAAGTCCAAACGATTCAACGCCCAAATCTTTTAAATATTCTTTTTTTTCTTCATCGCTCAGTCCAATTAGATCTGATTCGACCTTAGCTGAAATAATAATCGGCTCCCATTTGGCATATTTTTCTTTAATTTCTCCGATACGAGATAGTTCACCTTCAGAAACATTTAAAACGACGATTTCTTTTTTTAGAGTAATAAAATTTAAATCATTAACAGACGCTTTTTCCTCTTTTGAGATTCCGCTATTTCTTGCTGATATCCCCTGAACTAGTTTTTCTTTTATTTTAACGATTGATTGCCATTTAAATTGAGCATCTTTATCAACAACACCTTTTGGTTCTTTTTGTTTTTCAATCGTCTGAAGATCGGCTAAACAAAGTTCGGTATTGATGACATCATAATCTGCTTCTGGGTTCTCGCTGCCCGCTCTGGCGATATCCGAATCTTCAAAAGCTCGAACAATATGGACAATAATGTCTGTTTCTCTAATATGAGATAAAAATTTATTACCCAGCCCTTCTCCTTTTGAAGCGCCCTTGACTAGACCTGCGATATCAATAAATTTGATAGCCGCGGGCACAATCTTTTCTGAATGAGACAATTCCGCCAAAACTTTTAATCTTGGATCAGGAACTTCAACTACGCCAGTATTTGGCTCAATCGTGCAGAAAGGATAATTTTGCGCGTCAGCAACTTGGCGCGACAAAAGAGCGTTGAATAAAGTAGATTTCCCAACATTGGGCAGACCGACAATTCCACATGAGAGATTCATTGAATTTGAAGTTAGAAGTTAGAAGCTAGAAGCTGGGATATTAAATTCGAATATCGAAATCAGAAACTCGAAACAATATCTAAATTCGAATGTTCTAAATCCAAAACAGTTTAAAATTTTAATTTTTAAATATTAGAATTTGTTTTGGATTTCGGATTTCGCCTGCCTACCGTCAGGCAGGTGCTTCGGATTTTACAATGATGTATCTCCAAACATCGTACTGGTCTTTGAAAAAAACGTAATTTCCATAATGGCATTCTTTAACAATTTTTTCAATAGCTGGTTTTTGGCCAAAACCAAACTCCATATAAATTTTTCCTTCTGGATTCAAATAATTTTTTGCGCTGGTTAAGAATTTCTTTATATATTTTAAGCCATCGCTACCAGCAAAAAGAGCTTTTCTTGGTTCATGATTTAAAACCGATTTTTGAACCATTTTTATTTCTTTCAAAGAAACATAGGGTGGATTTGCCAAGATATAATCATATTGAAGTCCGACTTCGATATTATGAAAAATGTTTGACCTGATAATTTTGTATCGCGACTGGGAAATCTTATTTAGCTCAAGATTTCTTTTTATCTGTTTTAAATATTTTCCTTTTATATCCACGAAATCAACTGTTGTATTTTTTGTATTTTTTAAGATCGCAATTCCAATACAACCAGAACCAGCGAATAAATCAAGACATTTTATTTTTTCTTTTTTGTTTTTCTTTATATCTTCGATCGCTTTTTCAGTCCAATATTCTGTTTCCACGCGGGGGATTAACGGGCGATATTTTAAGTCAATCTGACATCCCAAGAACGGCTGATAACCGATAAGATAGGCGAGAGGTACGCCTTTTTTAAGTTTCTTTATATCACAACTTGCCTTCAATCCCAATTTCCCTTGGTACTTTTCGTCAATAAGCCATTTAATTTCCCGATTGATTAATTCTTGATTCATGATTTTACGATTTAGTACCTAGATAATTTTTACAGACAACATAAAATTCCTTACTTGCATTTCTTGAGGCATTCGCATCGTGGCGTTTTACTATTTCAAAATATTTCCTAAGATCTTTCATAAAATCATGAGCTTCTTTTGATTCAAAAATCTTAAAAAGAAAATGTCCTTTTGGTTTTAAGTGTTGCTTTACAATTTCAAATGCGGTCAAAACTAATTGCAATGACATGTCTGTGTCTCTTGATTTAATTCCTGTCGTGTTTGGCGCCATATCAGAAACAATAAGATTAAAATTTACATTGTTAAAGTCATCGCTCGTTAAATCATTGATGTCTTTTTCAATAAACTTTGCATTAGAAGAAAGTCCGATTCTTATTCCTTGCAAATCCACTCCCCAAACTTTTCCCATTGGTCCGATTCTTTCAGCAATGTACATCAGCCAAGAACCCGGAGCGCAGCCCAAATCTAAAACAAAATTTCCCGACCTTAAAAGTCGGTATTTATTATCAATCTCTTGTAATTTATAAACTGATCTAGCAGGATAGCCTTCTTTTTTGGCTTTTTTAAAAAAGAAATCCTGTCTCTCGTGAATATTTTTCATATGTATCTTAAGTTTTATCATATTTAAATGAAAAAATCAAAAGAGCCTGCTTGCTTCAAACAGGCTCCTGTTTCGCTTGTTATGCTTCAATGATCACGCGGTCAGTATCGGATGTCAGATTACGCCCTCCTGACTTAGAATAGAGAAAGTGAGGATAATGTTGAGAATCGCACTCAACCCTCAACTCATCCTTCGGCTCAATCATTCTGGGATCATAGTTGATCCCGAGAGCTTCCATCACTTGATTTCGAGATTCCGGTTTGATCACAGCCAAGATTCTCATCTCTGCCTCCTTAATATTAATATCATTGTAACATATTTATTCTAAAAGTCAATCTTTGTCAATGATTTTGATTAAATTAAAGAAAAGAGCCGACAATTGCCGGTTATAAGTTTTGTCTTTGTTTTAATCTATCAAGAATTTTTATTGCAATTTCTTGTCTTGCAAACATAATTTGAAAATCATAAATAGTTGTATACTTTTGTTAAATATTTTTTAAAGACTTCCTTAAACTTTAATTGATTGCCAAAACCAGGAAAAGGAATAAATTCATTATTTACTACATTATATCCTTGTTTTTTTAATATATTACTGAAGATTTCAAAAACATTCTTTTTAATAAGAAATATTGGGGTTTCTTTTGAAATTAATTTTTTTATTTCTATAATTTTCTTTTTTGAATCAAGAATGATTTTTTTATTTCTATCCTTTTCATTTAATCTATTAATTGGATCATCTGTGGAATCTATCATGTAAAAACCTTCACTTTTAAATCGTTCAAGATAGATATTTTTATCACCTTTTCTGTACTTGTTTTTGAAGTCAGAAAAAATAGTTTCCATGATAGCCCTAAACATAAAATCATATTTTTCCTGTGAAGGATTATAAAAAAACCTTACAGAAGAATCTTCGCATAGAGGAGGAGATTCGGCTATGATTAGATACTTTATCTTTAGAGGTTTATATTTTTCTCTTAGAATTTGTATTTGCGTTAAAGACATAAAATTTTATTTAATTTCTATATTTTATCTCTTTATTCCTCTTTTTCCAATTTATTTTGAACCTGTCTAATTCGTTCTTCACGATTTCCACTTAAGAGAGTATAGGAAATCTCTCTTCTTTTTAAATCATTAATAATTTGTTCTTGGAATTTAATCCGATGGGTTTCGCCTGATCTTGAGCCATCGTCTTCATAGGGAATATCTATATCGCAAACAAACCAAAGATCGTAGCGTTGTTTATTTTTTTTAGCAATTTTAATCAATTCTGGATGCGCTTTTCCATGATAATAACGGCTGAACATTTCGGTCGTAATTGCGTTGGTATCAGAAAAGAAATATTTGTTCGCTTTTAAAATTAAAGCATCTTCTTTTGAAAGATGCTTTTTTGCTAGATCAAGTAATTGATCCATAGAAAGTTTTCCTGAGCTATCATGATATTTATCCCAATATTCTCTGCCAAGCTCCGGCATCCATTGGGTTTTATAAATTTTCCCTAATTCTCTTGCAATTGTGGTTTTTCCTGTTGACTCAGCTCCCAAAAAAACAATTTTTTTTACAAAACTTTCATATACGACAGGATGAAGAAATTTTCTGTATTTATAAGGATTTTGACGAATCATTGTTCCGGATATGGGAACTAATTTACGTTTAATATCAACTATAATATTTTCTGCCCCGAGCGCTTTACTGACATGCTCTCCATACCATTCACTAGAAAAGAAATGAGTAATTTTAAATGGCACCGTCTTTAAAATATATTCATCGTGTTGTTTGGTAATCCGAGAATCAAGTCCGCACTCCGATGGTCCATTATATCCCTTTATAACCGTAACTTGAGGATAGATTTTCTTTATCCAACCAGCGCGAATATTCAAAGGAATGTCGGTAATATCAGGACAATCATAGATAAGCACAATAACTTTATCTGTCATTTTTAGTGCCGTATCAACCAAAAGTTGATGGCCTTTATGAAAAGGCGCAAATTTCCCCAAAACTAATCCTGTTGTAAGATTCTTGGATTTTTTTTCCATGATTTATACCAGTTATAAAATCCTGTACTGGCTAGGATTAAATAAATTATATATAAACCGGCGGTCAGATAGACGCCTTTATAAGCATAAATGCCAATCGCTAAAACATCTACCAATATCCAAAGAACCCAGTTTTCGAAAACTTTCGTCATCAGAAATATCTGGGCAATTAAGCTCATAACGGTTGTGAATGAATCTAGGTAGGGGATTGAAGCATCGGTAAAATTCTTCAAAGAGAAACCCATAAGCAATGATCCGAAGATAAGAAAAAGAAAGGCCTGAAGCCTTTCGGTATTATTAAGAACTCTAACTTTTAATTCTGTTTTTTTCTCTCCTCCATGTTTCCAAAGATACCAGCCATAGAAACCGGTTATTATATAGAAGACCTGCTCGCCCATATCAGCGTAAAGTTTAATCTGAAAGAACATCACCCCTAGGGCTATTACGCTAATAATGCCAATGGGCCAATTGAGGATCTTTTCTTTGGCTGCTAGGTAAACACACCAAGCTCCGAAGATAACACCGACAATTTCATAGATGTTCATAGTAGTAAGGTTACAGATAATTGCCTATTTTTCTTTAACCTTTTTTAGTTAGTGTATCCTCTACAATTAGTATAGCGCGAAAAAAAAGTTTGTCAATAGATAAGGGCCTTTTTTGTGAAAAAACCCCTTATTGTGGATAAACCACTTGACAAGATTTTTCTTGGGAGTATAATTGTACTAGATACACTAAGTTATCAAATTATGAAAAAAGAAGCTGTTCGGGAAAAAAAATATAAGTTTGCAGTCATTGCCACTGATGTTGTTTTATTTACCGTAAAGGATGAAAAACTCCAGGTCCTGCTTATTAAGATGAAAAAGAAATTATATAAGGAACACTGGGCGCTTCCCGGCGGTTTGATTAAATCTCAGGAATCATTGGAAACGGCAGCGAAAAGAAATTTGCTTGCTAAATCCGGTGTAAAAAATATTTATCTTGAGCAGCTCCGCACTTTTGGCGACATCAGCCGCGATCCTTTTGGAAGAGTCGTTTCGGTTGCTTATTTCGCCCTGATACCTTATAGCGGCATCAAATTGAAAACCACCAAAAAATACGCCGGCATCAATTGGTTCCCGATTAAAAAACTTCCTGATTTAGCATACGATCATAAAAAAATGATTGCTTTGGCAGTTAAGCGACTGAAAGCAAAACTTGGCTATACCAATATTGTTTATAGTCTTCTACCTCAGGAATTTTCCTTAAGCGATCTTCAGGAAACATACGAAATCATTTTAAATAGAAAACTCGACAAAAGAAATTTCCGCAAGAAAATCCTTTTATCAAAACTCCTGATAAGAACAAATAAAAAGGAAGGGGGAATGCCTCACAGGCCAGCAGTGATTTATCGCTTCAAACAGCGCAGCCCCCAGATTATCGATCTGCTTTAATTAACGCCTATTTTTTTTCCTCATTAGTTAGTGTATAAAACACACTTAAAAGGGTTTAGTTCTTCCTGATTTTTACAAATTTTTTTACCCCTTAATTAGTGTTAATAATACACATACTCATATAGTTCTTTAGCCTAAGTAAGTAGTACTTTAACAATTTAAAAACTCACAAAGCTCTCAATAACCCCTCAAGGACGGTGAATGTAATGAAAAATCAATTTGAGATCGCCGGCGGAACTGTTCTGGGAACCAATCATCAAAGATGCGGAAAAAATAATCAGGACGCTTTTTTATGGCAAATCACAGAAGATGCGGTTGTCATCGTTGTTGCTGATGGCTGCGGCTCTAAGCCACATAGCGAAGTAGGAGCGAAAATCGGCAGCCAATTGATAGTTAATGAAATCATTACCAATCTATATGAGAATGGATTCCTAGATGCGCTTGGAAATGATATCGCCACAAATAACCTCTGGTCTTTAATAGAAAGAAATGTGCTGGAAAAAATCTACGCTCTGGCTCATTCAATGGACCGAGATCTTCATGCTCAGGCAATTGCCGATTATTTTCTCTTCACAATGATCGGTGCCATCGCCACAAAAAATAAAACCATAATTTTTTCTCTTGGTGACGGCGCCTACATCATTAACGGAGAAGTAACACAAATCGGTCCCTTTCCTGACAATGCTCCTCCTTATCTCGCTTATCAATTACTGGACCCCCAGACTCTTGATATCGATCAAAGACTGCTTCACATCAAGACAAAGCGCATCATCGAAACACCTGAAATCAAAAATTTGCTCATCGGCACTGACGGCGTCTGCGATTTAATCAGACAGTCAGAAAAACAAATTCCCGGCAGCCAAGACCAGGTTGGTCAGATAAATTGGTTCTGGGAAAACGACAAATGTTTTTCCAATCCGGATATGATCAGACGGCGCTTGTCGATGATGAACCGCCAAAGCTTAAGAATTGATGAAAAAAAACATCTCGCCAAAGAATCGGGAATTCTGCCAGACGACACAACTCTTGTGGTAATGAGGCAAAAAAAAGGAGGCGACAAGATGTGAATGAAATCTATGTCAACGGACAACGCGTCCGCCTCAGTCAAAATAAACTCATCGGCCAGGGCGGCGAAGCGGAAATCTATGATTTGGGCAATGGCAAGGCGCTTAAGGTTTTCAAAACACCGGACCATCCCGACTTCCAGGGAAATCCTGTAGAACAGGCAATTGCCAGAGAGCGGATTTTGGAACACCAACAAAAACTCAAGACATTTCCCAAAAATCTGCCCCACCGCATCATTGCACCCGAAGATCTGGCGTTTGATAGCACAACAAGGCAAATTGCCGGTTATGTTATGCGCTATCTCAAACAAACAGAAGTGCTGATAAAGTATAGCGACCGCAGTTTCCGCGAACAAAGAATTTCCCAGGAAACGGTGACTAAGATTTTCCTTGATCTTTATAAAACAGTTTCGGAAGCCCATCGGACCGGCGTCGTCATCGGTGATTTCAATGATTTGAATGTCCTGGTCTCAGGGAATGAAGCCTATCTGGTTGATGTTGACAGCTATCAGTTTGGGAAGTTCCTCTGCAAGCTCTTTACTGAGCGCTTTGTTGATCCCTTGCTTTGCGATCCAAAAGAAACAAGGCCAGTACTTGCTTTCCCTCATAACCAAAATTCCGATTGGTACGCTTTCGCTATCATGCTGATGCAATGTCTGCTTTATGTGGGACCGTACGGAGGAATTTATAGGCCAAAAAAAGCTCCCCAGAAAATCGTAACGCAGGATTCAAGACCGCTTAAAAGGATTACGGTTTTTCATCCTGATGTCCAGTACCCAAAACCGGCTATCCGCCTTGATGTTTTGCCGGATGAAATGCTTGAATATCTGCGCCTTACTTTCGAAAAAGACCAAAGGCGCGTTTTCCCAGAAAACCTGATTCAGAGTCTATGCTGGAAAAAATGCCTGGTCTGCGGCACAGAACATGCGCGCAATTCCTGTCCCCAGTGTTTCAAAGCTATTGTCAAAGAAATTGTCCATTTCAAAGGCCATGTTTCAGCAAGAGATATTTTCAGGACTAAGGGTATTATTTTAAAAGCAGGTCTTAACGGAAAAAACTTCCTTTGGCTCTATTACGAAGATGGTTGCTTTAAAAGAGAAAATGGCGCGATTGTCGCCCGAGAAAAACTCGATCCGCGAATGCGTTTCGGAATCAGTGACGGATCAACCCTGATCGCCAAAGGTGATGAACTTTATTTATTTAGGACAAACCAGGCGCCTGTCAAAACCAACATCGGAACTTTCCAAAACTTGCCAATGTTTGACGCCAATGAAAATCATATTTACTGGATAGAAAATAATCAACTGTTCCGTGATGGCCCATTTGGTAAGGAAGCAATCGGTAAAATTCTTGAAAACCAAACGATTTTCTGGGTTGGTCCAGAATTCGGATTCGGTTTCTATCGCGCAGGAAATCTAACCATCGCCTTTGTCTTCGACAAAGAAAAACTGGGCATCAATGACCAGGTAAAACTTCCACCCATTAAAGGACAATTAATTAGTTGCGAATGCTTCTTCGATAAGGAGCGCTGCTGGCTTTTGATCTCAACTCAGCAAAAGGGAAAAATCATTAACGATTGCGTGGTTATTTTGAAAAATGGCGCTGTAGAATGCGTGGCGCAAGCAACTCAAGATGATGGATCCTGGCTGGGAACACTCAAGGGAAAATGCGCTTTCCGACAGTTCCTTTTCGCTCCGACTGATGAAGGTATTGTAAGAACGGAAATTGAACAGGGACAAATCGCCAAGATAAATCATTTTCCTGACACAGAGCCTTTTGTGGATAAAGATTCACTCCTTTTTACGGACCAGAACGGCATTTATGCTGTTAACCGCCAGGATATCAAGCTCCTAAGAATCGATTAGAAAAGGAGGCAAGTAAAAAACAAAAATGGCCGCCCGGAAAATCGAACCGCAGCAAAAAGGATCAAAGGAGGATCCGCAATGAGCACGAAGAAAACAAAGGTCGCCCAACTCCCTCTTCCCAAGCACTATGATCCGCAGAATGCCACGAATGCCGATTATAGCGTTCGCGACATAACCCTGCTTCAAACCTGCGCTGAAGCCTGGCGCAAAACTCACAAAATTCATCCTGTAAACGATGATGCTAAAAATGTTCAGATGCTTATCATTGATGACCAGGTTGATTTCAGCTTCCCGACAGGGTCCCTTTATGTGGCCGGTCGCTCAGGCACCGGCGCCATGGATGCCCATCAGAGACTTGTTGAATTCCTTTACCGATACCTCGACTTGATTTCCGGGATTACCTGCACAATGGATACTCACCTGCCTTATCAGATTTTCTATCCCAGCGCCCACCTTTTGCCGGACGGAAGCCACCCTCAACCCAACACCGTCATTTCTGCCAAGGATTATCGCGACGGAAAGTACGAACCTAATCCGGCAATGGCTGCTCAGATTGGTTTGAGTGTGCTTGACCTAAGACGGCAATTCATCCATTACTGCGAACAATTGGAGAAAACCGGCAAATACATGCTTTATCTCTGGCCCTATCACTGCATGCTCGGCTCTCCGGGACATCGCTTAGCTGGTGTTGTTGATGAAGTCCGCCTCTTCCATAGTTTTGCGAGAGGCGCAGCCAACATCCCGGCGATTAAGGGTGGCAATCCTTTGACCGAGCACTACTCGATTTTCTCACCAGAAGTGACAACTCTTTGGGACGGAAGACCTATTCCTCAGGCGCAGAAAAATGAGAGACTGATCAAAACTCTCTTTGAAGCAGATGTGGTTATTATGGCGGGACTCGCGTCCAGCCACTGCGTCAAGGAAAGCATCGCCGATTTCCTGAAAGAAATCAAAGCCCAGGACGAATCCCTGGTAAAGAAAGTTTACATTCTTGAAGACTGCACTGCTGCAGTTGTCATTCCTTCGGGACCTGATTTTACCGACGATGCGAATAAGGCTTTGAAGGAATTTGAAAACGCCGGAATGCACGTTGTCAGATCAACTGACCTGATCGAATCCTGGCCTGAAATCAGGCTTTAGGAACCAAAAAAAACGGAGGCAGGCAAGAAAGCTTGTCTGCCTCCACTCTCTCAAAAGCAAAGGAGGCTTCTGTGAGCGATAGCGCAAAAAAACTGATTCAGTCGGCTGCGCAGGAAGGCACAATTTCTCCTGCCACAGCAAAAGCTCTGACAGTTCACGACGTAGGTATGGAAATCGAAGCGGCTTTGGGAGTCAATGTTGACGACGTGAAGTCAACCGAAGTTGTTCTTGTTACCTTCCTGATTGACGATTCGGGCTCCATTGAAGGAGCGGGAAATACCGCAAATGTCATGCTTGGACACAATCTTGTTCTCGATGCTCTGATGAAAACCAAGCAAAAAAACAACATTCTCGTTCATACAAGAACCCTGAACGGCACGATTATAACGCCTTATTGTCTGTTAGAAAATGCTGTTCAGCTTGATGCTTCAAACTATTTCCCTGTTGGCGGCACTCCGCTTTACGATGAGACCGTCGTAATTCTTGGAACAGTTATTGCTAAAACGGAACAGTTTTCCAAAAACGCCGTTCCAGTAAGAACAGTAACAATCATTATCACCGACAGCTGCGATCTTCATTCTCGCAAATACCGACGCCCTCAGGATGTGGCACCCATTGTCCAGGATATGTTTAAAACAGAACAGCACATTATTGCCGGTATGGGCATTGATGACCATCAAACCGATTTCAAAAAAGTTTTCGGCGATATGGGAATTCTGCCCCAGTGGATTCTGACGCCGGACAATGACCCTCACGAAATCCGCAAGGCTTTCCTGATGGTTTCCCAGTCAGCTACCAAAATCAGCCAGAACGCCCAGGGTTTCGCTCAAGCCAGCCTCGGAGGTTTCGGTAAAACAGCTCCTTAATTGTTCTTTGACAAAATCAGGGAGGGATTGTGAAAGCATAATCCCTCCCTTTTTCAAAAAATTATTGTCATTATTCTTAAAAACGTTTAAAATCATTGACAAAACGCAAATTTATTATAGAATAGTATGTCAGAATGATAAAGCAATTTTAGAAAATTGAAGCGGAAAAATTCGGCTCTAATTTTCTAGCCTTGATTGGTATCGAGGCTAAAGTACCTAAACAAAGCTCATAAAAAAACAGCGATAAAGGACAAGGAGGTCCAAGAAATGGAAAGAATCGAAAAGGTTGATTATTTGTCAGCTGCTGGTCTGGGAAAAACCTGTCAGAAAATGCAAGGTGTCAAACCTGCATCTCGAGATCGGATACGAATTGGTTTATTGATTATTGATCCTCAAAACACATTCTGCCACCCAGAACTTGCAGAACTTCTGGTGCCTCATGCTTGGGAAGATAATACCAGATTGATGCATTTTATCTTAGATAATATTGCAAGAATCACAGCTATTGACGTTTCTCTTGACACGCACTCGCCAATGCAGATTTTTCACCCAATCTTCTGGGTGGATAAAGATGGCAATCATCCTGCACCTGGTACCGAGATTACTCACGAAAATGTTGTAAGAGGTATGTGGCGAATCAATCCAGAAGTTGGCTATAGATTCAGTAGAACTCAGAAATGGCTTGATGATTATGCTCTCTGGTATACCAGCGAACTTGAAAAAAGAGAAAAAAAACCTTTAATGATCTGGACTTACCACGGAATCTTGGGAAGTTTTGGTCATGCATTAGATTCATCTGTAGAATACGCAATCTTTGTTCATGAAATGGCCCGCCAGACAACAAGATTCACCATCCTTAAGGGCACTAATCCGTTTACCGAATACTATTCGATCGTTGGTCCGGAAGTAAGTAAAGCCCACGATGGATCAGTAATAGACAATTTCAACTTTGAGCTAATAAGACGATTCTTGGGGTATGATACTCTGATTATTGCTGGTCAATCTAGAAGCCACTGTGCTCCTGAGTCTTTAAATGACATTATGAATAATGCTGAGTCTGCTGATGAGTTTGCTCCGAGATCAAAACTAAGAATTGGTAATATTTACTTCCTTGATGATTGTAGTTCTTCAATTCCTGGTTTTGAGAAACAGACAAATGAAGCCTTTGCGCGTTTCGCTGCTCGTGGTCTTCACATCGTCAAATCCACCACTCCGATGGAGGAGTGGCCCAATATTGAGCTTAACTAAAAGCTTTGAGGCGAGAGAAAAGCTTCTCGCCTCCTTTCTCCGACTACTTAGTAAATATTAGGTGCTCGAAGTAAGTTAGTTCTTTAAAAAATAAATATAAGGCTCTAATACAGGCTTATGCGAAACAAAGCGTAGCCCCAGTACCAGAATTCGCTTCGCTCATTCGGTACAGGGCGTAAGAGTTTATAAGTTTCGCTTTGCTCAACAACAAACACTAACGGAGGTGCGCATGGAAGGCAAGGTCAGAATCGCTGTTGGCGGTTCTGCCGCCAACCCCCCTCATCTCGGACATTTGCAAGTATTGAGATTCTTGATTCATACTAAGCAATTTGACAGAATCATCTGGATACCTTGTGGATCAAGAACCGATAAAAAAGACCTTGTTGAAGCTTCCCATCGTCTCGCGATGGTAAATCGTTTTATGGAAAGTTTCACTCACAAAGAAATGGAAGTGCTTGATGTACGAGACGATGATGTTAGAGGAGACAACACGCCGACAATTGAATGGCTTGAAAGATTAACCAGAGAATTTCCTGATGCGGAGATCTGGTGGTTTACAGGTTCCGATTCGATTATTCCTCAGAAAAAATTCGGCGGAAAATCTGAAATTGAAGCTTGCTGGATCAGGGGAGAGGAGTTATTGCGCAATTATAACTTCTTAATTCTTGTCAGACCAGGATATCCGATTCCAAACAATCTCAAGTTTCCAGGCAACATTAAAATTGTCAACACGAATCTTGAAGATGTTTCAAGTTCGGAAACGCGCGATCTGATCAAAGAGCAGGATAGCGCCTTTGAAAGACTTGTGCCAAAAAAAGTTGCAGAATACATAAAAGAAAACCATCTTTATGGATGGAAAGGAGATGGAAAGTGAATCGTCAGAAAGATAAACCGATCATTACAAGTCTGCTCGACTCTGACTTCTATAAATACACAATGGGACAAGAAAGTTTCCATCGCCACCCAACCGCACAGGTAACATTCAGCCTAACCAATCGAACAAGATCGGTAAGGCTTGCCGATTGTGTGGATATCGGAAGGCTCAGAGAAGAATTAGACGAAGTTCGTAAATTGGCTTTTACTATTTCCAATATCCATTACCTGCGCGGCACGGACGAATATGGACAAAGAATGTTTAGGGAAGATTACCTGGAACATTTGAAGGCTCTGCGACTAGGAGCTTATGACCTCGATGTGGTCGATGGTCAATTCCATCTGGAGTTTTCTGGTCCATGGTCTGTGGTAACTTACTGGGAAACTCTTGCTCTTTCGATTCTTACGGAACTTTACACTGAGTATCAATTGAGCAAAATGAGTCGACTTGAACAAGATGCTGTTTTAGCTCGCGGATATACTCAACTTCTGGAAAAAGTTAGGATTCTCAAGAGCTTCCCTGATATAACTCTTACTGATTTTTCATCTCGACGCCGAGCTTTTAGAGAATGGCAAGATTACGTTGTTAGTGTTCTTATTGAAGAGCTTCCTGGACAATTCCGTGGAACCTCAAATGTCCTTCTCTCAGACAAATATGGTACAGTGCCAATGGGAACTGCGGCTCATGAGCGCGATATGATTATAGCAGGAATTATGAGCGATACTGACGAAGGTATTCTTCGAACAATCCAAATGACACTCGAGAGTTGGTGGGAAGAATACGGAGAAGCACTTTCTGTCGCTCTACCAGATACGTTCGGCACAGATGCGTTTTTTAGGGCGATGACTGCTGAACAGGCAGCAAAATGGAAGGGATTGAGACAAGATTCAGGAAATCCATTTACTTTTGTAGATAAAGTAATCGCTTTCTATAAGAGTCATGGAATCGATCCACAAAAAAAGCTTATAGTTTTTAGTGATGGTTTGGAAATTGATAAAATTCTTGCTATCGCAGATTATTGTCGAGGGAAGATTAGGGCAACATTTGGATGGGGAACCAATCTTGGAAACGATCTCGGACTTCAGGCTCTATCCTTGGTTATTAAGGCAACCCGTGCAAATGGCAAACCACTTGTTAAACTCAGCGATAACCTCGCAAAGGCAATTGGTCCAAAAGACGAAATTGATCGTTACAAGCGTATCTTCGGATACGATGTGATACTCAACGAACAACCAAAGTACTAAAGCTTTGGGGCGAGAGAGAAAAACTTTTCTCGCCCCCTTTCTCCAGTCACTTATTATTAGGTGATTGAAGGAAGTCTGTTAGTAAGCTCAGGACAAATCCTTCGACAGGCTCAGGATAAATCCTTCGATAAATTTGTGGTTAACATGTCTAACCACTCAGGACAAGTCAGTTCTTTAAAAAATAGACAAGGAGATGATAAGAGTGAAAACGATCATGATTAACGGCAAAGAAGTACCCGTAACAGGAGAAAGCGTTGACCAAGCTATTAATAGTATAATTTTTAAGGATTGGTTGGCATCATTGAATCGACTGTTCGTAATCAAATCAATCCATTTTCAATCAGTTGACATTTCTCCTAGGACATCAAGGGTAAAATTTATCAAAGCTAAAATAGAATTAATTGATTGTGATGGAAGTAAATTTACGAACATCATTTTCATGCGTGGCGGTGCAGTTACAATTCTCTTTGTTATTCATGTGGATAAAGAAGAATTCACAATTTTGACTCGTCAGCCTCGTCTACCCTCAGGATCATTTAGACTATTGGAAACTCCTGCCGGTACAATTGACACGAGCGAAACTGCTGTCAAAGTTGCCGTCAGAGAAATTTGGGAAGAAGTGGGTATTAAGATTCGCGAAAATCAATTAATAGATCTAACTGCGCACTTTCATGAAAAACGCCATAAGGGTATTTATACATCACCTGGAGCATGTGATGAGTTCCTTCGAATCTTTCTCTGTGAAATCACTATGACAGATGGTGAGTTGGAGCAATTAAGAGGAAAACTTACAGGACTTAGAGATGAAGGCGAAAGAATTACCTTGGAGGTTTTTCGCCTAAGAGAACTTCCTTTTGAAGCTCCTGATGCCAAATCTCTTGCCGCTCTAGCCTTGTATGATGCTTACATACGAGAGCACAGTACTTAGTATAAAAGCACATAAAACAAGAGGCGACTTAAGTCGTCGCCTCCTTTCTTGGATGACTTAGAAAACTAAGTCATCGAAGTAAGTCCTCCGATAGATTCGATTTACTCACTACAAGCTAAACTCAGGACAAGTAGTTCTTTAACAATATAATATAAGGCTCTAATACAAGTTTATGCGAAACAAAGTGTAGCCCCGGTACCAGAATTCGCTTCGCTCATTCGGTACAGGGCGTAAGAGCTTCTAAATTTCGTTTCACTCAACAAGAGTCTCTAACGGAGGTGTAACATGCAAATAGTCTACACTGGAGAAAATCTTCCTAAAAAGATTGTCAAATCTATTTTTCTTGCCGGTCCAACGCCGCGATCAAAAGAAACGAATTCGTGGCGACCGGAAGCCTTAAGAATTCTCGAAGAGAAAGGTTTTAATGGAACAGTTTTTGTTCCGGAATTCAGAAATCGCGACAAAGAATACGCTGACGATATGGAAGAAAATACTATCTCTTGGGAAGAACAAGCTCTGAATATGGCCGATTGTATTCTTTTCTGGATACCGCGAGATCTCAAAACCATGCCGGCTTTCACAACGGATGTTGAGTATGGCGAATGGTTTAAATCAGGCAAGATTGTTTTGGGCGCTCCAAAGAATGCTCCCAAAATGAGCTATCTTTTGAAACGCGGACAGAAATATTACATTCCGCAGGCTACAACTCTTGAAAATACTATTGATATGGCCCTAGCTATGATTGGCAATGGCGCGCTGCGTGTTGAAGGAGAATGCCAGATACCATTACACATCTGGAAAACCGGATCTTTCCAATCGTGGTATCAAGCCCAGATTCAAGCAGGCAATCGGCTGCACAGCGCCAAAGCAGAATGGGTATTCAGAGTTGGACCAAAGAAACAAATATTCTTCATTTGGATTCTCCATGTTGATATATATATCACTGCTGAAGAAAGACACAAGACCAATGAAGTTGTTATCGGCCGTCCCGACATTTCTACGGTCGCTCTGTATATAAGAGCTGATGACATTATGGATTCTGATATTGTTCTTATTAAAGAGTTTTGCAGTCCTGCTGCGACTGCCGATGGATATGTCTGGGAACCTCCCGGCGGCTCTTCAATTAAAGGAGAGTACGATCCCCGAAAGTTAGCAGTAGATGAGGTTTTTGAGGAAACCGGACTTAAGATTAGCCCGGATAGAATCATTTTCAATGGCGCGCGGCAAATCTATGGAACCTTGTTGTCACATAAGGCATTTCTTTTCTCTGCGGAAATCACTAGAAACGAATTGGATTGGCTTATATCTCAAATTGGCATCGTTCACGGAGTAGAAAAAGATACTGAAAGAACATATGTGGAAATTGTCAAACTTCGAGATATTTTGAGCCAAGAACTTGTAGATTGGAGCGCATTAGGTATGCTTTTCGCTGCGCTCACAAAGAAATAAGCGCTTGAGGCGACTTAAGTCGTCGCCTCCTTTCTTGGATGACTTAGAAAACTAAGTCATCGAAGTAAGAAGTTCTTTAACAAATAATCCTCCTTCGCCCCGGCTTGCCGGGGCTTCGGAAGGATGTAATATTTTCTAAATCTCGTTTCTCTCGGTAAGAAAATCTAACAAACACTAACGGAGGTGTAAGATGCAAGGAAAAATCGTCTATTCTGTTATTTTCCCCGAACCAGGTTCTCTTGGAAAAGAAAGGTCAGATGATGTCAGAAAATGGCTAGAAGAATTCTTGATCCCAGCTGGCATTGCAACTCTCTATGAAGACGAAGCTAATGCCTATCTGGTCGCAACTGGTGATGGTGGTCTCATAAGAGCTATTCGTGAAAAACATAATAAAGGAAAGATTTTTGTCGGGGCTAACCGCGGAACTTTAGGTTTCTTACTAAATCCTATCCAGAAAATTAAAGATATCCCTTTGGATTTCAATGAATTACAACTAGTCGACCTTGATCTTATTCAGGTAACATTTATTCTAAAAGATGGCTCAAAAGTTGGACCATTTTTAGTGTTTAATGATGTCATGTGCGGTACCAAACCCGCCGGCTGGATTAAATTCACTATTCAGGGATCATTGAGCTATTATCCTAACAGAACCTGCTGGGGAAATTGCGTTTTTGTGTCAACGCCTCAGGGAGCCACAGGACTGGCACTTAAAGCTCGAGGGACTGGAGCGGTTCTGCCACTTGATAGTAAAACCTGGTTTGTTGGCGGATTCGCGATCGGACCTTATCCTTGCGATATTGTTCAGCCTCAGAAAATCACGATTGAGGTTGAGTCCAGAGAGGATCCTATTTACGCTAATGCTGACGGACGTGCTAGAGAAGTTGAAAATGTCGCAAAAGTCATCGTTGAGCCAACAGATAAATCCGTAACCTTAGGATTCTTAAAAAGTATCGACTTTGCGGCACGAAGAACTCAATTAGCCCAAAAAACGGAAAGGGGTGAGTAAAATGACAACAAACTCGGCATCTCGCGTTGTAATCTTCACTACTGAGGCGTCGCGATATTTCGCCGAACTAATTGCCCAAAGATTGGAAATTCCAATTACCGAAACCCATCGAAGAACTTTTGGTGGCGGTGAAAGATACTATCGTCTCGATATTGACGACAGAGGAAGCTTAGTTAATAAGGTTGCGATCATTGTAGGATCAACTCATACTGATGAAGATTTTCTTGAAATTGCAAGGATTGGCAGAACCTTAGCTTCATGCGGAACATCACGGCGCATCTTCGTCATTCCTTTCTTTGGTTATTCGACCATGGAAAGAGATAAAAAGCCGGGAGAAGTTGTCACGGCAAAAGATTGCGCATGTATTCTTTCAAGCATACCCAATTCTGGGCTTGGTAATGTTTTTCTAATGATGGATTTGCACGAAGCTGGGTTGGTCCATTATTTTGAGGGTGACTGTGTTAGAAGAGAGCTTTATGCAGAATCTATTCTGGTTCCAGCTGCCATAGATCTTGGTCTTCGAAATTTCGTAATGGCGACCACCGATCTTGGCAGATCTGATTGGGTGGAAACATATGCCAAGAAACTCAAGGCAGGCGACATGGCTTTTGTTAGAAAAGCTCGCGATTACGAAATTACTAAAGTTCTTTGCGTTATTGGAGATGTTTTTGGCGAGATTCTCGTCCCATATGACGATATGATTAGAAGCGGAAGTACTTTCTTTAAGGCAATGCATGCTTATCTTGAAAAAGGAGCAAGTCAGTTTTATCCGCTTTTAGGCCACTTAGCATTTAATGATGAATCTGTTATTCAAGAAATTGAAAACGATCCAACGATTGTCCATGTAATTGGCACCAACACTCATTCTATGAGTCAGCATCCGTTGGTAAAACAATCTAAGAAAATCGAGGTTGTTGATGTGTCGCCGATTTTCGTAGAAGCAATCCAACAAATAATCGCAGTTTGAAAGGAGAAGAATGTTTAAAAGACCACTGGAAGAGGTTGATGAAAGATTAATCCAAGAAGCAAAAGGTTTAGCTGTTGGCCGAAAACGCGTTTCAGTTGCATTTTCTGGTGGCGTTGATTCTACGGTTGTGGTAACAATTCTCTGCCGTGCTTTTGGAGCTGAAAATGTTCTTGCGTTCTATCGCAATATTAGAAGTAATCCTCTACATGAAGCACATGTCTACGAATTACAAGAACTATTAGGTTTTAATCTTATGGCTGTTGATGCTAATCCAATTTACGACACAATTGTTGGTCAAGCTCGCGAATGGTTTCAAACACATGGCTACGAGTGGCATAACGAAAATCAACCGGGCACAGAAGAAAGCGGATTCACCAACGCATTCGCTTCTCTCAAGTCCCGCATCACTACTCCCTATATGGGATTTCTTGCTAAGGCTTGGGATGGTGGAAAAGGTATAATCTTTGGCACAGGAAATGCCGAAGAAGACGGACTTGTCCGCTACTTTGACAAGTATGGAGACGGAGCGGTTGATAATAATATTTTGAGTGGTCTAACAAAGATGGAAGTCAGACAGATTGCTCTTTATTACGCCAAGGTTTATGGCAAAGACGGTAAAGAAGCTCAAATTTTCAGAGCTATTGCTGAAAAGTTACCATCAGCCGATCTTAAAGCATGTGGAGATGTTCACAATGACGAGAGCGAACTGACTTTTTGGGCAAGAACCATGGGATACGATATTCAAATTTCCTATGGCGATTGCGAAAAAGAAGGCAATCTTGCTTGGGCGCTCAAACAAGATCTTGATCACGGAGTCATAACCGGTAGCAAAAATCATTGGGGAAGCACTGGTCTTAGTTCATACCTTGACTACACAGATAAACAGATTAAGCTCATTGCGTTCCTGCGAAAAATTGAGCGCTCAACCAGGCATAAAGCTAATCCTAATATGCCTGGATTGTCGAGAGTTACTCTTAGGATGGAAGGTTACGTAGACTAGGAGGAGGCACCATGACCGAAGAAACAGTGCTTCAGAAGGCAAGACGATTAAGAGGCGAAATTGCAGTACTTCAAGTCGACCTAGATGGAACAAGAAGAGAATTAGATGCTCTAGAGAAATCATGTCGTCATGATTGGACAAATCCTGAGCGTATTGATGATCGAGTCATTTCAGGATATCAAGATCATGGTGATCCTCCAGGCACTATAGGAGTGGATCGCAGACTTCCCTGTTACGTGCCTGAACAAAGGTTTCCTCGATGGATGCGCAAATGTAGAACATGCGGATTAGCTCAAATCACTGAAGATTTTGAAGAAAAAACAGGTTCCACAAAAGTTCCTTCATTTCCTGCTACGCAGCATTAAAACAAATCTCCCTAGCCAGCGCGCTAGGGAGTTTTTCTTTGTCTACATTTTTATGGTTGTAACCTGATATCTAAATATTTTTTCCAAATATCAATCGTACCACCGCCACTTTGCCATTTTTGCCAAAATTCTTCATAATCTTTTTTTGTAGGAATCGCTGCGCAAAAATCTTTTCCTTGTTTTACATAATCAGAATCAATCCATTGCAATAATCCAATCTTTCTAAATTCCCACGCTTCATCATAACGATAAACTTTCCCTGAAATATAAACCATCTGAGTACTTCCATTTTCTTTAGTAATTCTAAACCAACTAAATGGATTTGAATCAATTTGCCATTTTTTGCTTTTTTCAAATTTATTGACAATTTCCGCAATCTGCTTAATATCTTCTTCAGTTAAATTACCCTGCATGATTAAGTCTGCGGCTGATGGCGCGCCTTCTGGCGCTCTTTCTTGAATAACATATCGAAAAGGCGGACCTTCTTTATCGCTATCGATAATATTTAAATGCGGAACGCCAAACTCATCCAAAGTCTTCTGACGTTCGATTATCTGATACATTGACTTAAAAACATTATGATCATTGCGTGTATCACCGCGGACAAACTTCAAAACCAAATCTGGATATTCTTTAAGTCTTAAAATAATTTTTTTAGTTCCAATTTTAATTGATTCTCTGTCAATTTGAAATTCTTGACCGCCAATATTAACGACTTCTCTTTCTAGGTCAACACTAATTGAGTTAAGGATTTTTTTATAGTCTACTTCTTCGGGTAATATTTTTTGTTCTTCAGCATCTTCAAAAACAGCTTCCGGTTTTTCGGCAACAACGACCATGTGTGTCATTGGAAAATCTGTTTTTTCAAGTCCTTCGTCGGTCATTTTATAAAGTCCGATTTTTCCTTGAAGTCGATTTTTTAGAATCCACTCGTTCGGATCAGGAACAATCTGAACATTTACGTAACCAATTTCTTCTAAAACTCTTTTAGCCTCCTCAGGTGTCCAATAAGTATATTTTTCTTCAATCTCGCTTCGCCAATTTCCGGTATAATCTTTGCGCAAATAAAATTCGTGCGCCCATTCAGGACTTAATTTTATATATTCTTCTCCATCAATAATTACTCTTTCATAATCAAAAGCATTACCGCCGCGAAATTCTTGATGGAAACGATCAAACAAAGCCGATGTTGAAAGTTCGTTATAATCAATATCTTCTTTGACAGTTCCTTCAGGCACTTTTTCCAGACCGGCTTTTGAAATAATTTTCATATAAACTGGTTCCTGATTTTCCGGCTTTGCGAAGTCTCGAACAATTACTCTGCCACCAGCCTCAAGTTCTAAAAAAGTATTTTCCATAGCCTTGCGTGCACTACCTTGACCGCCAAAAGACTCTGCTTCGTGAAGGCTTGTGGAATAATATTTAACCTTGACTGAACCTGAGGGAAAAACTTTTTCCCGGGCATCAGCATGAAGTAAACGCACTAAAGAACCCCTGTCGCTTGCTTGTTCTAATTGTTCGTGAGAAAGATCTTCACCATAAACACGCGTATGAGGAAATGTGCGTGCAATCAGCTCCGCTACCTGCCCGGTACCAGAACCAGCATCAACGATAACATCACCGTCCTCAACATTAAAATAGGGAGCAATTGAATCAACTTTTGCCAGGGTTGCAGCGTCAAGCGATTGATTATAAATCGTAAAATCACGGTGTTCGTCAGCCACCTCAAAATGTTCTTCTAATGCTTCTCTATTAAGCATTTCCCCTCTGTCAACATTCTCAATTTTGCTCTTTTGTTCAGACATAAAAATTAAAAAGTTTTTTTAATTTGTTTATATTGCTATTGATTTTTTAAAAAAATGTGCTAATGTAAAAAATAGGAGGCGAGAATGGATATCAAGGCAAAATCGGCATACCCCGCAAGCGCATTAAGCAATTTCGCTCCGCATTCTTTTGAGATAGATGGCGTTAAGTGCGCTTCGATGGAAGGGTTTCTTCAGTCGCTTAAAGTCACGGATCCATTCTTTCAAATAGATGTTTGTCAGCTAGTTGGCTCTGATGCCAGACATTGGGGCGACGAACACAATGCCGAATGGAGAAAAGCTCAGACATTGTGGTGGCAAAGCAAAGCCTATGACCGCCATAGTCCTGAATATCAAGAACTTCTTGACCGAGCTTTTGAGGCGCTTCTCAAAAACGAAGATTTCAGAAGAGCTCTCTTGATAACCAATCAAGAAACCCTGACTCATTCCATCGGTCAGACCGACCCGCACATTTCCATTCTTACGCAGGAAGAATTCTGTTCGCGCTTAATGAAAATGCGCAGTAGATTGCTTCTCAAAAAGTAAGGTTCATTGACCGCCGCATGACAAAAACTTGAGGCGGTCTTTTTTTACTTCAAAACATCTAACATTTCCAAAAGCTCTTTTTTTATTTCATCTGGCGGAATATCATCTTTTTCGGGATATTGTTGTTTTTCTAAACTTTCCATATTTTCATTTTATCCCAATAAAAAGAAATATACAAAAATAAATTTCCATAATCTGATTATGGGATGGAAATGACCGTTGTGCTTGACGTAAAATAATTTATATGCTATACTGACAATATAATTGAAAAGGAGGCAGAAATGTATCTCGAGCTGCACGATAACGAAAAAGGCAATACTCTCTGCGCTAGGGTTAAAGATATCGAATACGATTATGTGGCTGAACAGTGGGTAATTGATACTCACAATGATGCCAGTGCTACTAAAGTCGTCAAGTGGATTCTCTATGATGACATAGGAATTCGCTGTGTCTGGGAACGCCCTGAAGGCGACGAGTCAATGCCCAGCATTACCCAGCGCTCTGCCCGCTTTACTGGAAAGTGGGAAAAGGGACCCGCTGAAGTTTCAATCTAAGCTACCGAAGATACATACCCAATTTACCGCCAATATACCAAAAGGTTGAGGCGGTTTTTTTAAAAAAAACATATAAAAAAAAGACTGCTTTTAATTTAGTGAACAATATTCTGTTTTCTTCTGCAATAAAAAAAAGAGGGGTCCGGCGTACATCATCTGCCGAACCCCTTCTACTCGTAAGCGCTAGCTTACCGCACTTCGACTTCTTCCTTGAGAAGCGTGGCATAACCAAGCTTCTCGAGAAGTCTCTCGATCTTCGCGCGCGGACCCTTGATCGTTCCACACGAACTGACGTGATCGCCATAGTCGGTGGTGACAATTTCGGCTCCGACCGTCTTGTGTCCTTCGTCAATCTTCCAGGAAATGGAAGCAACAGGCGACCAACAAGCACAATTCACGCCGTCGGCACCAAGAATGTCGACATGTTGCGAAGCTCCCGTGTTTCCGATCTGGCGAATTCCGACAACATCTTCCACAACAACAACCGGTTCTTGCTTTTCCATAATGCCTCCCTCTTTTTCGTTTCTTAATGCCATTATAGCATATTATATTTTAAATGTCAACAAGAAATACTGTATTGTAAATAAAAAAACCTTTAAAAAGAGGTTTTTCATAATTTATTCTTTATTTTTCTAATTTTTTATTAGTTGAATTTCCTTGATTTTTATTTTGACGGTTGAGTTTGCGATTGCGGAAATATTTTTTTATCCTTGGAATTACAAAGAGAAATAGAATTGCAATAATAGCTACAGCAACTAAAATTTTACCAACAGTAAGATGTTCAGCAACACTTTGCCATCTTTTTCCCAATAAACGACCCGCAGTAACATAACCACCGCTCCAAAGCATTGCTGATGCAATGACTGCCGGCAAAAATTTTCTAGGCGAAATTCTCATTAAGCCAGCTGCCACTGAAGCATAGCCTCGCAAGTAGGGGACTAAGCGCCCCAGAAAGACGCCAAGAGTTCCTCGACGATTAATATTTTCCTTAAATTTTTCAATCTTTTCAGCAGGAAACCAACGGGAAGCAAAGTGTACAATCCGATCGCCAAAAAAATAGAAAACCAGGTAAAGAATGGTCGTACCAATAAAATCTGCCGCTACGCCAAATAAAAGAATAAGGGAAAATTTAAGAGCGCCCGTAGAAGCAAGATAGCCCGCAAATAACAAGATAATTTCATTAGGAACAGGATTGGGCACGCCTAATTCTTGCAAAAATATCATTGAAAAAACTGCTAAATAACCGTATTTTGTTATATAAATTGCTAGCTCTGGAGGCATATTGGTAAAAACTTAATCACTACATTTAATATTCCATAATCATATCAGAAAAAAATGTCGCTAGGAAGAGTCTCGATATCTAAATTGTGGATATCTATATTAATTTAATTTACTAATAAATTTTGTTTTATAAAAATAAAATGTTATTATTAACATAGATTTGTAATTTGCGCATATTTGCGTATTAAATTCTATGGATAAAAATTCAAAACCAGTAATCTATTTGGGTATTATTTTAGGAGTAAGTTTTGTCGCTTGTGCGCTGATTTTCGGATTATTTTTTTATAATAAAAAACCGATAGATAACACTCTAACAGTTACTGGTTCTGCTAAAAAAACTGTTACTTCTGATTTGGGAAAATTAATCGGATCGTTTTCGCGAACCGTTACTATCTACGACCTTAAATCAGGTTATGAACAAATGGCAAGCGACTTAGTGATTGTAAAAGATTTTTTCAAGAAACAGGGGATTGATGAAAAATCGCTTGTTATTTCTCCTGTTTTTATGGATCAACAATATAAATATGATTCTAGCGGTCAAGCGCCCACTGAATATATGTTGCGCCAAACAATTGAGTTGCAATTGAAAGATGTTAATAAAATCACCCAGCTTTCCAGCGCCACTCAGGAGCTAATTAAAGATGGCGTGCTTTATTCAACTCAAGCGCCTGAATATTATTATACTGACTTGGCAAAAACAAGAATCGATCTTTTAGGAGAAGCGGTAAAAGATGCTAAGGCCAGAGCCGATAAAATTGCTCAGAGTGGGGGACAAAAAGTCAGATCGTTGAATTCAGCTAGCGTCGGCGTCACTCAAGTGACTTCTGTTAATTCGATTGATTCAATCTCCGACTATGGCGCCTACGACACATCAAAGATTGAAAAAGAAGTTATGATTACTGTAAAAACAATCTTTTCGTTAAAGTAAATATATTCTAGAGTTATAAATGAAAAAAAGAGGTTCGTCTTGAACCTCTTTTGTGTTCGTCACTAAACTAATCTAACTTCTACGAAATCTCACTTGACGATTGCGTGCAAGTAATTCCTTTGGCATTCTCAGGCAAAAATATACTCTTTTATATTCAGCCAAAGACACTACGATAGAAGAGATCAATCCAACAAGTCCTGCTACAAAAACAAGTAATGTCAAACATTCATCTGTCCAGTAATAATCACAAGTAAGATTATCCGAAGAATAATATTTCCTCCAATAACCCTTGTTGATTCCATAGCCGAAGAATCCCAGAACAAACCACCCGGCTAAAGTAATCGCAATTACTGTTGCAGTTGACATCTTTCCTCCTTTAGAGATTTTTAGCAAACTTTTGTGAGCTTAAAAGCTCTTAGTCCCGGCTTGCCGGGACTACATCCATATTATTTTTTAAGAACTATTTACATATTACTATTAAGAATAAAAAATGTCAATAAAAAAAAGCGGCGCTTGTCTTCGCGCCGCATGAAATTCTCTCTTTAGAAAATGTCCAATTCTTTAACGAGATGAGACTAGAAAATATTAAGTCATCCTGAAACTTTTGGTCTAGGCATACACAACATTATTGCTTTCGCAATACTATCTTGACATGTGCGATCTTCCGCTGCAGCTCGCGCGATATTCCAGAAAACTCTTGCTTGTTCAGCATCAAGTTCTAGATAAGGAATGTCAAAATATTCTGAACTTACTTCAAATGCCTCTCTGTCTTCTGTCTTTTCTCTTAATGTTACAACCTGATAAACAACACATTCTTCAGTCACAAACTCGATTTCGTCATGTTCCTCAGTCCAGATAAATCCCTTGACTACAAATGTTTGCCCTTCTAGATTGTCGACTCCTAATTCCTGCGCTATTGATTCTAGTACTTCACTTAACTCTTCTTGTAGTAGGTCTTTCGGTTTTACACCAGAAAATTTAATCCTTTGCCCAACTCGAACCGGTTCATAAATCCTAACCTTCTTAGTCGATTCGCTCATCTTGCATCCTCCTTATGCTCTACTCAATGTACTCTCTGAAAATCTCGCGAACCTTTGCCGGGCATTCTTCCGGAAGCCATTCCTGCACGCTCAAAAGTTCATCATCAATCATTTCAAGAAGAAGTTGGTCATATTCAACTTCGCCAGGTCTCTTAGATTCATAGCCAGTATGAGTCTGTAAATCAAAGAAACGAAAAGCCTTGATAGGTTTGTTTTCTTTTCGTGCAATCGCCCTTACAATATCTTCGGCGCAATTGATAGTGGATAAGCTTTCTCTGCCAGTTGCGGTAAAGACGCAAATCCCTTCATCAAGAATCACATAAGCTATTCCCTTATGGTGCACATCGATGATTTTCTTTTTCATTTTATCTCCCTTCCTTAGGACACGGACAAAGAGCTTTAGAAGGAGAAATAATGACCAGAACCAATAAGCGGATAAGCATTATGATACACCAGCAAACTGTTGTAAAAATATTCCAGATAATCTTAAACCACCAACCGCCAATCGCCATGAAGAAGAGATATCGATTAATTTTTTCTTTTTGTTCTTTGTAGTATCTGCTTGATTCGTTAACTGGTAATGGCACCAAAAAACTATCAAACCCATCGACTAACCTACTTATTGGCCATAAAAAACAGTATAAGAAACGATGCCATCTTTTTTCTCTGTCGTAATTCCAATAGAGCTTGAGGTTTAGCTTCCCAACGCAGTAACCAATATTCAGATAGATAATCGACAACGCCGGAATACTTACCTGAAGCGGGATTGCTTTCCAAAAAACAATCACCATTGAAACTACGAGTGCCATTACCGCCAGCGCCACCCACTGCCACACCTTCTTTTTCATCCTGTGCACCTCCCTTAGAGATTCTTACTGAACGCTAGTGAAGTATAGAAGATCTTAGGTCCCGCCGAAGCTGAAGGCGAAGGCGGACATATTCTATACCCCCTGTAATTACTTTATGCGAAGAAGGACTACTTTTGATTTCTTACTGAACTACGGTGAAGTTAGAAACTCTTAGGTCCCGTACCGTGCTTTGCTCTGGTACGGGACTACCTTTAACTTGTTGTTGAGTGAAACGAAACCTACAAACCCTACGCCCTGTACCGAATGAGCGAAGCGAATTCTGGTACCCGAGGCTACACCTTGTTTCTAATAAGCTTGTATTAGAGCCTTATATTTTTTTTTAAAAGAACACTTGTATCCTATCAAATAATCTTCTTTATGTCAAATTTTAAACAAAAATATGGAGTAAATATTAATACAATAAAAAATCAGCGGAAAACTGTTCTCCGCTGATCTTCTTTATGAATTAACCCGTTTTGGCTGCAAAACCACCAGCCTCCGATAGCCGAAAAAGTAAGAACAAAGGAGAGCACCCAACCCAATGCCTGCGCCGATATAAGGATTGTTCAGAACAATGCCTGTTACTGATCCAATCGCCGCATCGGTTCCAACCATAAGACCGACTTGCGAATGAGACAAGACCAGGAAACGCCAAATGATTCTCTTCCAAACAAACCTCAAGACAGATCCCACAACGACCGGCATCCTGAAAACAATAAACCATAGCGTGAAAATGATAGCCATAGGAACAAGGCGCAGAACAAATGAAAGACATTTAAGAAGTCCTCTCTTCATATATTTACCTGGAGTCAATCCCTTATTGTAAGCAGATCGATAAAAATCATCTGCAATGTTTTTCATGATTTGAGAGACCATAATCGCAAAAACAAAACTCATTACAAAACACACCGTCGTTAAGCTAATATTGGCAGAATCTAAGATACTACCATCCTGGATGCCCCATACGACTAGATAAATACACAAACCGATACCGACCAAACCTGTCGCAATTCCAGAAATAATTCCTACTCTTTCTGCAAAAACATTCTCTTTTCTCCACCATTCTTTAAGCTCGTGTCTGACGGTTCTTGCGGCTTTCAGAATCTGGCGATAAGCAAAAATGGTAAAACCAGTGATGCCGCCGATTAGTCCTCCGACAATCAGCGACCACCAGGTAATAGAACCGGCAATCTTAATGCCGATCCAACCGCCAAAAAAAGCTCCCAAGACCACAGCGATTGACGCCCTTGCCCAATCTTCCCGCTTCATTTGTTCCTCCTTTAGGTTTTCTTTCTGAGCATAGCGAAGATTAGAAAATCCATGCCCTGAGTTTATCGTAGGGTTAAGTCCCGCTGAAACTTTAGTGAAGGCGGACTACATTTAATTCCTTTTTTTTTAGAGAACTACGAACATTATAGTAAAAATATATATAAAAGTCAAGATTTTAATAAAATGTTAAGATAAAAATACTCGGACAACCTCTGTTATCCGAGTATAAATACTTACTTCTTTTCGACTTTCATACGACGTTTTCCTCGAACAAACACCGCTGGACGATCCTCTTTTACTCCTTGGGCAAATGCGCCTCGTTCACAAGTCAAGGTTATCTCTCCAGGAGCCAAAGCAACGATCACGGTTGGATTATTTCTTCTGTCTGCAACTCTCTCAATCTTGAACATGTTTTTCCTATAATCCGCCTGAATACGCACTTGGTCGTTAACGAAAAGATTTCGAAACATGCCATGACCTCTTTGGTCTTTTCCCTGTTTGTCTAGAACTAGTTGTATATTATCACACAAACAATGTAAAGTCAATTGTTTTGAGTAAAATAAACCATTTTAATTTAATAATTTTGAATTTTGATCTGTAGATTTTACTTTTGCACTTTGAACTTTAAGCTGAATTGTCTTATACTATAAATCATGATCACCAACATTGTTGATTTTTTAGCTAAAACGGTTGTCAGTATTATTGGATTCGTCGGTTATGGCGGAATTTTTTTATTGATGTTTTTGGAAAGTTGTGGCATTCCCATGCCATCTGAAGCCATTATGCCGTTTTCCGGATTTCTGGTAGCAGACGGCAGATTAAATTTCTGGTTAGTTGTCCTAATAGGAACCATAGGAAACCTTGTTGGATCATGGCTCGCTTATTGGATTGGGCTTAAGGGTGGACGACTCTTGATTGAAAAATATGGCAAATATATCTTAATTTCGCGCCACGATTTAGATTTGGCTGACAAGTGGTTCGCTAAAAGAGGGGACTTGACGGTATTTATTGGCCGGCTTTTGCCTGTTGTCCGGACTTACGTTTCTTTTCCTGCTGGTATCGCGAAGATGGATTTTAAAAAGTTTTCTCTTTACACTTTCCTAGGCGCGCTGCCTTGGGCGATTCTTTTTACTTGGTTAGGAGTAAAAATGGGGAATAATTGGGAACTTATTCGAACAAAACTTCACAACTTTGATCTAGCGCTTGGTGTTCTAATCCTCGCCTTAATCATTCTTTATGTTTGGCGACACATTAAAAGAAGCAAGAAGTTAGAAGTTGGAAGTTAGAAAAAAATATATTCTTCTGTCATTCTGACCCCGTATCGCATGGTACGGGGGAAGAATCTCATGAAATATTAAAAAAAGAAGCGGTCTTTCTAGATCGCTTCTTCGTTATTCTTTTAAGAACGATTATGGCTCAAGATGTGAATGCTGATCCTTAGCTAATCTGGTCACTTCTTCTGGAACAATTCCTAATTCAGACAAATTTCTTCCCAAATAGAGATAAGCTGTCTTAACATATTGCCTGATTTTTTCTATATCATTTCTCAATACAGCGAACTTATACAATGGAGTTTTTCGATTACCAAAAAGCAGTCTAAGCACCAGAAGTTCAGCATCTTTAGATGAAAGCTCGATTTTTCCCCTGACTATTCCTTTGGTCTTCTCTGTAACCGAAATCATACTCCCTGACGGCGGAAGAAGATCACGTGTTTGTCCTTGATCCATTGGCGCCAAGAACCACATTAACTGTTCTCGACCAAGATTTAAAGTTGCTTTACCGCGTTCAAAAACTATGGTTATGCGATCTTCTCTCCCATGTTTGGAACAAATAATTTCAAGATTAAGTTCGCGAATATAACCGCTCGATACCTCGGTTACCCTCATTCCGCTTTTTTTCATTTCACCTCTCCTTTTTAAGAACTATTAATATCCTACAAATCATATAACTGAAAGTCAAGCTTCTGCGCTGATATTTAAACTTTTTGAAATTTTCCGAACTACCAAAATGGAAGAATTTTGTCATTTAACCAAATTAATACAATAAAAAAAAGAAGGGATCAAGCCTTGCCTGATCCCTCTCCACTGATGATTGGCCGGGTTCTCACCGACACCCACTTCTCATTAAGCGCCCCGTTCCCTTGATATGCGCCGGGAACACGCTAGTAAGCTCCTCCTTTGAGGCGCGGCAGCGCATGGCTTTCGCGTTTTATCCTCAAGATCAACAGAGGCCTTTTCGGCTCTTAACCTACTTGGGACTTTTAGCGCACGGGGACTTTGGTGCGCAGGTGTGTAAGCCACACCGCAATCATCATTATCTATTATACTCTTTTCTTATAATTTGTCAATGGTTTAAGATTTTTTATTATATCCTTTTTTTACATTTTACTTCTTTGTCATCCTGAGGTCGCCTAAAGCGACCGAAGGATCTCATGTCTTGTTTTATTAAACGCAAAAAAAAGAGTCTAACGATTCGTCGTTAGACTCAAAACTTTTCTTGCTTTATCTTGCTATTTTGCAAAACCAATTACTTTGTCTTCATCAACATAAAAGACATCGTTTTCAAAATGATAATCAGTAAGATCTTTAGGATCAACAATTACTCCATAAGAAACTTTATGCGTTCTTCGCTCAAATCTAATTTCGACAACTTCTGACCTAACTACTTTTTCTTTTTCTGATCCAAGCGCGAACGGATGTTCTATACGATCATCAATATTAAACTTATGACGATTACCCTGATTCTCGCATTTTTCAACTTCGCCAGAATCATTTGAAATATACCCACAAACTTCGCACTCATGAATCTCAACTGTTCTCATTTTGCCTCCTCAAGACTTTTAACGAACATTAACATCTTATTATATTGATGCAAAAATGTCAACAAAAAAAGAAATATGTGGGAGGCTGAGCCTCCCACATATGTCATAAAAATTACAAGATTTCTAAACTTATTTCTTCTTGCACCCGCAGTTACATTCTTCTTCGCATTCACAGCAATACACACAAAGATCGTCTGCACATGAACATTTATCCTCTGGTTTATCTAATGGCATATCGCATTTTTTGCATTTTTTTTGTTCCATGTATTTTATATAAATTACAATTTATGCAATTTGTTTTTATTGTAAATAAAATACCATTTAATAACTGTATTTTCTAGTTTGAAATAATGGAAAATATATAATACTGTCATAATTAAAAACAGAGAAAAGGGGACCAGGAGTAGGCAAAGATTTAAAACTAAAAATAGACAAAGAAAAACAATAAGACAAAAAGAAACGAATAAAGTTACGAGTAAATGAATCACTCTTTCGTGTTGTAAAAACTTTATTTGTCTTAAATGAAACGCCAAAAAATCTTCATCAAAAACTGCCTTTTCTAAGATTTTATTATGTTCTTTGATCAAATTTGATACGCTTGATTTCATAGATACTATTTTACCAAATAAACACAAAACAAAAAAGGGCTCTCATAAGCCCTTTTTACTTAACTTCTCTTGACCGTATAAAAATATATACCAAACCAATTATTCCAAGTATTAGCGCAACTTCCCAAGATCCTGTTAAGGAAAAAAAGATTCCTATTGAAAAAATTGCAATACCAACCCCTCTTTCCATTTACCCTCCTCATAAGAACTGTTACTCGTATCGTATCATTTATAAATTGTTTATCAAGTTGCTGAAAACTTTTTCTTTTTAAGATTTAAAGAATAGGGGGGCTTGACAGGATTTTTTTATAGACTAAAATGGATACATACCTATACCATAGGTATGGGTATAATATGTTTATTTAATATTTAATAACTATGATAAACGAAAAAAACAAAATTCTCATAAATTTCAAAAAAGCGCAGAGTTTGATGCTTAAAATCATAAAAATGTCAGAGGAAAAAGAATATTGCATAAACATTATGCAACAAAATCTCGCCGTTATTGGCCTGCTCAGGTCTGCTCATGAAATGCTTATGGAAAATCATTTGAACACCTGTTTTAAAAAAGCAATGTCAACGGGAAGCGAAAAAAAGAAAAAAGAAATGACCGAGGAAATTTTGAAAGTTACTAATTTGTTTAATAAATAAAAAAATGGAGGAAAAAAATAGCTGCTGCCAATCTCAAGATACAAAAAAGAGGGGATTAGTGAGTGGTCTTTTATATGGTCTTATTCCACATATTTTCTGTATCGGTTTTGTTATTTTTTCTGTCATAGGCGCCACCGTCGCAACTGCTTTTTTTAAACAAGTCCTTTTGATCCCATATTTTTTCCCGCTTTTAGTTTTTATTTCTTTTGTATTTGCCACCTTATCGGCTGTTATTTATCTTAAAAGAAATCAATGTCTTTGCAAAAGTGGCATAAAAAATAAATGGAAATATATAACCATTCTGTATGTAACAACGATTTTTATTAATTTGCTGTTATTCTTTGTTATCTTCCCGGCTGTTGCAAATCTTAATGCGCGCGAAATAACTAATCATGAAATTCAGCTAGCTGATTTATCTATAAGTGTTCAAATACCTTGCTCTGGACACGCCTCGTTAATAATCAGCGAAATTGAAAAAGACGAAGGAGTCGGTGCGGTTAGATTTAAAATGCCCAATACCTTTGACATAAAATATGATCCGCTCAAGACAACACCAGAAAAAATCAGTTCACTTGAAATATTCAAAACTTACAAAGCTACGATTCAATAAAAAACAAGTTTTTGTTTAATGATATTAAATAAAAAAAATAAAGGTCGAAAAATAATTAATAATTGTAATCCTCCAATAACATGACAAAAGAAAAACAAACATGCGAATGCAATTGTAAATGTAAATGCGAGCCTGATTGCAAATGCGGTTGCCAAGATAAATGTGAATGTGAACCGGGCTGCAAATGCGGTTGCAATCAATAGGTCAAGATAAAGACCCTTGCGCCTAGGAGCAAAGGTCTTTTTGTTTTTTGAAATAAAAAAAACGCCGCCTCGTCTGAAGCGGCATAGATTCGTACTAACTTGTTGGTACTGTTATCTCGGCAAAAACATTTTCAATTTCCTCAACAAGCATGTAAACATTAACCGAATTCTTGTCTAAGATACGGACAATACTTGGATTCTGTCTAAATTTCCTAAGAATGATTTCTTCCGAGACTCTTTCTTTACTATACCAAGTAAAAATCACGATCGGAGTATCAGACATAATGGCATTAAGAAGATCAACAACGACCCATCCTTGATCCATCTGAGCCATTACTGGGTTATCGTCAAGCATTGGCAGACTACCAAAACGAGTTTGCCTTAGCCGTTCATACATATCCCTGCTTTCCTGACAAATCATCGCAGTTAACGGCTCTATGATAACAAGGTCAATCCTTTGTCCATGATACATCATTCCTTCGATGACCGGCAATACTTGGTGAATGTGCTCAGCGGTCATGACATTGCAACCAGATTTTCTAAGCTCAGCTACGCGAAGACGATTTGCGACACCAGCATCACCAAAAGACAAATAAAGAACTGTCCCTTTACTCATCTGATCATCCTCCTGTTAGTTTTCCTTCTCAAGTAATTCCTTAAATGCGTAATCTTTAAAAATCGTTTACTCTGGTTGGTGCAAATACTTGAAGAAAACACTTATGAAATGATGAGCAGAAAGACCGCCTTCTTCAAGAAATCGAACCCTTGGTTTGTAAATATCACAGACAACTTCATCATTCGCCACAATAAAAGAATAATGTGAGGGCGTAGCCATTCTTATCTCAATTTTATCTCCTAGCTCAGTTAAGAAGAAACCATTAATCCTATCATGCCTTGGCCCGGTTAGAACATGAAATTCAACACCGCGTTCTAAGGCAGATTTTATCGCACTAATAATTTCTTCGTTGCTAAAAACATCGCTTGGCAACAGAGCATCCATGATATAAACATGAGAACGACTACGTGCTTTGCTAATTGCTTTAAGAAAACCTTCTCGTCTTTGTTCCTCAAATGTTTGGGGTTTTTTCATGACGACTCCTTTTTTATCCGTCTTTTAAGAACTAACCGTATCATAATCTTTATTTCACTTATTGTCAATAAAAACTGTCGAGAACAGAAAAACTGTCGATGATTTATCCCGATATTTTTTCGAGACAGTCTAGACAGTTAAAATATGTACGAGGCCGAACCTCGTACATTGACATAATTATTAATCAATGATAGGATATTAATTAATCGGTAGGGTTTGTGCCATTGGGGCATGAACTAGGCCGTACAGGAGGTAGTATGCGTCATAGAGAAATCGTCGGACCAGTCAATCTCGGTGCTAGCATAATTCAAAAGCTTGTTGAAGCTGTTGAAGATGCTGGAGGACAAGAAGCTGACCTTATCAATGTCGCCATGAGGCCTGGGTTGGAACTTAGAGCGATTGGAGAATCTATTTTTGACAAATCAAATACTTTTTCTGTCTCTTGTGCAGGAGGTAGAAGTCCAAGAAATTTTGCTCTTGAAATGGGACTCAGGATTGATGGGGCGCTCGAAATAGATGATCTTTGCTTGGTAGCTATAGAATTTCCATTGGGCACGGTTGTAAGAATTAAGCTTGTTCGTCCGAATATAGAATTATCAATGATAGAGGCCGAACAGCACCTCAAGGAGCTCGGGCTTCGACCAGCTACGCTCATTGAGATTCTTTATTTAATAGAACATTGTGGGAAATCGCTCGATCACAAGCTCAATCCCCATAATCCTTTGATTGTTCTGGGAGAAAGAAGAATCTCTGAAGGAAGGGAAATGTTTATTACTGTTTCAACGACATGGATCTGCGTTCTTCGTCTCCCGGGCGAATGTCATCGAAACGAAAAACAAGACAAAAATACATTCTGGGCTGGCGTAGAAATCGATAAGCAGTAGCAATAAGCCCCGTATCGCAATGATACGGGGTATTTTATATTCGATTAATCAATTTATGGAAGTCGGACTTCCGTAAATTATTGCCAGTCATGCTAAATTTGAGGCTTAGCCTCCGATTTTTTTAATAAACAAAGTTAATTTTTTATCTCTTTTCCATTTTTTAATCTCCGCTTCACGCTTGAGGGCTTTTGATTTTGTTTTGTGTTTTTCGGTGTAAACTATTTTAGTTGGTCTATTAGCCCCAGTATAATGTCCTCCTTTGCCTAATTGGTGTTCCTTAAATCTTCTTTCAAGATCATTGGTAATACCCGTATATAAACTCCCATTCTCGCATTTTAAAATATACACTACCCACATAATTATTCTAAATTAGATAAGCATAAAATTAAAATTATTGAAGTCCGACTTCAATAATTTACCATGAATTATAATTTCTCCTTTTTTAATTTCTTTTTCTTTTTTCATATACATCTATTATAGCATTTTACCAAATAAAAAAACCCTGTTAATACCGTAATTATTTAATAAAAACAGAGAACCCGTAAGTTCTCTGTGAGCTTCAATTTCTTACTCAATTGGGATAAGGCAAACTCCAAGACGATATCTCTTTCGATCTTCGTCGCCAAACAATTCTATAGAATGTAACTGTTTGCTGGAAGTAGGAACAGATCCTAATCCTTTATCATTCGATGCATCTCTCGCTGGAATTAGTGATTCAATGTCTATCACATTCGCTCTAATGGTACACGGTGCTTCGCTGCGAATGCGAGCTTTTGCGAAACTCGGCTCAGCTTTTGCAAGCGCCTCTTCTTGCCCTTTTGCAAGAACGTGCGTTACTACAACATCAGGAACTGTGATGCTACTACGGGAACTAACATCGCGATAAAACCCTCTACAAGTCACACGCCAAAGCCTCTCTCCTTTGTCAGTCTGACAAGTTCCTAGAATCACACTTCCCATATTGTCCCTCCTTTGAGTTTATCTTACGCTATAACATTATCACAAAGACTATCTTTGTCAATAGCTAATGCCTAGGGTCAGGTTTATAAAGCTTTAAATGTTTTTACGATTCCGACGGCTTCATCCATACCCAAATCATCTGTAAATCCGTACCAGCGCGGGGGAGTAGCAAAAATAAATTTTTGATTTCGTCCGACCTCGCTTGGTCCAATTGGTGCAGCGCTAACCGCAATTTTTTCTTCAGTAACTAATTTCCAAACATCTGGCGTAAAAACCATTATGGGAATATCTTGCCAATGTTTTGCTCCTGTCCAATTCGGATTTCTAAAAACAATTTCCGGTCCACTATATTGCTTAGCGGTCTCAGAAGTGCCAGAAATATCTTGACCAGTCCATGTATTGTTTAAAACAGTATACCCCTTCCATGAGTCAGAGAAAGTCATTTCGAATCCATATTCTTGATTGTTATATGTCTGTGTCTGAATAACTGGCTGTGTTTTTATTCCAAGATAACGCGCTATACCAATCCAAGCTAAGGCAATAAAAATAATAATTATTATGGCCACTAATATATTTTTTTTACTAAACTTGTTCATATTGATAAATATTTACAAATATATTTGTTGAATTATCATCTCCTTGCGGATGTCCAGGCTTTTTTCCACCAATCACTTGGATTTTGCGTTTTTATTTCTTTAGCGATTTTTTTGGCTAACGCCGTTGACATCATCTTTTCATGCTGGCTTTGTTTATTTTTTGCGCCCAGCCAAATGCTCGCTTCTTTATTGCCTTGCCATTCGTACTCTCGTAATAAAAAAATCTGATCAAGCAGATCAGCATCTTTGGCTATTTTTGCTTCAATTGTCTTTCTCTCGTCATATTCCTTAGAAAGTTGCCTCAAGTCTTCAGTTCCCGATAATTCAGAAAATTGTTCACTTCTAATTTCATCTTCAAATATTTTCGTATATTTTTTATGGATCCAATTATGATCGCCGCTTCTTACTTCTTCTATGTCGTGCATTAAGCACATTTTTAAAACTTTGTCAGCATTTGCCTTTAAATTTTTTGCCAAAAAATATCCTACCCAAGCAACCCTAAAAGAATGAGTGGCAATATTATCGGTAAGGTCGCTGGCAAGCAATGTTTGCTGATGGCCTCTGATAATCTTTCTCAGATTGCCAATCTCATATAGAAATGCTGTTAATCTTTTAATTTGATTTGAATTCATGTTGTACTTTATCATTCTATCACGCGATAATTTTTAAATCTATACCCAGAATATTATAAATACAAAAAACTCGCGACCTATGTCGCGAGCGAATATCTCTTAAGTAACTAATTGACAACCACTTGCTGTTTTTCTCGGAAAAATCTTTTGAATCTGGAATGAAAAGTACCGAAGAAGATCTAGTATCAACCAACCCCTAGTGACACACTTAGGATCTTCTAAGAACTTCAACTCTGGAGTAAGCCTCACAATAATCCGTCCATCGGAAGCCAAGGCAATAGCCTGGCCATGATAACGAATTGACCAACCAGCAATTCCATCAGTACATTTGCGCGGCTCAGACCACACAGTCACTTTGTGTCCAATAACACCATTTTGCTCCCTCATACTTCCTCCTTTTTCTGCGATTCATCTTAACTAAACCGCTTTTATTAAAATCTTATAACTTAAATATCTATATGTCAAGAGTTTAGCTATTTTAGCTATTTTTTCTATTTTCATCTCTTCTGTTGCAATTTGAATTATTTATGTTATAATTTTCAGACCTTATTATTTTGCCTTTCAGGTTTTTTATAAAACCTATATTATGGAAATCAGAAATATTGCCATTATTGCCCATGTTGATCATGGAAAGACCAGTTTAACCGACGCTTTATTGCGCCAGGCTGGTTTGGTATTGGAGGGAGTAACGATGGATTCCAATGCATTGGAGTTGGAGCGGGGGATTACGATTTATTCGAAAAATGCTTCTATTTATTATAAAAATACAAAAATTAATATAGTGGACACTCCCGGCCACGCTGATTTCGGTTCTGAAGTAGAACGAGTTTTGCGCTCAATTGATTCGGTTCTTTTGGTCGTTGATGCTCAGGAAGGCCCGATGCCTCAAACAAAATTCGTTTTGAAAAAATCTCTAGAACTTGGTTTGAAGCCAATTCTGGTTATTAATAAAATCGATAAACCAGCAGCCCGTCCTCACTGGGTGCATGATAAAGTTTTTGAACTTTTTTACGATCTCGGAGCTACCGAAGAACAGCTTAATTTTACTTGTCTTTATGCAATTGCCCGAGAGGGAATTGCCAAGCTTGAATTAAAAGATCAATCAAGTGACTTGACTCCGCTCCTAGAAACTATCCTAGAAAAAATTCCATCATCCTCTAGTGACAAATTAAGTAAGCAACCATTAAGATTTCAGCCATTTAATTTAGGTTATGATAATTTTATGGGCCGATTGGCTATTGGTAGGATTTATGAGGGCGTTGCCAAGGCAGGAGATAATGTTTTTATAAAAAAATCTTCAAATGAAATTAGAACCGGTAAAATTACCAAAATATTTTCTTTTTCTGGATTAAAGAGAGAAGAAGTTAAAGAAGCAGTCGCTGGAGATATCGTCATGATTACCGGTCTTCCTGATGTTTATATTGGCGAAACAGTTTGCACCGACAAAGATCAAGAACCTTTGCCGTCAATTAATATTGACGAACCAACTATTACTTTAAATTTTTTAGTAAATAATTCCCCGTTCGCAGGACAAGAGGGAAAGTTTGTCACCATTAGACAGGTTAGAGAAAGACTAAAAAGAGAACTTGAGGTCAATGTAGGTTTAAAAATAGATTTTTCTGAAACTAACTATTTTAAAGTTTCTGGAAGAGGGGAGTTACATATTGCAATATTATTAGAAAATATGAGACGCGAAGCCTATGAACTTCAGGTTTCACAACCTCAAGCAATTATAAAAGAAGTAGATGGAATAAAAATGGAACCGTTTGAAGAAGTTACTATTGATGTCCCAAACGAATCTTCGGGCGTAGTCATTGAAAGACTTTCAAAAAGAAAAGGATCAATGACAGATATGAGACCAGAACAAAATCATACAAGAATAGTCTTTGAAATACCAACTAGAGGATTGTTGGGTTATCGGAGCGAATTTGTCATTGCCACCAAGGGTGAAGGCATACTTTGTAGCCAATTTATTGGATTTAAACCATTTGTTGGCGAGATTGAAAAACAAGATGTCGGTTCAATGATCTCGATGGCAACTGGCAAAGCCCTAGCTTTTGCTCTGTGGAATTTGCAAGATAGAGGAACTTTATATATTGGAGCCGGCACCGAAGTTTATGAAGGCATGGTTATCGGTAATACCTCAAAAAATGATTCTTTGACCGTCAACCCGACTAAGGGAAAACATCTCACCAATGTTCGCGCTAGTTGCGCTGATGATGCAATTATTCTTACTCCGCCATTTGATCTTACTTTGGAAAGAGGACTAGAAATAATGAAAGAAGATGAATATATGGAAGTCACGCCAAAGAATGTTAGGCTGCGAAAGAAAATTTTAACCAAACTCGATCGAGTCCGCGAAGATAGGAAAAAATAATAAATATTTAATAAAAAATCTTCTCATCTAGAGAAGATTTTTTTTGTTTTTTATTAAATATAAATTGTGAAGATCAAGGACACCGTCTGCAAGTTCCCGTCCAACCCGAATAAACTTGGTTGGGATGAACTGGAAAACATAATCCGGGCACTCTGATTTCTTGTCCTCCGATATAATAACTTCCTGAACAATACCACATATGACCGCAATTCGTAGAGATACATCCGCTATTATCGTTGCCGCCAGTACAACAATAAACTCCAGCTGTGCCATTTGAACAATTGCTATTTATGCGACTTGTATGCGCAGTACTTTCCGAACACGTATAACAATCTCCATTGGTACCATAAAGACCGCTTTTTCCATTAGCCATACAAGCTGCACCATATGTATGATTTCCTGTAATATTATCAATGTCTATTTTTGGTAACTTTATATATCCCGCCTGAGATAGTCCAATAACAACAAAAATACAAATAGTAATTGCAATGGGAATTATTTGCGCCGCTTTAGATTGTTTTGATATTACTGGTGTCGGCGATTGGTTTGTTCCATTGCTTTTTTTCTTTGTATCATCTTTTAATCCGCCAAACGCAATATATAAAAAGCCTCTCCAAATTCCTATTAAAACTAGATAATACAAGACCAGTCCTACGACAGCATAAATAATACTTCCTTTTAATAAATTGAGAATATTTTCGGACGATAAATTATTGATATCTATTTTCCCATTAAAAAAGAATACTAAAAACAATAACGGAAAGAGGGCTAAAAATAGTATTTTTGCAACCCTATAATACCACTTATTTTCTAATGATGATTTTTTTATTGACATAGTTTTATTACTTTTCCTTTGCGAATTATTGAGCTTAGAAAAAGTTGTACCATTTCGAAGTTTTAACGAAGAATGGTTATATCCGTCCGTAGTTCTGAGCCTGTCAAAGAACGAAGAAGGATTAAGTTAAAAATTATTATTTCTACGCTACTACATTATACAATAATAAAAATAAAATCACTAACGTTAGACACTCAGTGTCTAACGTTTGGTGTCTGTGTCTAACATTTGGTGTTTAATATCAAAAATAAGTAGATTTATCTCGCCGAAGTTTATAGAACGATATTGGGACTTGTTTAACACTTAACAACCGTATCTCTTTAACTCTTTTTTGGCATTTTTTATAAACTTTCCGAACTGACGGTCTTTTTTTCTTTTTTCTAATTTAGTCATCTCGTAGTGCTCAGCTTCCCTCTTTAGATTAACGTAGTTGGAATATTTGTCCATATCTAAATTGCCAGACCTTAATGCAGATAATACCTCGCATCCAGGTTCGTGAATATGTGTGCAGTCAGCATATCTACATTTTTTAGCAAGAATAATTATCTCATCAAATAAATTATCTATACCAACGCCCGTATCCGTCATTCCTACTTCACGTAGTCCAGGATTATCTATCACAATGCCTCCGTTTTCTAAAAAATACATTTCTCTATTAGTTGTAATATGTTTTCCTTTACCAGTGTGGGAACTTATGTTTTCAGTTTTTATAATATTTTCCCCAAGTAATTTATTAATTAGTGAAGATTTTCCAACTCCAGACGAACCTAAAAAACAATATGTCTTTCCTTTTTTAATATACATTTTTAATTTATCTAACCCTTCATCAGTTATGGTGCTTGTAAAAATAAAATCAACTCCACAAAATCTATTTTCTATCTGAGCTAATTTTAAATCCAATTCTTCTTTGGATATCAAATCTATTTTATTTAGTATAATGACAGGTTTTATAACTCCAGCACTTGCATTTGCTATAGCAAAATATCTTTCAAAACGATTCAAATTATAATCCCTGTCAACTGATTCAATGGTAAATGCTACGTCAATATTTGTTGCTATAATTTGAACTTCATCTTTGCCACTGCATTTCCTTTTTATTATTGTTCTTCTTGGTAATACTCCATGAATTACTGCTCGTTCTTTATTTGTTTCACTAATTACCACCCAGTCGCCTACAGCAGGATAATCTTCTCTTGATGTAGCATTAAACATTTGTTTTCCCGTTATTTTTGCAAAGTATTCGCCATTCACATTTTTAACCTTATAAGCGCCTTTATATTCAGCGACTACCCGCGCAACTGAAAAATTATCCAATTTTAATTTTTTACGATTAGATTCAAAAAATGTGTCGTAGCCAAGATCTTCTATTTTTATTTTTTTAACTTCGCTATTCATAAAATAATGTTTATCCTTTTACTTTATCAAAAAATCGTCTTAATTAAAAGACGACTTTTGTTGGTTCTCGAGGATGGATTTATCTCGCCGAAGTTTTTTCGACCTTCCGAAGTTTTAACGAAAGAAGTGTGTAGGCGGACGATTATCCCTGTCTGCCTTGAGCAGAGAACGTTTGGAGGATAAAAAAAGCCCTGGACGAATGTTTCGCCAAGGGCTGAAGCTCTGAAACAACTATTACTTTTCGGGTTCGACTGCAATAACCCAATACAACTTATTACCCGCTTGAGCACAATGAATAATGGTCACTTTGTCGTTTTCAAAAATAATATATGGATTTTTGAATGTAGGATCATATTCATCTTCACGCAAGCTAGTTGAACAACCCCAGACGCCATCAGTGTCAGATACATTAAAGCCTGCAAATGTGTTTCCCGGATCATCTCGATAAACTGTAATCGATGGTTTGTCAGCTCTATCCGATTCCAGTCTTTGTCCAGTTCGCACTTCCGGTTTGAATCCACGATCCTCATTCGCAGCGACAAAAGCATACCTTTTTCCAGTAAGCAACTGCTGAAGTAAATTTGCTACATCGTCAATGTTCAAAATAGTCAGCATACCTCTCCAGCGTAGATCAAGCCCCTTTTTCATCTGTTTTTCTCCTTTCTTCCTTTTTAGAACTATCCGTATCCTATCATATACACGTTATAATGTCAATGGTTAGGTTTATTTCTTCCAATACCTAAGCTGTCCTAAAAATAAAAATACTGCAAATAACACAGAAAGAAACAGAACAGAAAGCTCCGTAAGCAAGAATCCTAAATCAACTAAATCTTCTTTTCCAGAAAATCTCAGCAAAAACCCTAGCCCAAAGAACATAATAGGACATATAAATATAATACTTTCTTTTATGTTTCTCTTGAATTTCTTAAAAATAATTAAGGTCAAATAAGAGAATAATCCTGAAAGAAAAATTGTTGTGATTAGTTGTAGTTTTGTCATTAACTGCAGTATAGAATTTAATAATATATATGCAAGTTTAAAGAATATATTACTCATAAATAACAAAAAGCCACGTCAATCGTGGCTTCTTGAAAAAAACTCGCTTGTTTATACTGAGCTTGTCGAAGTGCTTGTGCTGCTTGTCCTGAGTATATCGAAGGAAGCGAAGTCGAAATACTTATACTGAGCGAAGTCGAAGTAGGCGGACGATTATCCTTGTTTGTCTTGGACAAAAAGCGTTTGAAGAATAAAAAAAAGGGAGATGGCATATTCTCCCCGTGGCGTACTTATGGAACTGCTTTAGCGTCCCGCCATGGCGCATTGCCATCTCCATGCCAAGTTACTCTAACTAGTATTTTCGCTTGGCATAATTTTATCTTATATTAAAAAAATAGTTTGTCAATAGTAATATGGTTAAACATCAAAAAAACCACCCTTCCTCAGAAACCAAGTCTTAATTTTCTGCATCTTTTAAACTCTCTTTTAACATCAATTTTAAAGTTCTTTTGCCGTCTGTGGTTTTGAAATATTTTTCACGCCTCATAGCGTCTTTTTTAGAAAGAAAATATTCACAAAAAACCAAACAAAAAGGCCTCCTGAAAGCGGTGCTTTTTGAATGACCATGAAAATGTTCGGTCAGTCGTCTTTTTAAATTAGTCGTAAAGCCAATATACAATTTACTGTCTTTCTGACTATATAAAACATAAACACAAAACATTTTCATGTTAAAAACAAAAACACACCCTTAAAGTCGTTAAGCAGAGCCTTCGGCACGCTTCACGACCATGAAGTGTGCTTTGCTCTACTTCATGGCTCCCGGGGGCGGACTCGAACCACCGACATCCTCGTTAACAGCGAGGCGTTCTACCGCTGAACTACCCGGGAATATTTTACATCAATTGGATGTTTCAATATTGTAATACTTAACTCAATATTTTTCAAGACCTAGTGTTTAATTTTAAAATCCCTTTAGTTTGTCTACTTTTTCATGATCACGAATTTTCGTTAATGCTTTTGCTTCAATTTGACGAATACGCTCTCTGGTCACTCCAAAAACCTGGCCAACTTCTTCAAGAGTATGAGTAATGTTGTCGCTTAAACCAAAACGCATTTCAAGAATTTTTTTCTCTCTATCTGAAAGGTCGGCAATGATTTCATAAATATGTTCCTTAAGCATTTTTCGCGCCATCAACTCAGAAGGGGAGAGTTCCTTTTTATTTTCAACAAATTCTTCAAGAGTCGTATTGTCTTCTTCGTCGCCAACTGGAGTTTCAAGAGAAACTGTATCTTGAGAAATTTTCATGATATGGCGGATTTTTCTAAGTTCAAGACCCATTTCAGCCGAAACTTCTTCAGGCAGAGGATCGCGACCAAGCTCTTGGAGTAATTTTCTCCTAATTTGGGTATATTTTGAAATTGTTTCAACCATATGAACTGGAATTCTGATTGTTCTGGCATGATCAGCTAATGATCTTGTAATAGCCTGCCTAATCCACCAAGTCGCATAGGTAGAAAACTTATAGCCTCTTCGATAATCAAATTTTTCAACCGCCTTAATTAAACCAAGCGTTCCTTCTTGAATCAGGTCAAGAAAACTTAAATGAGAACTTCTTCCTGAATATCTTTTGGCAATTGAAACGACCAATCTAAGATTAGCTCTAATCAGAGATTGCCTTGCTTTTTCATCACCCTGAATAATTCGTTTTGCTAAATCTATTTCTTCTTCTCTATTTAATAAGGGCACTTTGCCAATTTCTCTCAGATAAAGCCGCACCGAATCAACATCGTCTCTCGTTGCCTCAAATTCTTTTCCAGTTTCATCTTCTTCTTCGTCTTTTTTAGATTCTTTTTTGGGTTTTTCATATTCAATCGCTTCCTGACTATCTTGAATTATAATACTTTCGTCGCGAAGATTATCCATTAATTCTTCAAGTCCATCTAAATCTTGTTCTATTTTTGGGAAGAATCGCAAAATTTCATTAAATGTCACAAAACCGCGCGTTCTTCCTCGCTTAACTAATTTTTTAATAGATTCTTCTTTAATCTTCTTTTCTTGATCTTTGGATAGTTTTATTTTTTTGGGTTTTATCATTGTCTCTTTTTTAAAAATCTTTTTCGTCTTATATTTGTGTGCAACCGCAGTAACTCTTAGTTTTGACTGAGGTTTTTCTTTGCCCTTTGTTCTTTTCTTTTTTTGAATCTTTCTTGCAATTACTTTTTTCTGGTTTGGACGATTTCTCTCGGGCTTCTTTTTAAGTTTACCCTTGAGTTTTTCTAGCATGGTTTTATTCTTCAAAAGTTTTTTGAAGCTCACCAATTAAAGTTTTAATAAGTTTTATATCTCCACTGGCTTCTGCTGATTTAATTTTTTCAATAAGCTCAATTTGATGACCCTTGTTTTCTCCTTGCTTAATATTGGCTGTGATTTTTTCAACTTCTTTTACGACATCTTCTGAAGATAGCTCGCTAAAAAGTTTATCATAATCCGCCTTCAAAGATAAGTAGCCTAAAACTTCATCAGCAGCAATCGTTTTCGGATCAGGATTTTTTATAAACTTTTCAAAAGAATTCCTTAGTTTCTCGTTTAAGATTATTTTACCATTAAAATCCTTAAATTGCTCTTCCAGAACTTGGGGATATTTTAGGAAAATTGTTACCAAATTTTCTTCAAGAATATCTCGCCTTGTTTTTATTTTCTGATCAAGAAATATTTCATCGTCTTTGTCTTTGACTCTAATAATCGTATCTTTAGTTTTTGATAGAGCTTCGTAAAGATATTTTTCTTCTATTTTTAAAATTTCTGCTAATTTATTTACCCAATGAGATTGCTCAATTGAATTAGCGATTGCTTTTATTAATGGCAGTATTTCTTTAGCAATTTCTTTTTTACCATTGGGTGTTTCAGATGAATTTTTCTTGATAGTTTTATCAATTGTATAAGAAAGAAACTCTTCGCCTCCTTTTACGATTTCACTCCATTTTTTCTGATCTGAAAGAACAATGTCGGCAGGATCTTTACCGCCTTCGAAGGTAAGAATTTTTATAGAAAATCCCAGAGACAATGCTTTTCTAATTGCTCCGTAGGTTGCGATACTGCCTGCTTCGTCTTGATCAAAGCAAAGTTTTAATTTATCTGTGTATCGCTTCAATAATACTAGGTGATTTTCATTTAAGGCAGTTCCGCAAGTCGCTAAGGTATTTTTCACGCCAGCTTGATGAGACATTAGAACATCTAAGTTTCCTTCAACCAGAATTGCAAATTTATTCTGCCTAATTGCTTCTCTGGCATGAGTTAATCCATAAAGGGTACGGCTTTTATTATAGACCGGCGTGTTTGGCGAGTTAATATATTTTGCCGGCGCCCTATCTCCTTTTTCCGGCTCGGGAAAAATTCGTCCAGAAAAACCAACGGTATGTCCTGCTAAGTCTTCAATCGGGAACATTACTCGCGACCTGAAACGATCATAACTGGGTTTTTTACTATCTTGATATTCCGATTTTATAATCAAACCCGACAAAATTATATCTGCCTCTTTAAATCCAATTTTTAAAAGATGGTCCTTGAGTCGTCGCCAATCATTCGGCGCATATCCAAGTTTGAATTCTTTGATGGTTTTTTGAGTAAGTCCACGTTCTTTTAAATAATTTCGCGCCTCTTTGGCTTCTGTTTCTAAAACTTCCTCAAAAAAATCAGACGCAACTTTGTTTATTTTTAATAGTTGCTCTCGCTGTGATATTAATTTTGGATCTTCTTTCTGAAGTTTTACTCCTGCTTTTTCGGCAAGCATTCTTAGTGCCTCTTTAAACTCCAAATTCTCAATTTCCATAATAAACTTAAAAATGTCTCCACCCTTTGAACATCCAAAACAATGCCAAATTTGTTTTTCAGGCGAGACAACAAAAGACGGGGTTTTTTCTTTATGAAAAGGACATCTGGCTTTATAATTTACTCCTGCTTTTGTTAATTTTAAATAACCTTGGAGAACATCAACAATATCCAGACGATTTTTTATTTCCTCAAGAGAAGTTAACATTAAAAAATTGAAAGTTTAAAATGAATGGTTCGATGGGTTTAGTAAACTTACCACAAGTAATGAAAATTTTTTTATCTTTTATATTTTATTTTTGATTTTTGATATTTGTGGTAGTTGCCCTTATTCTACCAAATTTTGACTCAAAAGCAACAAAAAAAACGCCCCTACTTTCTAAAAGACCGTAGGAGCGTCAACTCGTTAATCTCAAATCATAATGGTACTTATCGTCATCTGCTTCTAGATGACGATTTTGATGTTCTCCTTTCGAAAATTCAATCATTGCTAAAACTGCAATAGCACCAAGCAAGCTTAGATTACCAGAAATGTTATACTCGCTTACCAATCTACAAATTTCGTTCAGCCTATCAGTGTCTTCGAGGTCAACAGAAAAATCACCTATATGTTGAAGTTGATGATCGCCCTCAACAAATTCAAGTAAGCCAGAATTTGCAATATCAACTAAAAGACCGGTATTTCCAGTTTCTCTATATCTATCAATGCGCCTGAAAATTTCTTTCATTCTCTTATACTGAGGTTTTCCAGGAGCGCCTAAAAGACCATACCTTAAACCTCCAATAATAAGGTAAATTCTCATCAGTCTTTCAAAGTCTGTAGACCAGTAAAACTCACCAATAGTTGAAGATTTGTCATTTAAATACCACAAATAACGCTTCATTAATGATTCAAACTCTGGAGACCATTGGGTTCTCGCTAAGTAGTCAAGCGATTTGTACTGTGTAATATCGTTAACATTTTCCGCCAAACGCATTCTTATCCACTGACGAACCTCTTCGCCTTGCATTGGGCATATAGTGAAAGAATGAATTCCTTCATCGTTAGTGTCTTTTGGAATCGATTTTCCATTTCTTGACCAATACTTAAGAATGATTGCGATAACGACGATAAAGAGCGTTTCAAAGAACATATTCACCGTCACCTCCTTTTTTTAAAGAACTCTATTTTTAATCTACTCAAAAAAAAAATTAAATCAATTTGAAAAACTGTTGATAAGTTGTTCCTTTTATCTCTTTGATTAGCATCCAAGTTAAGTTAGGATAGGTTAAGAAATAAATATGAAAAACAATTTTTTTAATAAATTATATTTTTTCTTAACGAGAAAAAGAAAATCAAAGATTAGCGGTAAAATTATTGTTTTTGAAGGTATTGATGGCTCTGGCAAGGAAACTCAATTTAAGTTATTCATTGAATTGTTAAGAAAACTTCGCGTCCCTTTTAAAACTTTTGACTTTCCCCAATACCAAAAAACTATTGGCGGAAAAATTTTGCGCTTTGTTCTTGATGGAAAATTTTGCAACCCCAGTGATATTCCTATTAAGCTTTTCTCTTTTTTCTATGCCCTTGATAGAAAAACAGTTGCCAATGAAATTCGCAAAGCAAGCAGGCAAAACTATGTTGTTGCCCTGAATCGCTATACGACCTCAAACAAAGGTCACCAAACTTGGAAATTTAAAACATTAGAAGAACAAGAAGAATACCTCGCTTGGCTTGAAAAACTTGAACACGATGATTTAGGTATTCCTCAAGAAGATATTGTGGTTTTTTTTGATTTAAATATTGAGAATGCTCTTATGCTTATTAACAAAAGGCAGCGGGGGACTGATAAAGTTGAAACAGATGTTGATTACTTAACTAATTCCCTTGAAATGTACAGAAAATTAGCGCAAAAATATTCTCATTGGATTACTATAAAATGCGAAGGTGAAAATGGCGTTCTTTTGCTACCCGAAACAATTCATAAAAAAACCGTTGATACAATTATAGAAAGATTAAAATAAACATAAATAGGTTTCTTGAACAAATTCTTAATTTCGGGTATCATTGTGGTAATGTTTATATTGCTACTAATAACTTTGACTATTTAAAGAGGCACTATGACAAATGAAAGAAAAACCGAAATAATCACAAGAGAACACTTTTCTAAATTTTTGGATTCTGTTTATATTGAAGAACAACGCTCAGATAATCCAAAAATTGATAAGTTATTAAAAACAGCCTCAAAAAAAGGCGGTGGAAAAGGTTATCCTGAGTTTATTATTAGCTATAAAACTAATCCTAATTTATTGATTGTTGTTGAATGTAAGGCAGATGTAATAAAACACGAAAGTAAAGATCGTGATAAATATTCAGAGTTTGCAGTTGATGGTGCCTTACTTTACGCTTCCTATCTATCTAAAGATTTTGATGTTTTAGCAATCGCAGTTAGTGGAGAAACAAAACAATCATTAAGAGTTTCTCATTTTTTGCATTTAAAGGATGAGAAAAAAGCAACTCCAATTTTCGGAGATAAATTTTTATCCGTTGATGATTATTTGAACGGATATTTAAAAAGTCCTGAAAAATTTAGACAAGATTATAATTCGCTTTTAGATTTTACAAAACAACTTAACGAAAAACTACATACTTATAAAATTCTTGAAAGCCAAAGAAGTTTGCTTATTAGCTCAATTTTGATTGCTTTAGAAAATACCGCCTTCAAAAGGTCTTATGCTTCGCATAAAAAACCAGAAAATCTTGCTGTTTCACTTATTCAAACAGTTTCCGATGAATTAGAAAGTGCAAATATTACAGGAAAAAAACTTGAAAATCTAAACACTCAATTTAGTTTTATTAAAACAGATACTTCTTTGTCAAAAAAAGAAAATGTTTTGAAAGAAATTATTGACGAGATCGATGAAAACATAAATGCTTTTATTAAAACTCATAAATACTTTGATGTTTTAGGTCAGCTTTATATTGAATTTTTGAGATATGCAAACAGCGACAAAGGTTTGGGAATTGTTTTAACGCCTCCACATATTACAGAACTTTTTGCTGATTTAGCACAAGTCAATAAAAACTCTATTGCTTATGATAATTGTACTGGAACAGGTGGGTTTTTGATTAGTGCGATGAAAAAAATGGTTGCAGATGCAAAAGGCGATGAAACAAAAATTAAAGAAATTAAAGCAAAGCAGCTTATCGGAACAGAGTATCAATCGCATATTTTCGCTTTAGCAGTTTCAAATATGTATATCCACCAAGACGGAAAAACAAATATCATAAATGGCAGTTGTTTTGACGAAGAAGTTATTGAAGAGGTAAAAGCAAAAAAGCCGACAGTTGGATTTTTAAATCCGCCTTACAAGTCAAACAAAAAAACGGATACCGACGAATTAGAATTTATTTTGAATAATTTAGAGTGTTTAGTTGACGGCGGAACTTGCGTTGCGATTGTCCCAATGCAAAGTGTTTTAGCGATAAGTGGCAAAGTTTTAGAATTAAAAAAGAAACTTCTTGAAAAACACACTCTACAAGCGGTTTTATCGATGCCAGATGAATTATTTCTTAATTCAAAAGTCGGTGTTGTTTCTTGTGTCATAGTTTTTACAGCACACAGACCGCACCCAAATCACAAAGAAACATACTTTGGTTATTACAAAGATGACGGTTTTGTTAAAAGAAAAAACAAGGGAAGAATTGACGCTTATGGTAAGTGGCAAGAAATAAAAGAGAAATGGCTTGCAAATTTTGAAAACAGAAAAAATGAAGCTGGATTTAGTGTTAATCAAATAATTACTGCCGATATGGAATGGGCAGCGGAAGCCTACATGGAAACAGATTATTCAAATTTAAAAGATGAAAACTTTGAAGACACTATTTTAAACTATGTAACCTTTTTGCATAGCAATAAACTTTTAGATAAAAATCAGGACTATGGCAATGAATAAATTAGTACAAGTATCGGATTTATTTAATGTCATTTATGGCGTTAATTTAGAGTTGGTAAATTTAACTCAATGTAAAAATACAGATAAAAATGCTGTACCTTTTGTTTCTCGTACAGAAAATAATAATGGTGTTTCTGCCTACGTTGAAATAGAATTAGACGTCGAACTAAATCCAGCACATACACTATCCGTTGCAGGTGGAGGATCTGTTTTGTCAACTTTTTATCAAGCATTTCCTTATTACAGTGGTCGTGATTTATATGTACTTATCCCCAAAGGAAAAATGAGCGTTATAGAAATGCTTTTTTATGCAAAATGTATCAGCGCAAACAAATATAAATATAACTATGGAAGACAAGCAAATAAAACACTAAAAAATATCTTAATTCCATCTCAAATCCCTGAAGAATTAAAAAACAAACTCACCGCTTATTATAAAGAATTAGAAAAAAGCATTTCTCAAAAACCTTTAGTAGATAAAAAAATCAAACTTGAAATTGATAAATGGGAAAGTTTTATTATTGGAAAATTATTTAAAGTTACATTAGGTTCTCATATTCATAGTCTTGAAATTGAAGAAATAGTTGCAGAAAAAAGTAATAAAAATATATCTTATGTTACTAGAACAGCAACAAACAACGGAGTTGAATTGTTTGTAGAAAATAATGTTTCGATAGAAGAAAAAATCAATTTAGCAAATTGTATTACAGTTGGCGCAGAAGGTTTTAAAGCTTTTTTTCAGCCTTTAAATTTTATCAACGGAAATAAGATAAGCATAATTAGACATTACAAATTGAATAAATATGTAGCTCTATTTATCAGCACTTTACTAAATTTAGAAATAGAAAAAAAATTCAATTATGGCAGAGGCGCAACAAAAGAAAGAATAAGCCAATTAAAAATAAAATTACCAGTAAAAAATGGAAATCCTGATTTTGAGTATATGGAAAACTATATTAAGTCCTTGTCTTATTCTTCAAGTTTATAATTTAAAATCTAAAATTTAAAGTAAAAATTTTCATGAAAATTTTTTCCGGCATTCAACCAACTGGCAAACTTCATATCGGCAATTATTTTGGCGCAATTCAAAACATGGTTAAACTTCAGGAGGAGAATGAGGCAATTTTTTCTATTGTTGATTTGCACGCCATCACGGTTGATTATGATCCCAAAGATTTTCAATCTCGCATCAACGATACGATTTTAGATTTTTTGGCTTGCGGTATTGATCCTCAAAAATCAATTATATTTATCCAATCGCAAATAAAAGAGCACTCTGAACTTGCTTGGCTTTTAGATACTGTTGCTTCCGTTGGCGAACTCCAGCGCATGACTCAGTTTAAAGATAAATCTCAGAAAGAAGCCATCTCTAATATGAAAACATTCAGTAAAGAAGAATCAGAAAAAATTATCAAGCATCTTCCTGATGTGCATCCAATAGTTAAAACCAGCCTTCGAGAAGCTATCATTAGCGCAGGATTATTTAATTATCCCGTTCTTATGGCTGCAGACATTCTCTTATACGACACAGAAGCTGTTCCAGTTGGAGACGACCAAAAACAGCACTTGGAATTAACTCAAAACATCATTCGCCGTTTCAATAATAAATTCGGCGAGACATTCAAAAACATCAAACCGCTCATTCCACAAGAAGGCGCTCGAATCATGAGTCTCAAAGATCCATCTAAAAAAATGAGTAAGTCCGAACCCGATGGTTGTCTTTTTATTACCGACGCTCCCGAAGAAATTGAAAGAAAAATTAAATCGGCTGTTACTGACACCGAAAGAACTGTTAGTTTTGATCCGGAAAAAAGACCGGCGCTTGCCAATCTTTTAATGATTTATGCTTTGTCTGAAAATAAACCAATTAAAAATATTGACTTAAATCAATTTGATGGCCACGCATCGTTCAAAAAAGCGCTTACCGAAAGTCTTATAAAAACATTTGAACCGATTAGGAGGAAGCGAGAAGAATTAGAAAAACAACCAGAATACATAAAAGAAATTTTAGAAGAGGGGAGAGTAAAGGCGCAAGCCATTGCCAGTAAAAAAATCGAACAAGTTAAAGGGGTAATGGGATTATAACTTTAAACCATAAACAATAGACATTAAACTTTAAACTTAAAAACTATGCCAGAAAAAAATGAACGAGGCAGGGATAGTTTCATGGAAGAAATAGATATTCCTTCCTTTCAGGATTTTTTAACAGAACAAGGAATTTCTCCAGAAGATGAAAAAATTCCGCTCTTAAGAAAAATCTGGAATGTAGCGATTACCGCTGCTTGTGATTATTTTGGAAATCAAGAAGGAACTGATTATGGCGCTTCTGAAGCTTTATTAGTCCCCGATTCGGAAAAAGACGATTAATAAAATGAAAAACCTGTAGATATCTAACATCCCTCGTCGCTGACATAGATAAAGCGCTGATTTTGCCCAAAAGATTGACCGTAGATGTCCGACATCTACAACTGAAATTTTAATTATATGTCTATCGAAAAAGAACCAAGACAAGAAAAAACTTTTAAAGAAATTGAGCAAGAAATGCATGAGCAAGGTTATCTTTACGCAGGAATTGAATCACTCACAATCACCCGATTAGATGAAAAAGATAGTCGATTTAAAGCTTTTCCATCTCAGACAAGAGAACAGATCATAGAAAAACATTCTAGTGATGGCAGACTTGAAGTTGAACTAATTGATATTCCTAATCGAATTCCAGGACCACAAGACCAAGAAGCTGTCTGGGTCTTTGTCAAAGAAAAAGAAAAAAATTAATTATTCTATATTCAAAATTCTAAATTCCTTATTGTAAATAATGACTAACAAAGATTATTCTAAAAATATATATTTAAGCCTCACAGGAGAAACCACGAAAGACTGGCAATCCAAAATCAATGAAATTAATGCTTTAGGATTAGATACGGTTGCGCTTTTTCTTGAGGTTTATGAAAAATCGGAACGAACAAAAATTTATGAAGCGCTTGAAAAGAGCTCCATCAAAAACATTCCCTTAGTTCACATCAGGAGTGACATGACAAAAGATGAGTTGAAATATCTTTGTGAAAAATATAACTATCCTTGTCTCACAATCCACGAAAAATTTTTTAATCGGTTGCCTGATTGGAGTGGATACCATCAATATTTATACCTAGAAATGGATTATGACAATAGTGTCTCAAAGCAAGTCGATGTTGATAAAATTGGTGGTTTTTGCATTGATTTATCTCATTTTAAAACTGCGGAAGAAAAATGGACTAAAGAATTTGAATATATTATCGCCAATAAAAATAAAAAAAATCTTTTCAAATGCAACCATCTCAACGGTTATTCATATTCTAAAAATAGAGACATGCACATCATATCTTCTTTTGACGAATTTGAATATCTAAAAACCTTGCCTGATTTTGTTTTTGGAGATATTGTCGCATTGGAAGTTTATAATTCTATTAGCGACCAAATTATGTATAAAAAATATATTGTAAATTTGTTGAAAGGAGAATGTTAAATTTTCCTATATCACATCTATGAAGATTATTTTTATCGGTACCGGAAAATTTGGATCAATCGTTTTAAGCAAGCTTTTAAAGTCAAAATACAAGCCCGATATTGTCGTTTGCGCTTACGATAAGCCCGTCGGCCGCTCTCAAGAGCTTTGCGCTTGCGAAACCAAACAAGTCGCTACCGAAAACAAAATTGAAGTTCTTGAATTGGACACAGTTAAAGAAGAAAAAAACATAAAAAAGATTGTTTCCTTGAAATCAGATCTAATTATTGTTGCCGATACAAATTTCATTTTACCCAAGGAAGTTCTCGATCTTCCCAAGCACGGCTGCTTAAACATTCATCCTTCGCTTCTTCCTCAATATCGCGGTCCATCTCCAATTCAATCTGTTATTTTTTGGGGAAAAACCGAAACAGGCGTAACGATTATAAAAATGGATGAACGCATTGATCACGGTCCGATTGTTGCCAAACAAAAAGTATCAGTTATTGAAGGAGAAACTTTTGAAGGATTAAGAAATAAATTAGCAGAAGCAGGCGCAGACTTGCTGGTAAAGACTTTGCCTGATTGGGTTTCTGGAAAAATCAATCCCCTTATTCAAATTGATGAAGATGCCATTTATACGAAAAAATTTGAAAAAGAAGATGGCAGAATAGATTGGAAAAACACCGCTGATTATATTGAAAGACTTGTTCGCGCTTTAAATCCTTGGCCCGGCACCTACACATTCTTTAATCGCAAAGAAGAAATAAAGCGCCTCAAGATTTTAAAAGCAAAAGCCACTGACCTTGAAGCAAAAAGCTTTGAAGAAGGAAAACTTACAGAAACTCAAGAAAAAAAACCAGCAATTCTTTGCAGTCAAGGAATTCTTTTACTGGAAGAAGTTCAGGTAGAAGGAAAAAATAAAATGACCGGTGAAGAATTTCTCAATGGTTATCATGGACTTATCGGTATAAAATTCGAATAAAAATACAGGAAGACTGTCAGTAATGACAGTCTTTTGTTTTAATTAAAAGAGGGAGGAGACTACACTCCTCCCTTCTTGTCCTCGCCTTCTTCGGCGGAACACGGCACCTTGTATCGCACCATCTTCCGGATTCCTACAAATAGAAGGATGGCGACAATCACGAACACTAGCCACCAGAATCCCTGCCAAAGCCATGGAAAGAACCATGACAGGCTTCCAGGGTCGCCAGCTCCCTGCGCCCTTACCATTGACCCAGAAAGCGCAGGAAGAATGACAAACACGACCAGTGCTTCAAGCGCCGAGAGAGCTGCCACCGTGAACCACTTTTCGTCTCTCGACATCGGCTTCTTCTTGAAGATCTTTCCAATTCTCTCGTCAATAACCTCTTTGCTACCCTTGAGAATGTCGACTTTTTCGGTCTTCCTCGGTAGTCTTCTGCCCCGCAGAAGATAGCCGATAAAAAGTCCGACTCCAAAAACGAGAAGAATTACCCAGATCATTCCGCCTCCTTCCTTTGAGTGTTTGAATGTGAGAAACCTAACTTCCTCTTCACTATCTATTATACCACAAACTTATTAAAAAATCAATACTTTATACCTTGGCACAAGTTATTTTGTATAAAAAAAGAAGGTTCGCTTGCTGGCGAACCTTCATCTCATACGTTCCTGGGTCAAGTAGATATTGTCACTTCGACCAGCTCCACCGCTCCCTCAGGAAGGAGATCTTCGAGTCGCTTGACTTGAGCGCACTCGTAGGGCGTTCCTTCGCAGGGATCTTCGGAACTGAATCTCGCTCGACCTTCGCTTCTTTCGACAGGTTTCGGGCACCCCTGTCTGTGAGCACTCAGATGAGAGAAAGAAACTCCTCGATGCTTGCTTCGCGACACGTCTTTTCCTCCTTTGCGTTTTGGGTCCATGATTGGACCGCTAATGCTGGAGAGGAAAGGAGGTTTTTAAAGTACAATTTTAACTTTGTCCTCTCCAACATTAGAGATCTAATATTTGTTTAGAAAGTGCTTTTCACATTACAATTCCATTGTAGCATATATTATATCAAAAGTCAAGAAAAACAGTAGTTATTTGAAAAATAACTACTGTTTTTATAATTTATAATTGAAATTATCGCTTGATGTAGGCCTTATTTTTTATTCGAAGATCAATGTATTCAATGCGATCAGTTAGCAAAATCTTTTTTTCTAAAATCAATACATTAAAAACACGGAATTGATTAGTAACATCAACTTTCGGATCAAAATAGAGCTTCCATCCATTGGTTAATTGCATAATAAAATCGTAGTTCTGATTTATGATCGTTATATTTTCAATAACAAGTTCAGGTATTTTTTTGAGCTCTTCTTGCAAAGAAAGCAAACCCGAAACAAGATTTGTGTCACCGACAGTTCCTCCAAGTCCAAGCCCAAGGGAAGCTGTATCAGTAACTTCTATAATGAAAGGGCCTTTGCTTTCTGGGGATTTACGAAAAAGATAACCATTGCTATCAAAATAGAAACAACTATTTTCAGGATTATTATTGCACCAGATACCTGCTTTTTGCCGCTCTTTGATAGTCATTACGAAATTACCAAATGGGTTTTCTTTCCAATTGGGTTTAATTTGAATATTTTCAATTTCTAAAAAATGTTTTTTGAAAACCTTTTCCAGATAATTTGATTTTATAAGAGCGATAAAGAAATTGTCTTGACGAAAGAAAAACCATTTTTTTTGAAATTCAATTTGAATAAGTTGATTTAAGGACTTAGTATCAACCATTTGCGCGCCATCTATTTTCCAGTGGGAAATTTTTAAATACGGATTAAAAAAAAGAAGGAAAATACTTCCACCAAAAATAATACAAAACAAAATAATTTTCAGCAAGAAATATTTTCTCATCTTTAATACAAAGTGATTTTTCAAAATTATTCAGTACCAAAATCTGTTGGCATTTCTTCTAAATTGATTTTGACGGTTTTTGTTTTTCCTTTTGATAAAATCTTAAGAGTTATTTGGCTGCCAACTTTTTGATTAAATACTGCTTTGGAAAGAGTATAGGTTTCGTCTATTTTTTTACCATTAAATTCAAGAATAATGTCGTTTTCCAAGAGACCAGCTTTGTCAGCTGGACTTCCCGGCATCACCGCCAATTGAGTTTGAGTATCGCCTCTGACTATTAATGCGCCATAATCAACAGAAAGTTTGTTTTCTTGTTGGATAGTTTTGTCAATCAAAACATATCTAACCCCTAAATATGGATAAACGATCTTTCCTGTTTTTATCATCGTCTCGACATTGTTTTTGGCCACATTAATTGGAATAGCAAATCCGATATTTTCTGCTCCGATGGCCATAGCAGTATTTACGCCAATAACTTCACCGTAAATATTTAGCAAAGGTCCGCCAGAATTTCCACGATTAATAGCAGCATCAGTCTGAATAACTTGATCTAATGTTTCAGAACTAGCTCCCGTAGAGGCGTCGAGCTTCCTTTTAAGTCCAGAGATAACTCCAACATTAACAGAGTTACTAAATTCTCCGAGAGCATTGCCAATCGTAATCGCAGTTTGACCAATTTCAATTTTATCAGAATCACCAAACTTTAGAGGTTTAAGCTTCAGTCCTTTTACGCGAATAAATGCTAAATCCTGAACAGGGTCTAGAAATATAATCTTGGCATCATATTTTTTACCATCATTGGTAACAGCCGTATAATCAGCGTTCTTGTCTGAGACAACATGTCGATTTGTCAAAATCAAGCCGTCAGTTCCTACAACAAAACCAGTTCCTCCGCCGATTTCAACTTTACCAGATTCATCTTGAGAAAGATTGAGATCAAGTGGCCCAAAAAATCCTTCGAATGGAGTTCCCTTGAAGAAATCTTGAAGAGGAGTGTTAGTATAGTCTTCCAATTTAGGAAGATCCTTGCTGACTACAATACTAACAACAGAAGGACTCGTGTCATTTATAATTTTTACAATTTGATTTTGATAATCAACGGCTCTGCTTTCAATACCTTGGTCTGAGTTTTTGCTTTCTAATTGATTTTCGTTTCCTGAAATTGTTCCTTGGGAGATTTTATTTCCGTTAATTTTAACGAATATCTTAAAAGCTGCGAATCCAGAAACAAAACCAATAATTACAGATACAACAAGAGAGATAATAATGACGCTAATAAATGTGTGTTTGTGAAAAAATGTTTTTTCTAATTTTGATTTGTTAATCATAGTTTAAAAAAAACACAAATTCATTAGTGTAGAATTTCATAGGTCAAATAAACACTCACATTTACATTATTGGTGCCCGGCTGTATTGTGGGCGCAATGGAAGACATTTCTTCTTTCATTCCTCCGCCAATTCCATAATCATAGTAAGGTTGAGGAGTATTTCCAGATTCAGAAAAATTAATAACATCCCCAAGACTTATGCCCAGCTGTCGAGCAAGAACCTTGGCTTTTTCTTGAGCATTTTTAATTGCTAAACCTCTTGCCTCAGAACGAGCCTTAACTTCATCGTCTATAATAAAGCTTAATCCGCCTATTTGGTTTGCTCCCAAGTCTGTGGCTTTTTGAATAGCAGTGCTGATTTTGGAAAAATCTCTAATTTTTGCCTGAAGATTCTGGCTAACTTCATAACCAGTTAAAGTTGATTTTCCGCTCTGCGGATTGTAATCGTATTTCGGATAAATTGAATAATTAGTGGTTTTAAAATCTTTTTCTTTAATACCAATTTCTTTAAGAGTGGAAATAATTTGATTCATAACTTTAGAACTTTCGTCTTGGGCTTGGGCAATATTTTTTGAATCTTTAGCGACGCCTAAACTTATAAGAGCAACGTCTGGTTTGATGTCAGTTTCGGCTTCGCCAGTCACTACTATCGTGTCCCTTAATTGCTGATTAGTAACACGACCATTGCTTTGAATTTGAGAAATTTTATAGGCAACTGATGCACCTATATATACTAGGACAAAAACAATGAGAACAGCGATTAAGTTCATTGCAATTTTGCTTTTCTTTATAATGTCTAACATAGGTTTAAAATTACTAATTAACATATATATTATTTATTACGAAATTTTTGTGTGATTGTAACATATTATATCATAAAAATTATTAAGATTAAAAGTTCTTTTATGGTCATCAATTAAAATAAGAAAACTGCCGCGAATTGGGCATTATCCCCAAAAACCCTTGACTTGGTTATTGGCCTATGGTAACCTAGGTTCCACTAAGAAAAAAGTGGTTTTTTTATAAAGAATGAAGGAAGTTCTCTTTAGTTGAGGTTCATTCTTAAAAAGTAACTTACTACCATTAGTATTAACCGACAACTTAATAGCTTAAAGAAACTGCTGACAGTAAGAATAAAATCAAGAATGGCAGCGGTTGTTTTATTTTCTTTCGTTTTTTGTCTTATTAGTGGTATTATCGTTAGTCAGGCGAGCAAATTTTCTACCCAAAAACTTGCATCTCAAGGGCTAAATTATGCCAAAGTGTCAAAAATTCTGACAGGCCAGGGAGGTAACGACGAAAACGCAACATCGACAGAGCAAGATGGTATTTTAACTATTTGGGATAATAGCCTCTTAGGATACAGTATTCCTTCTATAGCTCCAGATATGGTTATGAATCGAAAAGAAATTGTTGAATATACTGTTAAGACAGGAGATACCCTCTCAACGATCGCGGATGAGTACGGAGTTTCTTTGAACACTCTTCTTTGGACAAACAAATTGACAGCCAAGTCATCAATCAAACCAGGCCAAACAATAGAGATTTTGCCAATATCAGGGACAAAGCATACGGTTAAAAGTGGAGAAAATATTTCTTTGATTGCTAAAAAATATAACGTCTCTGCGGAAAACATTATTGAATTTAATGATTTACCAGCCGATGCTTTTATAAGTATTGGCGACGAATTGGTTATTCCCGGAGGAACGCCTCCCGTGGTCGCCCCGCCAAAGAAAACATATTACGCAAGCTATGTTTCAACTGATAATAAAATATCTGCAGGATATTTCATTTATCCAACCTCAGGTCGTAATTGGGGAGTCCTTCATAATGTTAATGCTGTTGATATTGCTAATAGTTGCAGAACTCCGATATATGCTGCTGCTGCCGGAACAATTATTATCGCCGATAGTGTTGGCTGGAACAGTGGTTATGGAAATTATGTAAAAATTCACCATCCAAACGGAGTCGAAACTCTCTATGGTCATTTTAGCGAGATTGTTGTTTCTATAGACGATAAAGTTGAGCAGGGCGATTTAATTGGTTACATGGGAACAACTGGTCATTCAACAGGATGTCATCTTCATTTTGAAGTCAGGGGAGCGAAGAATCCTTTTGTAAGATAAGCTTCAAATTTTCAATTATCAATATATGTTGATAAAACGGCTAAGCCGTTTTTTTTATTCACTAGTTTGTAGTTTTCTAATGTAGAGTGTTTTTTGTACTTAATATGTTTTAAAAAATTAAGATGCATGGTAAAATGGCGGTAAAGAAAGAGAGGTGAAAAAAATGAAATTAACAAATAAACAAATTACCGCTGTCATCGCTATTATTATTGGTATTTTAGTTCTAATTTTCCCCAATTTTCTTAATGCTCTTGTTGCTCTGTTTTTAATAGCTTACGGAATTATCAGTTTAATACCATCAAAGAAAAAGGCTAAAAAATAATCATCAAAAAAAGGAGCTTCTGTAGGAGCTCTTTTTTAATTGACAAAAAGGATAGTCAATATTAATATAATAGAATTGGTTCTTTTAAATAAACTCTTACAAGGTAAGGGAGGAGTGATGACATTGGTCCGACGAATCAAACAGAGCCCAAATACCTCAGCAGCGTGTTTAGTTTTTGGTGTATTTGTTCTCACTCTCGGAGTCGAATATTTTGTGACAACTAGAGATGTTTTGTCAATATCAATATCAATATCAATACCTTTAACCATTTGCTGTATTCTTGATTTGTTTTGTGATTCTATTGAATCACAAAGAATAAAGAGAGACAAAAGGAGTGTGCTATGAAGATTAAGCGCTGGTTTGTAAAAAAAGTTATTGAGAATAAGCTTGTGTCTACGCTGTGTCTTATTCTCGCCATTATTCTGCTTTCTGTTGATATCTATTATACTTTGTTACTTTTTAGGCTGACATGGTTTATACTTTTAATGGCGTTCATCTCTGGTTTCCTTTTGTGGTTCGATGCAAAATGTGAATCGCATCGCGCAAAGCTAAAATTAGATTAAAAGGAGAAAATATGAATAAGAAAATCTGTCGACAGTTTGTGAAAAGAATTGTTGAAAGCGAATTTATGTTTATTACATGTATAGGAATCTCCTTTAGCTTGCTGGCTGTTGATGTATTCTACGCCTTATTGGTCCGTAAAATAACACTCCTTGCGGCGATTATAATGTTAATTGGTTGTCTTCTTATAGTTTTTGGCGGAACGTGTGAATCGCATCGCGCAAAGCTAAAATTAGATTAAAAGGAGGAAAAATGGATGAGGAAGTAATGGGTGTTATCAGTTCAGCAATCGCTGGATTTGGAGAACAAGCCAACATTGCCTCAAATGTAGCACGCGACAAGATAGCAGTAAAGATTATCGAGGAACTAGAAGATCATGGTTTCTTAATTGTTCCCGCTGCTTCATCTGGTTCTTTCCTGCGCAAAAGAGAAAAACCACCCGATTCTTTCGTTCGAGACCCTTCGGATATAGGATAGTACAAAGCCGAGCATAAGCTGCTCGGCTCTTTTTTCTAATTTCATCTCTGAGTAAAACGAAGAGAAATGAAATTAAGAATCCGCCGAAGCCCTGTCTGCGGCAGGCAGGTTACGCGTAGGCGGATAATTTTCTACCATCACTTTGTACTTTAAACTTTTAACTTTAAATTTTTAGTCATATATGTTCCTTCCAGTTTATATCCCAACTTTTTATAATATTCTCTCACTCCAATTCCCGAAATTACTGCAATTTTTTTAGCACCAAATTCTTCTTTTGAAATCCTTTCCGCTTCAATCATAAGTTTCTTGCCAAGTCCTTTGTGCTGAGAGGCTTGTTTTGTTTTATTATTAAGGGCAACAACATTGCCATGGGTATGAAGCTCTCTGATAATTGTGGCACCGGTTAATTCTTCTATAAAATGTTTTTTGGATTGTAAGAATTGAGAAGGAATCCGTAGGCGAAGTAGGGCATAGAGGTGTTTTCTTTTTTTATCTTCAAAACTTAAGAAGATCTCTTTACCGCTAGAAGCATCATATTCTCGTCTAACCAATTCAATATTTTTATCATAAATTTCTTCACGGATTTCACGGCAACGAATACATTGGCAAGAAATGGATTGTCTTTTCATTTCCCTGGCAATATCTTGCCTCAAGTTTGAAACCTCAGATCCAGCGACAATGTCCTGAAGCGGAATATCGCGAATCACTCTGGTAATCCGAACGTAAGGAGGAATAATTTTTTTAATCCTGATAATTAAATCGATTAATTTTTTGCTAGTATATGGTTTATATTTACCAGCTTTCCATAATTTATATAAAGGCGCAGTTTTTAAAACCGATGTCGGATAGATTTTAAGCCAATCTGGTTGAAATCTTTCATTAAAAAATAATATTTTAAACATCTGTTCATCTTTTTTCGTGCTTGATCCCGGCAAATCTAGCATTATATGATAGTTAACTTTAAATCCTGAATCTTTTAAAAGCTTAGTCGCATCAATAATTTCCTCGATGCCATGTCCTCGTTTATTATATTTCAAAACATCATCGTAAACTGACTCAACTCCCAGTTCAACTCTCGTTACGCCTAAACGACGCAATCTCATAATCTCTTTTTCATTTATATAGTCTGGCCTGGTCTCAATCGTTAAACCGACAATTCTGTGCTTTGCTGTTTCATTAATCTTCTGAACTGTTTTTAAATTTTGAATTTTTAACTTTAATTTTTCATTTTTCACTTTAAACTTTTCATTTGTTCCGTTCGCTCCCTCAAAGCACCTTTTAATGAAATAGTTTTGGTAATTTTTTGTATAATACGACCATGTTCCGCCTAAAATAATTAATTCAATTTTATCGGCATTATGGCCTTGTGCCTCCAAGCTTTCAATGCGACGCTTTACCTGTAAATACGGATCAAATTTAAGCGTAAGTGCTCTGGCTGCAGCTGGTTCATTTTTTAAATAACTTTTCGGCATGCCAATTTCTTTCGGACAAAAAATGCATTTTCCCGGACATTCGTAGGGCTTGGTCAAAACTGTCACCGAAACAATGCCTGATAAACTTCTGATGGGGGCAGCGCGTAAAAGTTTCTCAAAATATTTATCAAGCGAATCTGTCCTTTTTTTATAATTTTCTCGGTAATATTTAAGAATGCTTGAATTTTTGGGAAAATCGTTATTTTTAAATTTTAAAACCGCCTCGCGCTTTAATTCAAAAACCTGCCTAGTTGTCGTAGGTTTTAATTTTATGATTTGTTTGGTAAGATAAGAAAGCACTATAATAAATCCGAAGCACGAAATTAGAAATACGAAACAAATTCAAATGTTTAAAATCCTAAATTAAAAATTGTTTTAAATTTTTAAAATTAGAATTTAGATATTGTTTCGAATTTCGATATTCGAATTTTTCAAGAAATGAATATAGAAACTGCAAAAAATATTTTAAACGATAACAAAAATACTTGGAACAATATTGCCGAGAAATTTGAATTGACCCGCCATCGTGTTTGGGATTTGGAACCTTTGGCAGATTATGCAAAATCCGGTATGAAAACTTTGGACTTAGGTTGCGGCAATGGCCGGCTTTATGAAATCCTTAAAAATAAAGAAATTGAATATACTGGTGTTGATATTTCAGAAAATCTAATTAATATTGCTAGGGCAAAATATCCAAAAATTGAATTTTTAGTTGGTGATGGAATAGAATTGCCGTTCAGAGATTATTCATTTGATATTGTTTATTCAGTCGCTGTTTTTCATCATCTTCCGTCCAAAACACTGAGAGTTCAATTTTTAAAAGAGGTAAAACGAGTTTTAAAAAAAGACGGTAAAATAATTTTGATTGTCTGGAATCTCTGGCAAAGAAAATATTTTAAATTACTTGTCAAATCTAGTTTATTAAAAGTTTTACACAAAAGCAAGCTTGACTGGGGCGATTTATATATCCCATGGCAAAACCAATACCAAAGATATCACCATGCCTTCACAAAAAAAGAATTAAAAAAACTTTTTATTAAAGCAGGACTTAGCATCGAAAAATCCAAATCTCAAAAAAGAAATATATTAATTATTGGAAAAAATATATAAGCTATTGACAAAAGGTAAAAAAATAATATAATAGATACTAGAGACTGAGGATGGCTTGAGACGTCAAACCAACAATCCTCATTTCTATTGCATTATCTAGTCGCGGTTCTCTTTGCGGAGAGAATCATTGGCAAAAGGACGCTTTTGTCGGATTAACAACGGCAGCGAGTGCGCTCGCTGCCTTTTCTTTTTCAAAAAAAACGATCTCAAAAGACTGTTAAATCATAATAGGTATTGACAAAAAATTATTATATGCTATAGTGGATATTGGAGGCTGGAGGAAGGACTTAAGACGTTGAGTCAGCGGTCTTCCTCCCTGCCTTTTCAAGAAAGATGTTCTCTTGTGAGAGTACACAGCGGTTTGTTGGACTGCTAGTGTGGCTACGGGTAGTTTGTGGTATCGGCTGCACGATAATAGGCCTTGCAGTCTGGCAGTACTGCGTAGTTTAGGTGCTCTCTGTCGAGAGAACAGAGAAACTGGCACAGAGCCAGTTCGCGTGTCCTGCAGGGGGCATACCTCTGCTGATGACTGCAGGGGGGTTGACGTCGAGTCAGCCCCTCTTTTTTTAATTTCGTCGCTGAATATAGTGAAGCGAAACGAAATTAAAACCCGCTGAAGCCCTGCCTGCGGCAGGCAGGTTACGCGTAGGCGGGTATTTTTGTTTTTTTTAAACCGTAAAGATTATTCTAAGTTTTTCCTACAAAACCTTACGAAGTCGGACTTCGTAATCATTGACAAAAATGCAGAACATAGTAGGATTATAGAGTTCTTTGATAAAATAAAAAGTAGTCCCGCACCAGAGCACAGCACGGTGCGGGATTTAAGGGTTTGCAAGACTCGTAAACTCGTCAACAACCCCTAAAGGAGGACATAAAATGCTCGGACGGATTGTAAAGTTTCCCGATGACTTTGAAATCTTGCCAAAATTTAAGAACGGGAATCTTCCAAGATTAATCGCAAGTTCTCTTCCTTATTATGTTCGTTTATTGGCAAGAATTTTTCCTGAAGAATGGCGATATCAAAAAATTGAAGTTGACGGACATGTCTTCCATTTAGCTTTCGATACTAAGTGGGAAATTCATTCCGAACCAGAACATTCGCCGTCTGCTGAATCAATGGCTGAATATCATGCCAGAGTTGATGGTGTTCCTGGTTTCTTGCTAGGATCGTTAGGTTGCAACAGCCATACATCGAATCATTGGCACAAACTTGGAGGAGAGCATTACTTTCTTATTGCTGGCAAAGGCGAAGTTTGTTGCGTAAACCGTCCTCAGAAACTTACTGTTCCTGGAAGAAGCCAGGCTTATGTCGGCACCGCAGGAGGACCTAAAGGATTTCATCCAGTTCTTACAACTGATCAGTCACTCTTGGTTGTCATTCTAATGGAGCAAGGTCTTGATCGAAGTGATCATCATTATTTATAGAACTATTGACACAGGAAAAAGAAATGATAGTCTGTGATTAGTTCTGGTTAAAAGTCTAAGGAGGGCTATATGTCGAAACTAGTACTCGTAAAAGTTGTGGATCTCACTTCTCAAAAAGGACATTCGTTCACAAGACAATACCTTGCTGAAATATCCGACGGTAAAAGCTTAGTAGAATTACGAGAGCAAATTCAAACTGCCCTAGAAGATGAACTTCCTGGTAAAAATATTTACGTTGAGATATGGTGCTCAGATCGCATTTCTGAGGCTATTGATAAAATTGATGGCATTAAGGTCTCTCAAGAAATCGAAATCACTATTGAAGATAGATAAGTTAATAAGGCGCCCGCAAGGCGCCTCTTTTTTCTTGATTTAAAACTTTCATAATGTAAACTTAAAGAATAAAATCAGAAATAAAAAACGATAGAATATCTAAAATTTTTAATTTTACATTGTAATTTTTCACTTTTCATTTTGAACTTTTAACTTTACATGGAATATAGTAATGTCTTTTTAAATTCCGAAGTCCATCCCAATAAATCAAAGCGTGTTAAATTGATTGAAACTCATATTTCGAAGGTTTATTTGACGGATAAGTTTGTTTATAAAACTAAAAAACCAGTAGATTTTGGTTTTTGCAATTTTAGAGCACTTAAAAAAAGAAAATTTTATTGTGAAGAAGAAATCCGGTTGAACAAAAGATTATGTCCAGAATTATATTTAGGAATTGTTCCTTTATACGAAATACAAGGCACGAAATACGAAATAATCGATTATGCCGTAAAAATGAAACGGCTTCCAGAAAAAAATCTTCTCGCAAATTCCTTAAATATTTTAAACGAAAATCGCGTTAAAAAGTTAGCACAAATTATTGCAAAATTTCACAAAAATAATATTGAAGCGCCTTTTAATATTAAAGTTAATTCTTTTAAAAATGTCAAGCGCAACTGGCAAGAAAATTTTGAGCAGACAAAGTTATTTATTAATTCAACAATTAATCAGAAACAATTTGATTTCATTAGAAAAAGAGTTGAAAGTTTTATATTAAACAAAAAAGACCTCTTTCAAAAAAGAATTGCTAATCACAAAATCCGCGAAGGGCACGGAGATCTTCATACTGGCAATATCTTTTTTTACAAAAATAATTTCTATATTTTTGATGCTATCGAATTTAATGAAAGGTTTCGTTTTGAAGATATAACCTCAGATCTTGCCTTCATTTTAATGGATTTGGAATTCCATAATTATTCGGATTTGAGCAGAATTATTTTGAACAAATATTTATCCTTAACAAAAGACAAAGAATTGCTCTTGTTGATCAATTTTTATAAATGCTATCGTGCTTATGTTAGAGGAAAAATTTTAAGTTTTCAGACTAAAAACCAAAATCTTTCTTTAAATCAAAGAAAAAAAATTAAAATCACTGCGAAAAAATATTTTGCCTTGGCGCACGACTACGCAACTCAAGTTTTCCCCAAACCAATATTTTTAATTATGTGCGGCTTCACCGGATCCGGAAAAACCCATCTTTCCCAATTATTAAATCAAAGACTTGGCTTAAAGATGATTCAGTCTGATGTTGTATTAAAAAAATCAGTCGGACTTGAGCCTCAAACCCGCAAATATCTAAAATTTGAACAGGGAATTTTCAGTCAAAAATCAAGAGATAAAAATTATCTCCGCATGGTAAATTTGGCTGAAAAAAATCTCAAACAAAATCAGGGTGTTGTTTTAGATGCCAGTTTTATTTATAGGCGTTGGCGCAATTTGGCAGAAATGATGGCAGAAAACCTTAATATTCCTTACTTAATTGTTCACTGCCAAGTACCGAAAAATATTATTTCAGAAAGATTAAAAACTCGCGCAAAAAATGATCTTGTGTCTGATGGAAGGCCTTATATTTATGAAAACCAAAAAAAGGTTTTTGAAAATTTTACTAAAAAAGAAAAAGTGCTTAGAATAGATACTACAGAAAATTTCGATAAAATTCTTAGAAAAATTTTAACAGTTATAAAAATTTAATTTATTAGTATAAACCTATGCAAAAATATATTGTCAAAGATATAAAACTAGCAAGTCAGGGTGAAAAAAATGCTCTTTGGGCAAAAAGTCAAATGCAAGCGCTTATGGCAGTTAAAAAACGTTTTGAAAAAGAAAAACCTTTCAAAAACATAAGCATTGGAATGGCGCTCCATATTACCAAGGAAACCGCTATGCTTGTTGAAACTCTGATCGCTGGTGGCGCAAAAGTCGCTATTGCATCTTGTAATCCATTAAGTACTCAAGATGATATTGCTGCCTATTTAGCAAAAAAAGGCGTAGCCGTTTTTGGTTATAAAGGCGAAACAACCAAAGAATATTATACCTATATTGAAAATGTCATAAAAACTACGCCTGATTTAACTATTGATGATGGTTGCGACTTGGTGTCAATAATTCATTCAGAACATAAAGCATTGCTCAAAAATATTATCGGTGGCACAGAAGAGACAACAACTGGCGTTATCCGTCTTCGCGCCATGGAAAAAGATCAGGCGCTTAAATATCCGGTAATTGCAGTTAATGATAATTTAACAAAACATTTGTTTGATAATTATTATGGAACAGGCCAGTCAACCTTTGATGGAATTTTGCGTGCATCCAATATTTTATTTGCTGGAAAAATTGTTGTCGTTGTGGGTTACGGCGATTGCGGCAGAGGAGTGGCGCTTCGAGCAAAAGGATTAGGATCACAAGTCATTGTGACTGAAATTAATCCTTTGCGAGCGCTTCAAGCTCGTTTTGATGGTTATGAAGTTATGGCTTTTGAAGATGCCGCTAAAATCGGTGATGTCTTTATTACGGTTACCGGTAATAAACATGTTATCCGCAAAGAGCATTTTCCTTTAATGAAAGATGGCGCTGTCCTGGCAAATTCTGGTCATTTTAATGTTGAAATTGATTTGGGGTCACTTCAGAAAATCGCTAAAAGTGTAAAAAGAATTAGACCGTCTTTGGAAGAATATACGCTTAAAAATAACAAAAAAATCTATGTTGCTGCTGAGGGACGATTAGTTAATCTCGCCGCCGCTGAAGGTCATCCTTCAACCGTAATGAGTTTATCTTTTTGTGGACAAGCGTTGGCTGCCGAATATTTAGTAAAAAATAAAGGCAAACTCAAAAGCCAAGTCTACGTTCTTCCAAAAGACATAGATCAAAAAATTGCCAAACTCCAACTAGATGTTATGGGAATTGAAATCGATAAACTGACGCCCGAACAAAAGAAATATCTTAATGATTGGCAACAAGGAACTTGATTAGAAACTCTTAATGAATTTTGTGAATTTAGAGTTTCTATCACCCCGCACCGTGCTTTGCTCTGGTGCGGGGTAAAAGCTTTGAATTTTGAATTTTGAATTTTAAACTTTAAATTTATCTTACATTGCTTTTTAAAAAACCCAAAAACGACGATGCGACTGTTTGGACTACTCATGTAATTGAAAAGATGATCTATTATGGTTTATCAGAAAATAAAGTTAGAAATGTTTTGTGGCGCCCAGCGCGGACCGAAGAGGGGATTGCTCCAGATACAATTGCTGTCATGCAGCCATATGGCTCATCAAAAAAACCAAAAGAAATTTGGGTAATGTATCAAAACTTCACGCATCAAAACAAAAAAAAGCGCTGTATTATTAGCGCTTGGCGTTATCCAGCGGTCAGCCCCAAAGGAAAAGAAATTTATATTCCCAACGATGTTCAAGAACTTTTGGCAAAAATCAGACAAAACTCTTGACAAATAATTAAAAAGGAGTATAATGGAATAAATATCTGATAATGTGATATGATAGAAGTATAGAGGGCAAAAGAGGTCTCAGTCCCGTTTTCCTTGGCAGACAATGCTTTTCGCAGTAAAAATGACGGGGTGGCAGCGGTACGTAACGCGCCTCTTGCATGGTCCAAAAGACCCGTTGTCTGTCTAGCTCTCTCAAGAAGAAAGCCACTCGTTGGGTCGTCAGCGAGCGTAGGTTAGTGGATAGGGAAAAAGTAAAGAAAGCCCGATTCCGCGAAGCCAGGTACGACAACCCTGGCTTTTTTTATTACTTGTGGTGAGCTTGCCTGTGGTGAGTTTATCGAATCCATCGCCTGCCTGCCGGTAGGCAGGAACCATTGACAAAAAATAATTGTTTGATAGTATATAAGGGCTTATCCATAGTGAAAGAATAAGGAGGAAAATGTCTGAAGTAACAGGGATAGTAGCCGTTCTTTTTGAGCGATTTGCTGGTAAGGGTTTTGCTCCACTGTTTAGCGTTACAATTGAAGCTCCTTTAGGAACTAATGCCTTTGGGATCAAGCAAAAGTTTGAAGCTGATCATTCTAAGTTCATTGGAATTATTTCACTTGACGCAGTTGATCAAAAGAAACTTAGAATCTTTTGCCTGATTGACGGTGTTGATTTGGTAGATGAAGCATGTGAAGCATTATTGGCAACAATAAATTTTTTAAGAACCAATCCTCTGACAGATAAATATCCCGAAGAAGGATAAGAACAATTCCCCCGACAATAAAATTGTCGGGGATTTTTTCTAATTTGACAACAATCTTAGAAGAGTTAAAATGATAGTGGCGAGGGGTGCGAGCCTCACGCCACGGAGCCTCAGTGTTCTGTGGCCGGCGAGAGTGGAGACTTGCCGGCCAGAATTGAATGTCCGATTAGAATCGGACTATAGAGGCGGCTAACTAAAAATTAGCCGCCGTTTTTTTTGTTGACATTTATTAATTTTTCTTTAAACTGAAAATGCATGAAAAGATATGAGTAAAGTTCTTTAAAAAATCCTTCGACTTCACTCAGGACAAATTCCTTCGACAAGAGCCCGCCTACGCTCTTCGTAAACTTAGAGCTATGGCGGGGCGTAAGATTTTGTAAGTTTCGCTACGCTCACCAACAAATTCTAACGGAGGCAAAGATGAACAGATTCGTATCGCAAAGGGCAAAGTACCTAAAAAGATCAGCAATTCGAGAATTACTCAAACTAACAGAGGAACCGGGCATTATCTCTTTTGCAGGAGGATTGCCTGATCCAGAGACTTTTCCTAACGAGAAACTTGCTGATATAGCATTTCGCCTGCTTAGAGAAAAATCTTCGAGAGTCCTTCAATACGGAACTACCGAAGGCAGTAATACCTTGCGCAATGCCTGCGTTTTATGGCTAGCGTCTCAGGGTATCCATATTACCAGAGATCAAATCCTCATAACCGCATCGTCTCAGCAAGGACTAGATCTTTTGTCTAAGGCTTTTTTGGATCCGGATGATGTTGTTTTTGTTGATTTGCCGACATATATAGGCGCACTTCAGGCATTTGGTCTTTTTCAAGCTCATATAGTTGGAATTCCTATGGAAAAAGATGGCATGAATCTAACAATTCTAGAATCCAGAATTGTAGAAGCAAAAAGATCTGGAAAGCGCACTAAGGGAATTTATGTCGTACCTGATTTCCAAAATCCAAGTGGCATTACGATGAGTTTAGAAAAGAGAACTCAACTGCTTGAAATTGCTAGAACCCACGACTTGCTCGTCTTTGAAGATAATCCTTATGGAGAGCTTCGCTTCACGGGTGAATCAATTCCTTCAATTCGTTCTTTTGATGTTGATGGCCGAGTCATAATGCTTCTTTCTTTCTCAAAAATTTTGGCTGCTGGTCTAAGATTAGGTATCCTTATTGCCGATGGCGAACTAATGGAAACGCTAGTTCGCGTAAAACAACCGACAGATCTTTGCACTTCAAGATACATCCAACACTTAGCAGCAGGCTATCTTAATAGCGGTGAAATGGATGGTCATCTTTCGTTAATTCGCAGATGTTATGGTGAAAAATGCGAAGCGATGGTTGCTGCCCTTAAGGCACATATGCCCAAAAGCAGAGACATAAAATGGACTGAGCCTGAAGGCGGACTCTTCCTTTTCCTGACACTGCCGGAAAGAATTGACGCCGAAGCAATGCTTGAAAGAGCAGTTGCCAGAAAAGTTGCCTATGTTCCAGGATATTTCTTTTATCCTGACGGAAGCGGAAGAAACACCGCAAGACTTTCTTTCTCAGTTAACACTTTAGAAGAAATACATGAAGGCATTGGAAGACTTGCGGAAGTTGTCGAAGCGGAAATTGCCAATCAAAAACTTTAACAACCTACAACAGAAAGCATTAGTTTTCTAAGATAAAACATGCCTCGAGAATTGTTCCCGAGGCATTTTTAATTTACAAGATACAAAATACGCAATATATAACACAAATATTGACTTTTAATATTTTTATGATTCAATAGAAGTAGTACTTTAAAATATTATATAGTTATCTGTTCTGCACTCTAGAATTCAATAAAACACAGAAACTTGCTTTGCTCAATGCTGTCCTCCTTCGCCAAGCCTGCCTGACGGCAGTCAGGGCTACGGAAGGACATAAGAGCTTCTAATCCTCACTTCGTTCAGTGAGAATCTCTAATGGAGGTGAAAAGTGTTTACAATCACACCGTCGCAAGTAAGAAATTTTTTGATGTGTCCTTATTTGTACAAACTTTCAAGAGAAGAAAGGCCAAGAATCTTAGTGCCGACTTCTCCAAAAGCTGTTCTAGGAGAAGCGCTCCATGATGCTGTTAACCGTTTTCTTTACCAAATTCTCAACGACAATCCCCGGATGAAAAAGCTTAGGCAGAAACGACTGGCTGAAGGAAAAAATGATAGGTACTTTTATCTTACTTCTTCTGGATTCCTTAAATTCTGCGCTGGATTGATTATTGCTTCACTAGAAGGAGAGTCTTCTACTTCTCATCTTGTGAGAAATAAAAGACCAATTCGTTGGCCAGAAGATGCAAGTCCAAAACAAATTGAAGAACTCAAAGAAAGACTCTTGCTTACAGGGCTTGCAATGGCAAGAGATTATTACATTGCCAACCAAGAAAAACCAGCACCATTCCTTCGCGAACAACCATTGAGAGCAAGTATTCGTCAAGAAGTCGGTTCTGGAGTAGTACTTTCAGGAAGAATTGATCAAGCTAGAAAAAACAGTTTTGATAGAGTCTATATTATTGATCTTAAATTCGGATTTGATGGATTTGAATGGCAACTTTCTAAAGCTACAGATGAAGCAACAAGAAAAACAATAGTACTAACCCAGCTTGAAACTGACCCTCAGATAATCGCATATTGGATACTTTACGAGAAAAAATACGGTACACCGCCTCATAGAGTTGGATTCTATTACCTCCAAAGTGGCCAATATTATTTCGTTGAGTGTACTGCCGGACAGATTGATAACTTCTTTGAGATTATTCGTTCAATCTTGATTTCAGGAGAAAAAGAGAACTTCCCGCCACTTGGAATGTATCATGGATCTTGTCGCTACTGCGCGTATTCAGGAGCATGTAAGCATTATCAACAAGCAAAAGCAAGAAAAGTTTTTACAATTGAGGAAGCCGAAGAATGTCTACCTCAGTCAGAGTCTCTAATGAGACAGTTGGAAAATGAATTGAAAGAGATTAATTATGAAGAACAAAGACTAAAACTAACTAGACAGACCCGATAGCAAATCGGGTCTTTTTTTATTGATTGCGTTTTCGAATCCTTCGACAAGCTCAGGATAAATTCCATAAGAAAATACGCAATCAATAACCCGTCCGGAGCCCTGCCGCTAATTCATAATTTCTTTAGGCCTTTATAATTAAAATTACTTCAACGAAATGGGTAGCAAAGAATGGCGCAGGAGGGTAATTAATTATATATTTGAATAAATTCTGAACTTGTGTTATAAATTAATATATATGTCAAATTTCGATTTTAAAATTTTAAAAACATCGAGGAAATCTCTTGCCAGAAGAGGCGTTATTGTAACTCCGCATGGTGAAATTGAAACACCAGCTTTTGTGCCTGTTGCCACTCAAGCTGCTCTTAAGGGATTGAGTCCTGACGAATTAAAATCATTAGAAGTTCAAATTATTTTTGCCAATACTTATCATCTTTTTTTAAGACCCGGCGAAAGTATTGTTAAAAAAATGGGTGGGTTGCATAAGTTTATGAATTGGAACGGTCCGATTATTACCGACTCGGGCGGATTTCAGGTTTTCTCCTTAGGAGCTGGACTTGAAGAAGGAGTGGGAAAAATTGCCTCAATTTTTCCAGAAGAAAAGTTAAACAAAATATCAAATTACAAATTTCAAATTTCAAATAAATCTCAGATTCTAAATTCTAAATTCAAAATTCAAAATTCCAATAATAAGAATAGAATAAAGATTACTGAAGATGGCGTTGAATTCAGATCGCATATTGATGGCCAAAAAATTCTTTTAACCCCCGAGAAATCAATTCAGATTCAAAGAGACTTGGGCGCTGATTTCATTTTAGCTTTTGATGAATGTACCTCGCCGCTCGCTGACTATGAATACACCAAGAGCTCAATGGAGCGTACTCATCGCTGGGCGACTCGATCTTTGAATGCATTCAAAATTCCAAATTCTAAATTCAAAATTCAGCAAAGAATATATGGCATTGTTCAGGGTGGAGCATATAGAGATTTAAGAGAAGAATCGGCCAAATTCATTGGTAAGATGGATTTTTTTGGAATAGCCATTGGCGGATCGTTGGGAAAATCAAAAAAAGATATGCATAACATCCTTGATTGGACCGTGCCTTTGCTTCCTGAAAAAAAACCTCGACACCTTTTGGGGATTGGCGGAATTGAAGATATTTTAGAAGGAGTAAAAAGGGGAGTGGATACATTTGATTGTGTCGAGCCAACAAGAATCGCCAGAAATGGAAATCTTTTAACAAAAAAAGGGCGATTAAATATTCTAAATGCCCGTTATCGTACCGATAAAAATCCCATTGAAAAGGGTTGCCAATGCTATACTTGCCAAAACCATTCTCGCGCTTATTTAAGGCATCTCTTTTGGGCGAAAGAAATGCTGGGGCCACGGCTTGCGACTATTCACAATTTGCATTTTATGATGAAATTAATGAAAGAGATCCGAGAAAATATTTAAACGAAGAATTAAATCGGAGGCTCAGTCTCCGATTTTTGATACAAATTAAAAAAGTCCGCCACACTGGACGGACTTTCGTTCAAATCTATGGATTCTTGCTAAACACAGAAGGATCAACAATCTGCCCTACTTGTCCTCCGATAAATTCCTTCAGCAACGCTTCGCGTTCTCTTGTCTGAGTATAAGTCATGACAGAAATAAGACCTTTCAATCCTTTAATCAATCGCTCTGCCTGTTCTGCTCTGTTTTGTGTAACTTCTAGATTTCTTCTTAGTTCAGAATTTTCTCTTTTGATTTCATCGATCTTTTCCCCGCTTCTTTCAAGATCCAGATAAACTCCATTCAGCCTGTTTATTGCTTCATCATAGAGATTTCGATGAACATGCGTCTTGTAAATATCGTCAAGAACTTCTGCTACGGCCACTTGCAAAACAAATTCTTCGGGTATGTTGTCCTTCAGTTTCTGACAGATATTGATCACCAAAATTTTTCCCCATCCATCAAAGCGCTCAATTAACTCACCATGATCAATATTATCAATAAGATCATAGTGTCTAAGCAACGCATACGCTAACTTAACAGCCTTAAAAACAATCGCTTTTGAACACTTGGCTTCTTCTGCGATTTTTTCAAGAACACCTTCGGCAAAACTGCCATACCTTAAAACTCGCCTTTTCTTGGTAGCTACGGTTGCACTACCGTCAGTAGACTCTCTCATTTTGTTCCTCCTTTGGAACTTTTGAGAACTACTAAAATCCTATTACATTCATCTGTATTTGTCAACAATTTATCCGAGATATGTGGGAGGCTGAGCCTCCCACATATTTCTTTTCTTTGCTTTTTTTAATAGAAAGAAAAAAGTCTGCTTGTTTTTTTTAAGCAGACTTTTATTTATTTCGTAAAATGTTCCCATGCACTTTTAGATCCAAGAACGATTGTTATGGCAATACCCCCAACAGCTATAGCTACTGGTATGGTTTCAAAAGGAAACCCATCATAATGTACGAAAGCTTCCACGAGCCGATAGATAAGCCAAGAAATTGCAGCTCCCCCAAGAACAGTAACTAAGATTATACAACCTATCGCCCTTAGATAGTTAAAGAACATTTCTGCCTCCTTTGGCTTGACAATAATTTTATCATACTATTTTAAACTTATTTGTCAATAATTAATTAAAAAAGTCCGCCACGCTGGACGGACCTTCGTTTATTCCATTGTTCTTAAAAGAGCTTTAAACTCATCAATTGTCATGCTGACGCTTAAGAAAACACGCTCATCCGACTCAATTGGCCCAGGAGGAAGCGTAATGTAAACTATCTTAACTTCGACAGTCGAGCTATTATCTTTTATAGAAGCGCTAATACGGATAATTGCATCGCTTAAGTTAAGAATATTAACTTCAAGTTTACAAATTTCGGCTAATATTAGTCTTCGCCCATTTTCTCTAAACTCCTTGTTTTTCCTTCCTTCGAGTAGATCGATTTTCATTTTTCTCCTTTTGTTTTAAGAACTATAAATATCCTATTATATTCATCCCTCTCTGTCAATAAAACAACTCAGCAATTACACCCTCCTTCGCCCGCCTGCCTGCCGGTAGGCAGGGCTTACCGGAGCTTCGGAAGGGCAAGCAACGAAACAATAATAAAAAGTAATAAATTCAAATTACCCCGCACCGGGGCGTCCTGTAGCAAAACAAGTTCGCTACAGGATTCTGAATTTTGTTTCTCCTCGCAAGCTCGAAGGCAAAATTCGAATTATCCACAATTGACTCTTGTAAAAATTTCGCTAGGCTGAGAATAGTACCTAAAAAAACGAGCTAAAGGAGGAAAAATGTCCGCAACAGATCCTCAGTTAGAAGTTATTACTGGCTGCATGTTTTCTGGTAAAACTGAAGAGTTAATTCGTAGACTTGAACGAGTCCGAATCGCTCACGGAGAAATTCTTCTTTTTAAACCAACTATCGATGATCGTTATAGTACTACTTCGGTAATGACTCACTATGGCCGAGAATTTCCTGCTCATCTCCTTGCTCCTGGGGAAGAGACAATGGAAAATTTGGAACGAATTGTTGGTCATGATGCAATCGAAAAAGCTGCTGTTATTGCTTTTGATGAAGGAAATTTCTTCTCTGAGCTCCTTCCTCAACTTTGCCAAGAACTTGTTGATCTTGGAAAAAGAGTAATTGTAAGTGGCCTTGATTTAACTTTCGCCGCAGAACCATTCGGTCCCATGCCAACATTAATGGCTCTTGCCGAAAAAGTAGACAAGCTTGTTGCTGTTTGCGTGAAATGTGGCGGTGAAGCTACAAGATCACAAAGACTTGTAGATGGAAAACCTGCACCGTCAAACGGTGAAGTGATTAAGGTTGGAGGATTGGGTTCATACGAAGCTCGTTGTAGATTGTGTCATGAGGTATGATACTAATCTAGAGGATGTCAGAAAGCATCCTCTTTTTTTATTTACCTGCTGTTGAAAACTCGAGTACCATTAAAACCAATATCTGGTATAATAGTTATAGGAGGCATAAGCCATCATAGTTTTCGTTTTTCAAACGAAATATAGCAATGATTATTAAAAATTTTACAAAACTTGCTTCAACGCCAGAGAGAAAAATCGCTCTCGATGTTGCCAATGCCGGCATTGAGGCTATTACCCCTGATAAGGTTATAAAAGAAAATATTCGCTTGGACAAAAGCGTTCTAACTATAAAAAATAAAAGTTTTGATTTAAAGGAAATAAAAAATATTTATGTAATTGGCGTTGGAAAAGCAGCGTTTGAAACTGGATCAGCCCTTGAAAAAGTTTTAGGCGATAAAATCACTGAAGGCATTTTACTTGATATCAATAAAGGAAAACTCAAGCATCTTGAATCTTTCGTTGGTACCCACCCCTTACCGTCAGAAGAAAATATCAGGGTTTCAAAAAAAATTGTTAAGCTGGTTGAAAAAGCAACAAAGGATGATTTGATAATTGCCTTAATTTCTGGAGGAGCTTCTGCGTTGTTTTGCCTGCCTCAAAAAGCTTCTGTTCAACGCATGGCATCGCTAACAAATCGCCTTTTGCGATCTGGGGCCGATATTTATGAAGTTAATACTGTCAGAAAACATTTATCCCAAGTTAAGGGAGGGGGATTAGCAAAATTCGCTTATCCAGCAAAAGTAGTAAGTTTAATTTTTTCTGATGTTCCCGGCGACGATCTTTCATTTATTGCTTCTGGTCCGACTGTCAAAGATGAAACTACAAAAATTGATGCTCAAAGAATTATAAAAAAATACGATATTAGAACTAATTCTAAGCTCTTTGAGACTCCAAAAGATAAAAAATACTTTGAAAATGTTACTAATATATTATTGCTTTCTGGAAGATACGCTATTGAAGCAATGCAAAAGAGATGTCAAGAACTGAAAGTACCTTGCACAGTTTATTCCTATGCTTTAAGAGGTGAGGCAAAAATTGTTGGTCGCAAGCTTTTACAAAGATTGCCAAAATCAGGAATTATGGTCGCCTCAGGAGAAACAACGGTTAAGGTTGAAGGGAAAGGAAAGGGAGGAAGAAATGAAGAATTGGTTTTGGGCGCTTTGCCTTATTTAGAAAAAACTGTTTTTATCTCATTGGCCTCTGATGGTTTGGATAATAGTGAAGCGGCAGGAGCAATCGGCGATGAAGATTCTTTGAAAAAATCTCAGGTAAAAAATTTAAATTGGCGGGAATATATAGACAATAATGATTCGTTTCACTTCTTTAAAAAACTGGATGATTTAATTATTACTGGTCCAACAGGAACAAATGTGTCCGATTTAATCGTGATATACAAAAAGTAAATACAAATTAGCATAAATCCGAAATCCAAAGTACGAAATTCGAAACAATATTTAAGTCCAAAATTATAAATTCAAAATAGTTTAGATCATTAATATTAGAATTTTGAATTCCTGTCTGCCGACAGGCAGGTGTTTCGAATTTCGTGCTTCGAATTTCGAGTTTGTCTAAAATTTTCACTTTCACTTTAAACTTTTAATTTTATAAACATGGAGGAAAAAAAAGACAAGTTTCTTATCTGGTTCAAAGATCTTTCGATTGAAGATACGCCTTTGGTTGGTGGAAAGAACGCTGCCTTGGGAGAAATGTATGGAAGCTTAACTAAGTTAGGAATTAATATCCCTAATGGTTTTGCCTTAACTTCAAAAGCTTATTGGCATTTTCTTAATTCAAGCGGCATTAAAACTGAGATTGAAAATGTTTTGACGGGATTAGATCATAACGACATTCCTGATCTTCAAAGAAGGGGAGAGAAAATCAGACAGATTATTTTGGATGCAGAACTTCCACAAGATCTTAAGGATATTATTAAAGAAGCTTATCTTGAATTATCAAGTAGTGGCGGAAAAGATGTTGCCGTTAGATCATCAGCAACAGCCGAGGATCTTCCCACGGCTTCATTTGCTGGTCAGCAAGAAACATTTTTAAATATTAGAGGGGTTGAAGCAGTAGTCTACGCCACTAAGAGATGCATTGCTTCTTTATTCACTAATCGAGCAATTTCTTATAGGGCTGATCAAGGATTTTCTCAAACCTCAGTGGCTTTGAGCGTTGGTGTTCAAAAAATGATTCGTTCAGACAAGGGCGCATCGGGCGTTAATTTCACTATTGATCCTGAAACGGGACTCAAAAATATAATTTACATAACAAGCACTTGGGGTCTTGGAGAGACAATTGTTCAAGGACGAGTTGAAGGAGATCAGTTTTATGTTTTCAAAGACGGCCTAAAGAAAGGGTTCCGCGCTATTGTTTCTAAAAAAATGGGGTCAAAGGAAAGAAAATTAGTTTATGATGAAGGAGGAGGAAAGCATACAAAAGAAGTTTCGGTAGAAAAATCAGATCGAGAAAAATTTACGCTTTCAGATGACGAAATTATCCAACTCGCAAAATGGTCATTAATGATTGAGGAGCACTTTACCAAGCACGCCAAAGAAGAACGACCGATGGATATTGAATGGGCAAAAGATGGTATTACTGGAGAAATTTTTATTGTTCAGGCTCGTCCCGAAACTGTTCAATCACAAAAAAGTATAAATAGTTTTTCAAATTATTATTTCCCGATACAACCACCAAAGAAAGATTTGATTGTTACGGGAGATGCTATTGGTAGTAAAATTACCAGCGGCAGTCCTCGTATTATTAAAGGCATTGAGGGAATCAATCAGTTCCGAAAAGGAGAAATTTTAGTTACCGAAATGACCGATCCAGATTGGGAACCAATTATGAAAGAGGCGGCAGCGATCATTACTAATAAAGGTGGCCGCACTTCTCATGCAGCGATTGTTTCTCGCGAACTTGGTATTCCGGCCGTTGTCGGCACAGGAAATGCTACAGAATTAATCAAAGATGGATCGACAATTACCGTTGATTGTTCGAGTCCTGATATCGGAAAAATCTATAAAGGAAAACACGAATTCAGCGAACAAAAATATGAGCTTAAAAAAATCCCAAAAACAGAAACTAAGCTTATGCTGAATATTGGCTCGCCAGATCAAGCTTTGATTTATCATTCATTGCCGGTTCAAGGTGTCGGCTTGGCGCGAGAAGAATTTATTATTGCTTCAGAAATAAAAATTCACCCAATGGCATTAATTCAGTATGAAAAAATTAAGTCTGAAGCCAAAAGCACGAAATCGGATATAAATAAGGAATACAAGACCAATAAATCAACCCTCAAAAAAATCATTAAAGAGATTGATGAATTGACAAAAGATTACAGCGATAAGAAAGAATATTATATCAATAAACTTGCATCAGGGGTTGCAAAAATCGGAGTTGCCTTTTGGCCAAGACCAGTAATTGTAAGATTTTCCGACTTCAAAACTAACGAATATCGTACCCTGATTGGCGGAGAAATTTTTGAACCAGCTGAAGAAAATCCTATGATTGGCTGGCGTGGCGCTTCAAGATACTATTCTCCAAACTTTGAAGAAGCATTTGGCCTAGAAGTAAAAGCGATTAAAAGAGTTCGCGAAGAAATTGGACTAGATAATGTCAATGTTATGGTGCCATTTTGCCGCACACCTGAAGAAGGAAATAAAGTGGTTAAGCTTATTGAGAAATACGGACTTGAAAGAAAAAATCTTAAGGTTTATGTAATGTGCGAAATACCTTCAAATGTTATTCAAGCTTACGAATTTCTTGAAATATTTGATGGATTTTCTATCGGTTCAAACGATTTAGCGCAATTAACTCTTGGTATTGATCGAGATAATGCAACTCTTTCTGGGATTGCTAATGAGAATAATGATTCAGTTAAAGAATTGGTTCGCATTGCTATTTCTGTTGCCAGAGAACAAAAGAAATATTCTGGTATTTGCGGTCAAGCGCCGAGCGATTTTCCAGACTTTGCTGAATTCCTGGTAAAAAACAAAATTGAATCCATCTCTCTTAATCCCGATACGGTAGTGCCTTTGATTGAAAAAGTCGCAAAGTGGGAAAAGAAATACTATTAGGCAATATTCAATTATCAACTATCAATTTTCGACCAATGGTAATATTTACTGAGGTCCGACTTCAATAAATTCGAATGTCATTTTGAGTAGCTTGATTGATTCAATAAACTCACAACAAGCAAGCTCACTATAAATTCTGCGAAGAATCCTATGAGAAAAATAAGTATAAAAAATATAATTCTTACCGTAGTAGTTTGTTTGCTGTTTTTTGTTGTAATTATAATCATGGCAAGTCGCCCGGGGTCAAGAAGTCGCGCTCGTGATAGTCGAAGGGTTTCTGATGTTCGTCAGATTGAATTGGCGCTTGAACTCTATTATGCCGCCCATCTCCAATATCCAGAAGTATCGACCTCAGGCCTTGCGACCCTTGCTACCGAAGGATTTCTTAATATGAGCGGTTTTCCAACAGATCCGACAACTAGAAATCCTTATTGCTATGCCGTTGGGAAAGACCTAGCTCTTGATCAGGGACAATATTATCACGTTGGTGCTAGACTTGAAAACAAAGACAGCGATATGCTGACTCAAGATGCAGATAATAATACTCAAAACTCAGCCAATATAATTTGGAATTGGAATCAAAGTCCAGATTGTGGGACAAATCCGGCAAATTCAAATTTTAACGGAACAGACTCAAAAAAATCACCAATTTATGATCGTGGAGTGTTTCCAAAATAATAATTTACCAATTTAAAATATGGAAGAAGTAAAAATTTATAAACTACCAGTAACAATTGACCTGATGAAGTCTGCTTGGAAAGATTACAAAAAAAACTGGCGAAAATTGGTACCCATTTCAGTTTTAGTTGTTATATTGGGGTATCTTTTTAATTTTCTTGATTTTTATTTTGTCCAAAATCTCATCCCTGTAGCTACTTACATTATTCAAGCAATTTTTTGGATTATTTCCAGTTTCCTTATGACTCTTGGCGCAGTTGTTTTTATTAGGGTTTTGTCGGGCAAAAAGGAAAGTATTGAAAAAATTATAAAGAAAGATTTTTCATTAATAGCGCTTTTGTTTTTAATGAAAATTGCCATGAATTTTATTATTGCCGGATCTTTTATTCCTTTAGTTATTCCTGGTATTATCTTAGTAATTGCTTTTTCGTTTTTTTCCTTTATTGTTATTCTAGAAAGAAAAAATTGGATAGAAGGATTACTCAGAAGCAGCGACATGACAAAAGGCTTCAGGTGGGAAATATTTGGCAGATATTTTATGTTCTTTTTGTGGATGCTCTTATTTAGTTTGCCGTTCTTTATACTGTCAGATTTCTTTTCCGCAATGTTTGGTGTTCCTGAAATAAGAACTATCGCGCCTATTATCATTACTTCTTTGACATTTCCTTTTTCTATAGGATTTACTCTAAAGATGTACGATGAATTCAGCAAGATAAAACCAAAGAATCAGTTCAAGCCATCTCAAAAAGGAAAGAATTGGTATACTTTTTTCTTGATTTGGGGAGTTGTACTTTTTTTGATTGTTGCTGTTGGAAGATTTACTTATCCGAATAAAAAAATTTTTGATGAAAATTTTCTAAGAGAAAAATTTAATATTGAATTTAGCGAACCAATTGATAATATAAAATCTATTTAATCGTATTGTTAGCAAAAAATGAAAAAGGTTTTACTTATTGTTTCAAAAGAAGATTTTAGGGACGAAGAATATTTCCAAACAAAGGAAGTTCTGGAAGACGAAGGTCTTTTTGTAGAAACCGCTAGCAACGCACCTAATACAGCTTTTGGAGTTAGCGGGGGAGAAGCTAGGATAGATATTGATTTAAGTGAAGTAGAAGCAAAAAATTTTGACGCTGTTGTTTTTATCGGAGGACCTGGCGCGTTAAAACACCTCGACAATGAAACATCTTATAAAATTGCCACCGATGTTATTGATTTGGGGAATATCTTAGCAGCTATTTGTATTGCTCCTGTTATTTTGGCAAAAGCAGGGGTTCTCAAGGAAAAGCGCGCAACGGTTTGGTCGTCAGAAATGGATAAATCCGCCGTCAAAATCATTGAAAAATGCGGCGCTATTTTTGTTGACGAAGAAATTGTCGAAGATGGAAATGTTATTACCGCAAACGGTCCAGAGGCTTCTCAAGAATTTGGATCAGTGATTGTAGAAAAATTAGTTCAAATATGAAAATAAAAGATATAAGAGTTAGTATTATAAAAAATTCTCGCAATGAAGATGCGCTTGAAGTTGAGTTATTAAATGATTCAGGATTATCGGTTATCGCCTCTGTTCCTCAAGGAGCAAGTACTGGAGAAAGAGAAGCGATATCTTTGTCAGCAGAAAATGCCATTGAAAAAATCAATGGTATTGTTGTTCCCGAGATCAAGGAAAAATCATTTGAGTCACAAGACGAGTTTGATGATCTTTTGTGTGAATTAGATGGCACAAATAACAAATCACGACTGGGAGCAAATGCTACCCTAGTTTTGTCTTTGGCATTTGCAAGATTGTTGGCAAAATTTAATAATCAGGAACTTTATGAATATATCGCAGAAATAACTCACTCAAAACCAAGTCTGCCAGCTTTTTATGCAAATATAATTGAAGGCGGAAAACATGCAAAAAATAATCTTGATTGGCAGGAATATTTAATTGTTGTCAAAGATTCGTCTGCGGAAAATCAATTAAAAATAGCAAAAGATGTTTTTGAAAATATTGGAAATAAAGTAAAAACGCTATCCGACAGTATATCTTTTAGCGATGAAGGCGCTTATGATTTAAATTTTGAAAATAACACGGCTCCACTTGAATTAATTAATTCATCGATTAAAGAACTTGACCTCGAAGGTAAGGTAATGCTAGCCTTAGATGTTGCAGCCGATAGTTTCTATAAAAACAATGAATATACAATTGACGGAAGTCCGACTTCCGTCAATTCATTGACAAATATATATAATGATGTTGTAAATAAATATCCAGTTGTTTCGATTGAAGATCCATATGAAGAGAATGACTTTGAACATTATGCGACATTAAATACTGTTTTAAATGATAAAAACATATTCATAGTTGGAGACGATCTGACTACAACAAATACGGTCTATATAGAAAAAGCTGTTTTAATGAACTCAATTAGCGGGATCATTATTAAACCAAACCAGATTGGCACATTAACAGAAACATTAGAAGCAATAAAAATTGCCAAGGAAAATAATTTAAAAATCATTGTGTCTCACAGATCAGGAGAAACAGAAGATAGTTTCATTGCGGATCTTGCTTATGGTATCGGCGCTTACGGGCTCAAGGCAGGAGCGCCATCGCCAAAGGAAAGACTGGCAAAATATGATCGTATTATAGAAATAGATAAAATTCAGTATAATTTATAAAAATGATACCCATAATTATTCCGCCCAAAGAAAACGATGACAGCGAAAATGATCTCCAGGATCTTTGGGCTTCTAAATCTAAAAATATCAACGAATCCATAAAAATAAAAAATTCGTTTGTCAGTATTATTATTTTTTTAGTAATACTTTTTTCATTTGTGTCTAAATTTAACATGCCTTTTATTTACATCGTTATAATCGTTCTTGTTTTTGGAATTCTTATTTCGATTAAGCAAATTAACCAATATGAAAGAGGAGTTAGGTTCACATTAGGAAAATACAGCGGTCTTATGAACCCCGGTTGGCGCCTGGTTATTCCGATTTTTCAGTCATATCAAAAAGTTGATATTCGAGTTAAGGCCGTTGATGTTCCAGATCAAGAAACAATTACTAAAGACAATATTTCGACAAAAGTCAATGCTGTAATTTATTATCGTGTTTCTTCAGCCGAAAAAGTTATTTTGGAAGTTCAAGATTTTCGCTACGCTGTTTCGCAACTAGCTCAGACAACTATGAGAAATGCCGTCGGTGAAGTTGAGCTCGACGAGCTTTTATCGCAACGGGAAAAAGTCGCTGAAAAAATTAGAGCTGTCGTTGATAAAGCAACAGAACCTTGGGGAATAGAAGTTGATTCCGTTGAATTAAAAGATATTGTTTTGCCTGAGGAAATGAAACGCGTTATCGGTAAACAAGCTGAAGCTGAGAGAGAAAAAAGATCTGTTATTATTAGAGCAGAGGGAGAAGTTGTCGCTGCCAAAAATATGGCTATAGCAGCAGATACTCTTTCTAGCTCAGCTGGCGGTCTACATTTAAGAACATTGGCAACAATTAATGACGTGAGCTCAGATCAATCCAATACAATTATATTTGCTATTCCACTTGAAATTCTAAAGGCCTTTTCTGGATTCAATGCTAACGAAAAAGACAAAAAGTGATCAGCTACTAGAAAAAGTGATTGTTTTAGATAGAATAAGATTGGAATAAAATAATACATCCTAAAAAAACAATAATCAGTTCTATGAAAGCCATAATTCTCGCTGCGGGAAGAGGGGTAAGAATGAGACCATATACTCATTTAACCCCAAAACCGCTTTTAAAAATAAACGGGAAACGCATTATTGATCATACCTTAAGTATTCTTCCTCAAGAAGTAGATGAGATTATTATTGTTGTTGGGCATAGAAAATGGCGAATTAAAAAGTATTTAGGAAACTCTTATAAGGGAAAAAAAATTACCTACATCTCGCAAAAAGACAAGAAAGGCACTGCTCATGCTCTCTATCTTTGCAAGCCTTATTTAAGAAAAAAAGAGAAGTTTTTGATAGTTTTTGGCGATGATATTTATACAGAAAAAGATCTCAAAAGGTGTATCCAATATCCATTATCTATTTTGGCAGCTGAAGTTGAAAATCCTAGCGCTTTTGGAGTATTAAAGTTTAATAAAGATCGCCACCTCGAAGAAATTATTGAAAAACCCAAAGATAATCCTCCGAGCAATTTAGTTGTTTGCGGTGTTTTTGTTCTTAGTCATAAAATTTTCAAATACAGAATGCAGGCAATCGATAATAAAGAATTTGGCTTGCCCCAAACTATTATGAAAATGGCGAAAAAACATCCGATTAAAATAATCAAAGCTTCTTTTTGGTTGCCCATTGGCTATCCAAAAGATTTAAAAAAAGCTAAAGAAGTTATGTTCGCCAACAATAATAATATTTCCTGATTGTTTTATAAAAAAACTAACAAAGGAGGGGCAACCATGCAATCTGTTGATGAGCAAAAACCAAAAAAGTCCTTTAACATTCTATATGCTTTGCCTGATTTCTTTACAGTTCTTCGTATTCCTATTGGCATTGCCATAGCGTTTGTTGGAATATTTTTCGGAAGAAACGGCGTCACAATCGCTTATTGGCTTTTACTCGGCGGTTGGACAACTGACATTCTTGATGGCAATATTGCGCGCAAAATTGGTAAGAAAAAAACCTGGATAGGTGAACATGATATTCTTTTTGACAGTATCATGCTCCTTGGTGTGATTTTCTATCTTGGATATGTTGGTTTTATGTCTGTTTTATTAACCGTTGTCTCATTCGTGTTGCTGCTCTTTGTTAACGTTTACCCAAATACTCGTCATCAAACAAAGTTTTTCGTAGAGTCGCTAATTACCTGTACAACCTTGCCATTTCTTTTTTATCTTTCGCTAAATCCTTTGATAATTGCCGTCACAATAGCGTGGGCAACGCTCAACCTCCTTTACGACATAGATCGGGCTATGGTCTTGGGAAAAAAGTGGCAAGACATTTTGGTTAATGTTGGCAAAACACTTAAGTCCTATTCTTTAAAAACCAATCTCACTTGGTCAATATTGGTTATTGGCATAGGAATCGGAACTGCAATACTCTTATTCAATAACAAAATTCCCTTTTTGTTCGGAGGAATTATTAAGGGCCTTGCTGTAGTTATGATTTTAATAGCTCTATGGGCTCTGTGGCTTGGCAGAAGAAATCTTCCTAAAAAACCAGAAGAGTAGTTTCGCAACTACTCTTCATTTTTAAACAAACATTGAATGATTTTTAGATTCATAGCTTGACATTTATTTTGTAATGATATATGATGTGTTTAGTTCTTGTTACTACTAAAAGAGGAGGAAGAAATGACCACTAGGTCAAGATCAATGGAAGTTTATCCGAGTGTTCAAAGAATATATCAAGAACACCTTCCGGACAATGTGACCGCTGTCCAAACAGCCGTAGCTCGAGTACGAAAAGAATTTGAGGGTGGTCAAAAACTCAAGCGTCTTGAAGTCATAATTGGTTTAAGTTTGAGTGATTTAGACAGGATCTGGGGTCGATCATATCGTCTCTATATGGATCCTACTGGCGCAGGACAACACCGCTTATATGGATGCCATAGTAATACGATTATGACGATTCATTTCATTAACGAAGATAAATTGCAAGTGTTAAAAGAATACAGAAGAAGCATTAAAGAGGAGAGAGAGAATAGAAAAAGACAGGAAGCTGATAATAGGCTTTGATTACCCAGCGCCGCCCAAGAAAAAGGGCGGCTTTTTTCTTGACATTAAGCATAAATTAGAGATAACATGGAAATAGAGCAGAGTTTTAAAAATTTCCATGAAAACAAATCCTTCGGTCTTTCTCACTTGGCAGGGTTATTACGATTACGACATAGAAAATGTTGAAAAGTATGTTTTAAAGGAACCTCGTCTTCCTGGCGTTTATAAAATTGCCGAACTTCAAGAGTTTAGCAGTTTAACGCCATTTTTTATCGGAAAAACCGACGATCTCTATAAAACATTAATGCGCCATCTTGGTGATCTTGAAACCAACACTTGCCTTAAAAAGGAGATGAAAGATAAAATTTGTTGTTTTAAGTTTTCTGCCTTAATGAATGAAAAAGAGCAAAACGATGTTTTGTTCACAATGTTTGAACATTATCATCCTATCTGTAATAACAAAGACGATATTCCTCCGGCTGACCTAGTTGAAATCAATTTTCAATAATGAGAAAAATAACTCCAAGAGAATATGCTGTTTTCAGCTTCATTAAACAATTTTTAGACGACTACGAAAAAAGTCCCACCAGGCGGGAAATCGGAGAAGCTTTTTCTATAACAACTCAAGGCGCAGATTATTTTGTTCACCGGCTTATACAGAGAGGTGTTGTTTCACTCAGATCAGATAGTGTTCGAAATATCCGTCCAACTGAAAAATCATTGGGACGCCAACCTCATCTCTGGTAATTAATAAATAAGGATTAATATATTCTGATAATAAACGGTATTGTCAGTTTTTTGTTCTCTAAAATTTGACAAATAATAGTCCATGTGATAAGCTCAAGAAAGTTCTCATAAAAAATACAAGGAGGTAAAATGCCTGAACCAGCTGGTCAGAAAGAAAAAGTCCTAGTGTTTATCGATGCTGCTAACTTAAGCGCGGCCCAGAACAAAATAGGATTATCAATTAACTTTAGGGCTTTCTCAGATGTTTTGAGAGGTGACGGAGAGTTTATCGAGAAAGGGTTACGTTTTTACGAGCAAGATGCAATCGGTAAGCAAGGTTTTTTTTCAGCACTCAGAGTGCACGGCTATACTATTATCCCAACGAAAGAAAGTAATGTTGATGATGCAATTCTAAGAGATATACATTCAATGGCTGCCTTGGCTGACAGAATTGTTCTGGTCAGCGGCGATGAAGATTTTACTGACGCACTGCTCATGGCTGGAGTTGGAAAAAAAATTCAAGTTTTTTCCATTTCAACGATGGTAGCAGCAAGATTTAGAAACAAACCGTTTGAGTATATCGATCTCGCTGATTTAGTTGATCAGATTATTGATAAAACAAAGACTAATGAAAGATCTCGAAGAATATATCTCGATCCTTCAGGTCAAACCCTTGAAATTGTTCTTGGAGATAACAGCACAATCACAATCACTCCAAATCAGAGAAGTGCCAGCGTCCGGATTACTGGGAGCATTCTTTACAAACGCATGCCAGACTGCTTATATATCACGGTTAAAGATATAAATTAATTTAGAAATAGTTCAGCTTAAAACTGCCAGTTTAAGATAGTGTCCGCCCAAGAAAAGCGGACACTTTTTTTAATTGTTTTTGACATTTTGACCCAAAAAGTCAGTAAAACTATTGACTTTTTTACTAAGGTATGCTATACTGATAATAAGTACAAGTGACTGGGGTTGTCCCAGTCACAATAAAACCAAATAGGAGGAAAGAAACGATGTGTCCGATTAATGCCGATGGAATCAAGGTCGTTGCTCCTGCTTCTCCCGTAAGGGACCCGCGAACGAACAAGGCAGTTGCAGTTGAGGTCGTCACGAAGGGTGAGTTTGAACGCTTCAATATGCCCAACTATTTCAGGGTGGGAGAAAGCGGCTCGATCACCTTCGGGTTCGGTCACTTCAACCAGGAAGGAATCGGCCGTGATCATCAGTTCAAGATCGTGGTCGAGAAGCCTCGGGAGACCGTCGACAAACTCAATCAGATGGTAAGCGACTGGTTCCGCCTCCGAAGCCTGGCGAGAACTTCGTCAGGTGACGAGAGAGAGGAAGCACGAACAGCGTTCAATGAGCTCAAGTCACGATTCCTAGGAATCATCGGGCAGCCAGCAATGGCGAAGCTCGCAACGCCCAATCTCCTGATTCTCAGTCCTCTCGAATCAGGAACAGAGGTCTTCGCGTCGATTGTGGTCTACACGACTTTCGAAAGCGATGACAAGATCGTGGATCCGATGGACGAGGGCGTACTTCTTCATGGGAGGTTCGGAGAGAATGGTCATGTGATCGCAGTTCTGATCACAACCGACCGCACCATCCCCTTCACAACTCCCAATGGATACACGTGGAAGGTTCCTGTGGATGTCCCCAACGGAGTTCCCACGGTGGAAGCGACCTTCCCGCCGGATGCCGGTCACGAAGCGCCCGCTACCAGCGATGGCAGCGAGAGCGCCAGCGACCACGCACGAGAGGAGGTTCCTTTCCTCGAAGAGAAAGACCGTCATCATCGTAGTGGCAGAAAGCTCGCTGCGGTCGGCGCCACTGGAAGAGGCAAGGGAACCAAGAGGGGGTTGCATCCTGCCGATGTAGGAGCAGAAGACGACGGATAGTCGTCTCTCGAGCCCAGCTGAAAGAGTAGCTGGGCTCATTTTTTTTATCCTCCTCTTTTAAAAAAGAAAAATATGCTTTAAAATGAATAGTTATATGGTTAAATTCTTGAAATCTATTAAAGATTATTATCGCCTTCATCGAAAAAATATTTTAATTATATTTTTTTCTTCTGTTTTAGGAACAATTCTTTTTGTTTCTGTTTTTTTGTATGTTGATTATAGGGATTTGGTAAGAGATATTCTTAATTTTTCTTGGTGGAAATTTCTAGTATTTTTTACCATATCAATCTTTGCTTTTATTGCCGTGACTTATCGTTGGGCTTTGATTGTTAAAGCTTATGGTTTTAAAATTTCGTTTTGGCGTCTTTTTCGTTATCGTCTCGCTGGTTTTACTTTTTCATATATGACACCTCTTAACGAATTTGGCGGAGCGCCTTTCAGAGCATATTTGCTTGCCCGTGAAAATATTCCTTTCAACTCTGGTCTTTTAACGATTATTCTTGAAAATTTCGTCGAAGTTTTTACTCAGTCATTCGTTGTAACCTTCTTTATTGCTATTTTCTTATCAAGCCTCGGATTATCAACTAAGGCTTTGTGGCTGTTGGTTATAGCTATTATTGTTTTTATTGCCTTCGTTGTTTTTGTTTATTTCAGACTTAGAAAAGGTAGTCCTATTATTACGCCGCTATTGAAGTTTTTAAAATTGAAAAAACTTTATAAAAAAACCATTGAGCCAGAACAGTATTTTCTAGAATTTTTTACCAAGCACAAAAAAGTATTTTTTAAAACCATCGGCGCATCGCTTCTCGTTTTTGTTATAACCGTGGGTGAAATTTGGTTTTTGCTTTATTTGATGGGATTAAATTTGGGATTATTCAATACGTTTTTTGCCAAAATTATTTTAAATCTTGCTAATACTATTCCTGTGCCAGCAGCGCTTGGAGTTTCTGAATGGGCGCAAACCGGATTTTTCGAAACTATTTTACACAACAAATCGGCCGGATTAACATTTAGTATGATTTTCAGAGCAAAAAATATATTTTATTCACTTATAGGTTTCGTTTTTCTTGTACATCTATGGCAAAAAAGAGTAAAATTAGATAAGAAGCTAAAGAGTTTATTTGGGGTTAAATAACAATCTTGCGATTTGTCTAAATTAAAAAAATCATGTCGAAATTACCAGAAAAATTCTTACGAAGCCTTAAAACAGCCATAAAAGGAATTGTTCGTGTTTATAAATCTGAGCTTAGTTTTCGAATTCAGTTTTGGTTTGGCATTATTGTGATGACTCAGATTTTTTACTGGCCGATTGGGGAAATAAAGCGCCTTATTTTGTTTCTTCTTATTTTTCTTATTTGGGTCTTAGAGATCCTTAATACTACTTTTGAAAAGCTTTTTGATGAGATTGAAAAACGCTACCACGAAAGAATAGGTTATTTAAAAGACATCTTGGCTGGTGGAGTTTTAATCATGACTATCGGATCAATATTGATTGGTTTGCTTGTTTTTTGGCCATATATTATTGATGTGGCATTGTTCTCTATCGTAGAATCAATTTTGATTATTATTTTTCTTTATTTAGCAAGAGAAGTAAAAAAGATTATAAAAAAATAATTTTCCGTAATTTAGAAATAAAAAAACGCCTAATAGCGTTTTTTGTTTATGGTCTAAAGTTTATAATCCCAACCGATCCTTTATTTCCATCATCGCCTCAACACTTAATTTTACTAATTCCTCTACCGATAATCCGATTAGTTCTTGCGATCGAGAAATGATTTCTCGATTAACGCCTTTGGCGAAAGCCGGTTCTTTAAATTTCTTAAGCACAGATGATATTTTTACGCCTGAAAGTTTTTCGGGATTTACTAGGGCACAAGCCGTAATTAGACCAGTCAATTCTTCTGCACAAAAAAGTGTTTTTTCCATTAAAGTTTCTAACGGCAATCCCAAGGTATGGTTATGAACTTTAATAGCTCTGATAATTTCTGGATCATATCCTTCTTTCTCTAAAATTTCTGCCGCTTTTTGGGCATGCTGTTCGGGATGATCCTTTGTAATTTCCCAATCCATATCGTGTAATAAACCAGCCAACATCCATTTTTCCAGATTTTTTTCTTCGCCAAAATGCTGACACAATTTTTTCATAACCGCTTCGACGGCCAAGGCATGACGAAACAAATTTTCATTCTTTATGTATTGTCTAAGAATATCTAAGGCTTGATTACGAGACATAAATATATAATTTAGAATTAAGATTTATGAATTAAGAATTAAGGATAACATTTTAGATTAATTCCCGCAATAAAAAAACCGCCAAGTTATTCTTGGCGGCAAGAACACAAAACTACTGTCGTCTAGCTGGATTCCTAATACTAAGTCGCTTAGCAGCTGTTTTTGCTTTCTTAAGCATATCTTCAAGTTCTTCTATTCTTCCAAGTAAAAATGGCTTAAATTTTACCTCATTGAGCTGGGTTTCAATGTCAAAATGCGCCGCTGGATAGTATTGAAGATCAGGCTCAACTTCAAGCAACTCCTGGACTAGTCCAATCTCTTCAGGATATCCTTCGCAATTTACAAAAATCCTACCCTTTGCGATTTTCATTCTTCCTCCTTTTGCCTTTAAAGAACATTTCTCATGTACCTTTATCTTATATCTATTATGAACGAATGTCAAATTATATACTATATAATATAGAATGCGAAATACGAAGTGCGAAATACGAAATACGCATATTGATTTTGTCACGCTTTGGGTTAAAATGATTCTACTACAATGAAAGTTTATTTTGATAATGCTGCGACCACCAAAGTTGATTCAAGGGTTTTTGAGGCAATGAAGCCCTATTTTTCTGATATTTACGGTAACGCTTCAAGTCTTCATGGTTTTGGCTTGTCGGCAAAACAAGCGCTTGAAGAAGCAAGAGAAGTGATTGCTCGAAAAATTAACGCCAGACATAATGAAATCATTTTTACATCGGGCGCGACCGAGGCTGATAATTTGGCAATCCGAGGAGTGGCTTATAAAAATAACCACTTAGGCAATCATATCATTACTACAAAAATAGAACATCCGGCCGTATTGGAGAGTTGTCGTTTTCTTGAAACCCAAGGTTTTAAAATAACATATTTATCAGTTGATCGAGAAGGGTTCGTTAATTTAGAAGAATTAAAGAGGTCGCTTGGCGAGAAAACTATTTTAGTGTCAATTATTTTTGCTAATAATGAAATTGGAATAATTCAGCCAATAAAAGAAATTGGCAAGATTATAAAAAATTGGAACGAAAAACACAATTCTAAAATCATTTTTCATTCAGATGCAGTTCAGGCATTTACCAAAATAGACATCAATGTTAATGATTTGAATCTCGACTTACTCTCAATTTCTTCTCATAAGATTTATGGCCCCAAAGGGATTGGCGCGCTCTATGTGAAAGAGGGAACAAAGATTGAAAAAATTGCTCATGGCGGTCATCACGAGTATAATTTAAGACCGGGAACAGAAAATGTGACTAGTGCAGTCGGCTTTGCTAAAGCATTAGAATTATTTAATCCAAAAAACTACGAAGCAGTAAAATCTTTAAGAGCTTACCTAATTAAAGAAGTATTGAAAAATATTCCTGACTCGTACTTGAATGGACCGCTGGCCGAAAATGTTCTTCCTAATATTGCCAATTTTATTTTTAAGGGTGCTGAAGGCGAAGCAATAATGCTTTTACTTGATAAAGAAGGCATCGCTGTTTCCACAGGATCAGCTTGCGCATCACACTCGCTTGAACCAAGCTATGTCCTTTTGGCGCTTGGTGTTCCTAAAGAAGAAGCTCACGGATCTATTCGTGTTTCTCTTGGCCTAGAAAATAAAAAAGAAGAAGTTGATTATACAGTAAAAGTTTTTAAGAAAGTGATAAAGAGGCTCAGGGATATCAATCCTCTAAGGTAATTTTTAACTTTAAATTTTAAACTTTTGTTAATGTACACAAATAAAGTATTAGAACATTTCTACGACCCACATAACTATGGTCGTATGAAAAATCCCGACGGTGTCGGTGAAGTTGGCAATCCTTCTTGCGGGGATGTTTTGCGTCTTTATATAAAAGTTAAAAATGACAAAATCATAGATATTAAATTTGAAACATTGGGATGCGCCGCCGCGATTGCAGTTTCTTCAATGACTACTGATATGGTTATGGGAAAGACATTAAACGAAGCCTTAAAAATAAAAAAGAAAGATATTGCTGATGAGTTAGGCGGACTTCCTGAAATAAAAATGCATTGTTCAAATTTAGCAGAAGAAGCATTGAAATTGGCAATTGAAGATTACCAAAAGAAAGTTAAAGATAAAAAATAAAATATAAAAAATTATGAAAATTAATATTGACAAAGAAAAGTGTATCGGTTGCGGGAGTTGCGAATTTAACTGTCCTGATGTTTTTGAAATAAAAGATGGTAAGGCTAATATAAAAGAAAAGGTTGACTTTGAAAAAAACAAAGATTGCATAGAATCTGCCATTCAAAATTGTCCGGTGGTCGCGATTGAAGAAGAATAAAAATACTTTACAAGTATTTTTGACGGGAGAATAACTTATAATACATGAATTTATGAACATCTATTGCAAGCTTGCTAAGCAAGCGATTGAGAATTATATCAAAAAACAAGAAATTTTAGATGTTCCCCAGAAACTGCCCGCAGAATTTAATAAGAAAGCGGGCATTTTTGTCACAATTTATAATGGAAAAGAATTACGAGGATGCATTGGAACATATCAGCCAACAAAACAAAACCTAGCAAAAGAAATTATTGACAACGCCATTTCCGCAGCAACCAATGACTGGCGATTTGGCCCAATTACAAAAGAAGAATTACCTGAACTTTCCTATGAAGTATCTGTTTTGGAAAAACCTAAACAAATAGAAGATATTGGAAAATTAGATCCAAAGAAGTTTGGCATTATTGTTCAAGGCATTAATACTAGAAAATCAGCCTTGCTTTTGCCCGATCTTGATGGTCTTGATACTATAGAAAAACAGTTATCGGCTTGCTGCCAAAAAGCTAATATTGACCCCGCGCAAGAGCAAATAGCAATTTTTAGATTTCAAACAGAAAAATACATATAAAGATAAAAAGTTAAAAATAAAATATAAAAATCTTTGTATTTTATCTTTCATATTTTATACCGTTATGAAAGAGGCTATCCTATATAAAAAACTCAAGAATGACCAGGTTCAATGCAACACTTGCAATCATCGTTGTGTTATAAAAGATGGCGATCACGGTGTTTGCGGTGTCAGAAAAAATGAAAAAGGCAAACTCATTTGTCTTGTTTACGGAAGAACTCCGGCTATCAATATTGATCCCGTAGAAAAGAAACCATTATTTCATTTTTTACCAGGTTCATCGGTATTATCTTTTGGAACTTTTGGTTGCAATTTTTCCTGTTCATTTTGTCAAAACTGGACCCTCTCTCAACCGCCAAAAGAAAAGTTTTTTTGGCATGATATTGATCTGGGGAAAAATGCGCTTCCTGCTAAAATTGTTTCTGAAGCAATCAAGCAAGAATGTCAAAGCATTGCTTATACTTACAATGAACCAACTGTTTTTTTAGAATATGCTTATGAAACTATGAAAATTGCTCGTGATGCAGGCATTAAAAACATTTGGGTTTCAAACGGTTATATGTCTTATGAAACATTGGAATTTATTCTTCCTTATCTTGATGCTATTAATATTGATTTAAAGTCATTTTCTGAAAATTTTTATAATAAATTTTGCGGAGCCAAACTGGTTCCTGTTTTAGAAAATATTAAGAAAATAAAAAAGGCTGGCGTCTGGGTTGAATTAACGACACTTTTAATCCCAAATGAAAATGATTCTGAAAAAGAAATAAAAGATATCGCCAATTTTATTTATTCTGAAGTTGGCAAAGAAACTCCTTGGCACATATCAAGGTTTTATCCGGCCTACAAAATGCTTGAGGTAAAACCAACTGAATCAAAAACGATTGAAAAAGCGATTAAAATTGGCAAAGAAATTGGACTCAAGTATGTTTATGTTGGAAATCTTCCTGGATCTGCTTTTGAAAATACGCCCTGTCCTCACTGCCAAAAAGTCGTCATTGAAAGACTTGGTTATATCGTTCGCAGATTGGATAGAGATGGTATTTGCCCTTATTGCAAGACAAAAATTGATTTAATTTTGAAATGATTTACAATTGCACTACAAACTATGATTAAATTTGCAGCAATTTGCCCACACCCCCCAATAATCATTCCAACTATTGGCAAGTCTCAAACCTCAAAAGCTCAAGCCACGGTTGAGGCAATGAGAAAATTGACAATCAATTTAAAGCGTATCAGGAAAACTGATAAAGTTCTTGTAATTTCCCCCCATCTGCCAATAACTTGGGATGCGTTTACTCTTTATTATGAAGACCCTTATGAAGAAACATTAAAGGGGAATTTTGGTGATTTTGGCGATCCGGATATTTCTTTTGAATTTCAAGGAGATAAAAAAACCGTCGAAGATTTGAAAATTCTTGGTGGCCCGATTTTTCCCATTATTGGTACAACGATTCGTTATCTTGATCATGGAACTCTTGTGCCCCTTTATTATCTTTGGAGTAAAGGAGAGCATAAAACGCCACTTATTCCAATGTCATTTTGTTCGCTCCCGCTCAAAGATCATTATCGTTTTGGTCAATTTCTAGGCGAATATTTGAAACAAGATAAAAATACTTGGACTATTGTTGCTTCTGCTGATCTTTCACATAGATTGGCAAGTTTTGCTCCTGAAGGATATAGTCCTAGGGCTCAAGAATTTGATAAACTGCTCGTTGAATATATTGAAAAAAAAGATATTAAAAAGCTTTTAAATATGGATCCTGAATTAATTTCTGAGGCAGCGGAGTGCGGATTGCGTTCGATTGTTATTCTTTTGGGAATCGTCTCAACTTTCAATTGGAAAGCGAAAATTCTTTCCTACGAAGCGCCGTTTGGAGTAGGATATCTTGTTTCCGAACTAAAGCTCGGAAATTAATTTTTCCGCCCTAGGCGGACCAGCCTTGGGCTGGCAATTATCAACATAATTAATGTTATTGAAGTCGGACTTCAATAATTTTTTATTGTCATTCTGAGTCCTTCGATTTTTTCAGGATAAACTCCGTGAAGAATCTCAGAAAATACACGAGATCCTTCCCTCGCCTACGGCGGGTCAGGATGACAGATTGTACCAAAACCATTGACTTTTAATAATAACTATGATATGATGACTAAAGTTGAATTAGTTCTTTAAAATATTTTTGTTGGCAGCACACTGTGGCCTGTAGGCTGGACTTCAAAGTCCTCAGGCCCAGTCTGCTGTCAACAAAGAGAAGGACAAAAAACCTCAACGCCTTCCGCCTCAACAAGTCGAGGTCAACGTGACAGCAGGAGGACAATATGTCCAAGACGAAGCAGGTAGTACGGTTCTCGGTGAAAAGAATCAATGCAGAAAAAAACATATTTTGGAAAGGTATTATTAAGTTTATACATTCAGGCCGTGGGAATCGTTGTGAATTGATTGTAATCAATGATCCTCCGCTGCCACATCTTGATGTTACTTACATGGAAGAACGCAATGTGGTCCTACAGAGAATCATTCGGAATTTCCCGGCCGAACTTGTAAAAGACACTCTGGAATACCCATATTCGCCAACATCCGTTATGTATGGCGACTTGAGGGTTAAAATCGATTTCACTGGATTGATCGAAGTTATTGGTTCTCTTCTAGATAGCATGATGGGGCCAGAATACGAGATAGCTTTCCTCAATTATGGAGAAGAATATGCCGACGGCAAAACTATCGACGAAACCCTTAGGCAAAAACTTCGTCGCCGAAGTTATCGGCTTTGCCATTTGACTGCAGTTGGAGACCATAATGCATGGAAACATGAAATTTCCAGTATGGGACTAACGCCGGAAGAGGCGGCAGAAAGGATAGGAGTAAACATCGAGGGACTTGTTAGTAATAATGTCTATTTGGTTTATGTGCCAATTGGAAACTTAGACAAAGTTCTTATCGGACTCGATGAATGGGCAGCACAGAGAGGAATTTCACGTTTTAGGATTCAAGACGAACTTGTTCTTGTTGAAACAACTAAGAAAGATTAGTTCTAAGCTGAGTCCGCAGATGTAGTTCTGCGGACTTTTTTTATTTAGTGTAGATGTCGGACACCTACACCAAATAATTTGACTTTTAATAAATTTAGTATTAGGATAATGAAAGAATCGTTCTTTAAAAATTTTGTTGACAGCGCCGTGAAATTAATTTTTTGACTTTATGGCGCTGTCAACAAAGCAAGGGTAAAAAAACCTTCATCACCCTTCACCCCAGCAAGCCGGGGTTGTCGTGACAGCGAAGGAGAAGTAAATGGCAAAAAAGGTCGGCAGGGATCCAGGAAGAACGGTAACTCAGAAAGTAAGGTTTCGTGTGTCAATTCTTACTAGGCCGACACAATCTGATCCAATTCCCATTGAATGGGATGGTCAAGTTATCATTAAAAAATCTTGTGGAACACATTGTATATCAATTACCCTAGAACCAAATCCTAGCGAAATTGTTATGAAACTGGTCGCTGCAAGATTAAACCTGCTTGGCCATCTTCTTACTTCTAATTTTGAAGTCAAAAAACACGAACAAGAGTCATATTACATAACAGGCACGTTTTATTTATCTACAAGTTTTAGGTTTTTTATTGATGCTTGTTATAGAACTTTCTGTGAAGAAATTCCTCAAACAAATAAATGGCCACATCATTGGCTTGACTGGAACCCTCGCAATCTAAGCGTCGAGGAATTGCTTAGAAATGGATTGCCCCTCGCCAAAGATATCGAAGAAACATATCGCAAAGTAACTTATGTTCTCTGCTTAAAAAGCTACATACAGGACAGCGCTGCTCCTCATCGCACAATTTCAAGACGGTGGAATCTTAATGCTCAGAACGATCAAGAATTGCAAGATGACCTTGGAAATGCTTTTGGAGTAAGAATAAAAAGTTATTGTAAAAGCGATGGAATAGCCTATTGTGGAGTCGAAATCCTTCCGGGAGATCCAATGAGAATTATTCCTGAATTTTCCGGTTGGGCGTTAAGCGCAGGTTGGGATTGGGATAAGCTCCTTAAGGACAAAGAATTGATCCTTTGGAGAGTTGATCAAGAATAATCTTTAAACGTTACCCCGTACATAAGTTATGTGCGGGGATTTTTTTGTTTTAATCATAAATTGACAGAAGTCCGACTTCTGTCAATTTTTATTGTCATTCTGACCCTGTACTGTATGGTACAGAGGAAGAATCTCAGAGAATACACAGGATCCTTCGTTGGTTCAATGGATTCGATAGGCTCACCACAGGCAAGTTCACCACAAGTCACACTCAGGATGACAATAAATATTTGTGTAGGTGTCCGACATCTACACAAAAATGGAAAAACCCCGCACCACATTAGGTGCGAGGTCCTCATGAAACTAATAACTCATTTTTTTAATAAAAAACTCGTTAAAGTTTCATGTGACTTGACAAACAGGTAAAATAGGAATAGAATGTTGCTAGATTATTAATTTGACATTTTTGATACTTATATGAAGAAAATTATCACTTTTTTAAGTCTAATTGCGATTCTAGCAGGCGTCTTTTTGACAGTTGAAGCGATTAGGGGAACTATTACTACTCCTCAAAATCAAATCAACGAAGAAAGCGCTTATTCGGTTACAAGAAAAGATATCGCCCAAAAAATCACCCTAAGCGGTGAAGTCAAAGAAAGTGAAAGCCAGGCGAGCGATCAATCTTTTGATATTGCGGGAAAAATTGAAGATATCTTTGTTAAAGAAGGTGATGTTGTAAAAAAGAATGATGTTTTGGCAACTATTTCAGCCAACTCGACTCTTCTTGAAAAAGAAAGAGAATTGGCAAGAATAGCAGTTCAGCAAGCTCAAGCCAATCTTAATAAAGCCATTGCCACTCCCAGCACACAAGAAATTAAGTATTGGGATCAATCAGTTGTTGACGAAGCCAAAAATTATTTTAATCAAACTCGCGCCAATGGCGATGCAAAGATTGCTCAAGCTCAAAATCAAGTTAATTCAATTCAAGATGAATTAAATCTTGTTAATAATACAATTGCAGGTGCTGGTCAAAATTATTCGAGCGATTCGACATCGTTGAAATCATCAATTCAAGGAAGCTTGATTGCTAATTATTTCGTTTTAGATAAAGCCATGTGGGCTCATGATAGAATTCAGAAAATATATTTCCCAAACAATGATCAAATTGGCCTTAGGGTAAGAGAAAAACAAACCGATGCTTTTGATAAATATTATGTAGCAAAATGGTATATGGACAATCAAATCTCAAAGAATTTTCCAGCTCCAGATTGGGCAATCACTGACTGTTTAGAATACACAAAACAGGCTTTGGAAAAATTGTCTATCGCTTATCAAACAACCAACGAAGCTTTTAATGATGCTTTTTATGCCCCAAGATTGTTAGCAGAAGACAGAGACACTATTGATAATGCCCGAAGAGACATTACTAAAAGTTTAGCGTCAATCACAAATTCACAAGAACAATGGACTAATAGAAATGGTGTCTCCTTAGATAATTCTTCTAAAAGCGATCTTATTCAAAGAAAAACAGCTCTGGAAAATTCTCTTAGAGATGCCACAAATAATTTAAATCAAGTTAAATCTCAGGCCCAAGAAGCGCTAAACAAAGCCGATGCGAATCTCAAGGATTCTTATATTAGAGCGTTAAAAACTAAGACTATCAATAATCCAAAAAATACAGCATCTCTTGAAACAATCTTAAAACAAGCTCAAGAAAAATATAATCAACTTTTATCAGAAAAGACTTCAACTATTAAACTTTATGCTAATATTGACGGTATCGTGTCTGATGTTTTGACTACTAAAGGAACATGGATTCAGGCAAAATCTCCAATTATAAAAATAGGCCAAAAAGGCGGATTGACCATAGAATCCGATTTGCAAGATAAGGATGTCAATCTTTCCGATGAAGTTTCTATCAGTTCTGAAAAGTATGAAGGCATCACATGGAAGGGGATTGTGATAAATATTACTGATGGAAAAGCGACAATTAGTTTTTCTGATTGCATTAATGATGATGCCGTTTGTTCCAATAAATTGTCTTCTGGAGATGTTGTTAGTCTTGAAATAAAAATAAAGGAAAAGAAAAATGCCGTTGTGGTTCCAAAAAATTATATTATTGAAAAAGAAGGTAAATCCTTTGTTCAAACAAAATTAGACAAAGAAATCGTTTTAAGAGAAATAAGAACAGGGATTGTTAATGGAGAATATATTGAAGCTCTTGAAGGTGTTAGTGAAGGAGATATAATTTATCTTCAAAAATAAATAAAATTATTTATTAATAACTTGAAAAAATCCTGTCTCCTGTAGGCAGGATTTTTGTTTGTGTCTTGATTTAGTGTTTGAGAAAATTATATAATATAGTTATGAATCCAGAAATTACAATTAAAGATGTTTCCAAGGATCGAGTGATTTGCGTTCAAGGTGAAGTTTTTTCGGAATCAAAAGCGATGAATCTGGTTAATCAGATTTTGGTTTGGCTGATCGAAAAAGGCTTGGCGATTTCTGATCTGCCAGTTGTTGTTGTCAATAAGGATAGGAGTTTTGAAGTCGGTGTTCCCATAAAAGAAGCTCGTATTCAAGAAACAAAAGAATATAAAATCAAGCAATTAGAAGCTCATCGCATGGGTTCTTTTTTTCACAGAGAGACAGAAAAGCCGTTATCGTTGTCTGAAGATTTTCTTAAAAAACAATTGCAATATGAAGGTTTCCAAATTCTCGAACCACATCGCTATGTCTTGCATCCCAACCCTGAAAAACCAGAAATACCTTTAGTGGAAATACAGATACCGATACATAAGTAATGCAAATTAAAAATTTAAAGTGAAAAATGAAAAATGATTGAAGCTGCAAGAGCAGCTCTTTTTAATTGACAAAGATAGCTCTATGCTGTAAAATGTTAGAGCTTAGAAATGAATGGTCTTCTCCGGCTTTGCTGGTGAGGAAAGTCCGAACACCGCCAATTTTGTCTTTGAGTGATAGCGAAAAGAAACAAAATTGAGCGTCTCGCCATAGTTCCGGTTCACCGGAACGTAGGCGGACACCCGCCTTTGTCTTACAGACTTCGGCGAGGTCTCGATTCTGTATCTTCGCTGCGCTTCAGACAGAATTGGAAATGGACAGTGGCTAACGGCCACCGCCCCGGCTTGCCGGGGTAGGGAAAGTACCACAGAAACAATACATCCGCCCTCGGGTGGATAGGTGAAAAGTGAGGTTTAATAAATCTCTCGACACATAAGTGATTATGCGTTGCGGCAAACCCTGTCCGGTGCAACCCCGGTATAACCGGGGGCTTGATTCATAGTAATGTGAATCAGAGGCTCTGTCGCAAGACAGGCTCTAGATAAATGACCAATAAACAGAATTCGGCTTATCATTTTTGAGCAAAATAACAAAAAGATCTCGCAAAACCTGCGGGATTTTTTTGCATCGTCATTCTGGCGTCACGACAAAATCAAAGAGAAAAGAGTTCTATGTTTGCATGTCATTCTGAATGGTTCGATAAACTCACTATAAATTCCATGAAGAATCTCGAGATCCTTCGGTCGCCTAAGGCGACCTCAGAATGACATAGAAAAGATCTATGCTGATATTAGACAAAATATTATTTGACAAAAAATAAATAATACTATAAGATACAATCAGTTCCTTAAAAAAGGAGCACTTAGCCCAGCGCCCGGCCGGCTAAAAATAGGTGGGGCAAGAATACTAAGGAGGTTGGCATGACAGCCAACGAGAGAAAAGGGGAAAGAAAAAGGTGGCAAGAGGATCGAGAAAAGTATTGGCCTCTTGATAGGTATGAAAGTTTTACATCTTGGGATGATGTTTTAGAGAATTTTGACCCAAACAAAATAGGCATGGAAGCAGCTATGGGCATTCTCCATGGAATGGCTCGCTTGCCTATATTGCCTGATCGATTTGGACCCAATATTGAAGCATCCTTTAGAAGACTAGCTTTCTATCTCCATTGTGCTGAATACGGAGGAGAAGGATTATCTGCAATCCATGGCGGATTCGTTCCAGAATACTATTTAAGATCCATGGCTTATGATCGTCTTGTCTCTTCACCAAGCATTATGCTTCACAATGATTTGTTGAGATACAGTACTAGTCCTAGTCCGCTTATAGGAGAAAATCTTGAGATTTACAAGGATTTTGTTGAGCTTCTACACTTGACTCTTGATTTCTTTTCAAGACCAGGAAACCGACCTGTAAAACCGAAACACAAGAAAGATATTGCTTCTTTCTTTCGAGAAGTTCTTGGTTTGGATCTTGAACATAGCAATCTCCGACAAGAACTTAGAATATCTTCTGCTGAGCTCGATAAAAATGCCACAGAAATCAGAGAAAAAGCGATTAAGGCAACGGTTAATTGCCGTCTCTACGAGTTAATTGTAGAGAAAAAGCTTTTTGAAGCGCTAGATTCTTTGCTTCAATCGGCTTTCCGAGAAGAAGAGATGGGATTTTCTCAAAACGCTATAAGTTTCATAATGGCCATTCCTCCTGAGAAAAGAAAAGAATTTGCAAGTATGCTTTCTAAGATTAAAATCGAAGTTGATTCTGCCTCAAGTGCTTGGCTTGCACTCTGGGCAATGAAGAATGCACCAGAAGAGGAGACTCATCGTCATCACAGACAAATGACCATAGAAGATGGTTCTCCAAGTTTCCGTCCAGACATAGATACTTCTCGTGAAATTGAAAATACTGGAGGAAGCGATAGTTAAGTAATCTTTCCCGCACTCAGCGTAGTGCGGGATTTTTTTGTCATCATTACTATTGACAAAGACAGTTTTATGCGGTAAAATAGGGAAGTGTAAAAATGGTTATATAAATGCTAAAATCTTTAGAATGTATTGGAAAAAGTTATTAATTTTTTAAATGAAAAGTTCAAATTTTATATATAGCGCACTAAAAATTCCGATTGATTTTGTAATGATTCTTTTGGCAGGCATTACTGCTTACTTTTTGCGTTTTGCGCCGATTTTCACAAAAATCAAGCCGATTCTTTTCAATTTAACAATTGAAACCTATTTGCCATATCTTGTTTTTGGAACTGTTTTCACCCTTTTGGTTTTTGCTTTTGCCGGTCTATATCAAGCAAAGCCATTGCGCGTTATTGAAGAATTTTTCAGAATTACCGTTGCTACCGCAGCCTCTCTTTTGGTGATTAACTTTTCCGCCTATTTGAGCCAGATTTTCTTTGAATCTCGTTTTATATTTATTGGTACTTGGATTTTAGGCGTGCTATTTGTCGTTCTTGGCAGAAGCGGATTGAAATTTACCAGACACCATTTGGCAAAAAAATATAAAATCGGCCTTAACCGAGTCGTAATTATCGGCGACAATGATATTACTCAGGAAATTAAAAATTATATAAAGAAAAATCTTGCTTTAGGCTATCAGATCGTCAAAACTTTTAAAAAGGTTGATTTAAAAAAATTAGAAAAAGAAATCAATAAAGATAATGTTGATGATTTAATTCTTGCCAATTCTCATCCTTCACGTAAACAGATCATGGAACTTTTTAATCTTTGTTCTCAAAAATCGATCACGTTTCGTTTCGCCCCAACAAATTTTCAGGCGTTGACTGCAGGGCTTGAAATGGAAACATTAGGAGGATTACCACTGCTTGAAGCAAAAAGAACGCCAATCGAGGGTTGGCGCAGAGTTACTAAGAGAATTTTCGATCTTATTTTTGGAAGCATTCTTTTAATATTATTAAGTCCATTATTCCTTGTTGTGTCAATGCTTATTAAGTGGGATTCTGAAGGGTCAATTTTTGCCCGCATGCCTCATCGTGTTGGCAGGGGAGAGGAAGTTTTTTTCATGTATAAATTCAGGTCAATGATTAAGAATGCTTATAAACTTAAGGATGAGCTAATGAAATTCAATGAGCGCGAAAATGGCAAGGGACCATTATTTAAAATGAAAAATGATCCAAGAGTGACTAGGATAGGGAGATTTTTAAGAAAGTTTAGAATTGATGAATTTCCTCAATTAATTAATGTTGTCAAAGGAGAAATGAGCCTTGTCGGTCCAAGAGCGCATGAAATTGAAGAAGTCGCTTTGTACCGCAAAGCCTATAAAGCAGTCTTAGTTATCAAGCCTGGTATTACAGGATTAGCTCAGATTAGCGGATCATCAGACCTTCCTTTTCATGAAGAAAACAAGCTTGATTTATATTACATTGAGCATTGGTCTTTGTGGCTTGATATAAAAATTTTAATAAAAACTTTTGTCTTCATATTTATTGATCGATCAGCGTGCTAATCGAAGTCCCTAATAAGTAGACAAAAAAAGAAAAATGAGTAAGCTATAAAGTGAACTCATTTTTTGTTTTCATATTATATAAATGAAAGTCGCTTTGTTTCATGATTATTTAGTCCAATATGGAGGCGCTGAGCGTGTATTGGAAAAGCTTATGGAGCTTTATCCAAGCGCGCCCATTTATACTCTTTTATATGATCCTGATTCTTTAGCGCCGGATTTTCAGAAATTACTTCAAAAAAGAAAGATTATAACTTCGTCGCTTCAAAGATTTCCTTTTTCCAAAAAACGCCATAGGCTTTATCCGCTTTTTATGCCTTATATGGTGGAGCAGTTTGATTTTTCAGAGTTTGATATAGTCATCTCAGATACGACCGGTTTTGGAAAAGGATTGATTCTAAAACCGCAGACGCTTCATGTTTGTTATTGCCACACTCCGCTCAGGTATGCTTGGGATGATTCTCAAAGATACATTAAAGAATACCGACATTTTTTTCTCCTGCGACCGTTTGTTAGATTGGGTGTTCATTATTTAAGAATTTGGGATAGGCAGGCAGCCCAGAGAGTTGATTTGTTTTTAACCAACTCTGAATTTGTTAGAAAGCGCATTCAGAAATATTACAGAAGAGATGCTAAGGTTATATACCCACCCGTTGAAACTGAAAAGTTAGCGCCATCAAAAAAAATCAAAAACTACTATTTGTTAGTAAATAGACTATTGCCTTATAAAAAAACAGAAATCGCCATTAAAGCTTTTAATGAACTTGGATTGCCTTTAATTATTATCGGAAGAGGACCAGAACTGAGAGCTCTTAAAAAAAGCGCGAAAAAAAATATTATGTTTTTGGGGAATATTTACGGCGATAATTTGAAAAAAATATATTCCAGTTGCAAGGCGTTTATTTTCCCCCAAGAAGAAGATTTTGGTATTGCTCCGGTTGAAGTTATGGCTTCCGGCAGACCGGTAATTGCTTATAAGGGTGGTGGCGCTCTTGAAACGATTAAAGATAGAGTCAATGGTATCTTTTTTAAAGATCAGACTTCAGAAAGCTTGGTGGGAGCCATAAGAAAATTTGAAAAAATGACATTTTCCTGGCAAGATATTATAAAATCAGTAAAAAGATTTGACGAATCAGTTTTTAAAAAAGAAGTGAAAAAATTCGTAAAAGAAGAATGGAAAAAATTTATTAAACAGTGGTAATCATGGAACTAAAAGAAATTTTTAAAATTATTCAAAAAGAGTGGAAATTAATTTGTGGCATTGTTTTTGCATTATTAATTTTGGCTGTTTTGGTTTTGGCAACACAAAAAGAAAGATACGAAGTAAATTTTTCTCTTTTAATTTCCCAATCGCAAACCCAAAAAACAAGTGAATTTAAATATGATACTTACTATGCACTTGAAGCAAAAGATAAAATAGGAGATTATGTTGTCGCTTTTTTGAAATCTCCGGAAAACGTCAGTGCTATCCTTGAAAAAGCCCAGTTTAAATATTCAAAACTTAGGATTTATGATTTGCGAACATTTTTCAGGCCATATAAGGCATCGGCTCAAAGCATTGGTGTAATTTTTTATTTGAAAAATCCCGAATTTGCAAAAAACATCACAAACGGTTTGCTGGAAATAGTGAATAGTAACTTAGAAAAAACTTATATCCCCAAAGAAGATGATACAAGATTTGAAATAAAATCAACCAATCCATTAGTTTCTCTTCAAAAAACAAGAACGGTTTTAACGCTTATAATTGTTCTTGTGGTTGGTTCATTATTTTCAATTCTTATCGCTCTCTTTAAAAATTATCTTTCTTTATAGAACAAGGTTTGTACTTTAAAAATCTTGACAAAGAAGAAATATAGATTATAATTATGACAGTTCTTCAAAAGTCAAGGAGGAATAATGTCCTTTGAAAAGGGCCAAAAAACCACAGAAGCAGAAATCAAAAAGGCCGGATTTAAACTAAGACAAGGTTCCATGATTAAAATCTTCACAAGAAAAACAGGAAAGAAAATCAAAGACGAAGATTCTGGAAATATGGTACCTGAAGTAGAAATGATTATGTATAGCACACGTAGTCAAAGAATCTTTCACCAATCTGTTGGCGTAGATATCGTAGATACTCCCATATCAGTAGATTTGTTGAAGAAAGGGGGAGGGTAAAGCATGAAAATTGGAGGAAGATTAATGGCGGGACAAAAATTATCAAAAGACTGGCTTTTAAGGCATGGCTGAGTAAGTGCTGGAGGGTTTGGAGTAATTGACAGTTTCGAAAAACCAAGTAAAGCTAAGAAAAGAACCGTAAAAGGAGAAAAAAGAACCTATATTCCTGTTCTAGAGCTGAATGTTCAAACCAGTCGGATTGCTATGCTTGCAACTAGAATAATTTTTCATGATCTTAAAAGAGTTTCAAAATCATAGAAAATTCCTCAAGGCGCTTCAGATTCCGCCAGATAGCGGAAAAATAGATTATAAATAGTTCTTCAAGAAGGAGTGCAAAAGGAGGTCCAATGACTGAAAAAGTGTTTTGTGCTGGAGAAAATGTCACCGAAAATGAGTTAAAAGATGCTGGATACAAAAAAGTAGTATTCCGTACTGAGGGCTACCACTTTCCTTCGTTCTTTGTTAGGACAACCGGAAATTCCATCAGAACAGGAGTAGAAAAAACTGCGCTTGAATACGATGTCGTATTAGTCGACAATGGAGAGATTGATAACGGAAAAATTCTTGGTGTCTGGAAAGGCCTTTATCCAATGTGTAGTTCTTAATACAGAATCTTCGAAGCCCGATCGTTAAAACGAAAGGGCTTTTTTGTTATAAATTAATATTAGTGTATTGATCAAAAATATATTGGAAGTCTCACTTCCAAATATTGATTCTTTTTTAAAAAAAGGTTAAGATGTAAATACAAATATTATTCGTAATCACAAAATCATGTCAAAAGAAATTACTAAAATTCTTATCATAATTGCTATTTTAATTGTTGTCGGATGGATAGTAGGATCTTGGATGAGCAAAGATCTTTCTCCTAAAACTAATACCAATATGGAAACAAAAAACCTTTCTTGGGCTGAAGCCCCAAAAATAGAAATCGATAAAACAAAAACCTATAAAGCGCTTGTAAAAACAACTGATGGCGATTTAGAGATTGAATTATACGCAAAAGACAATCCAATTACCGTGAATAATTTTGTCTTCTTGGCTCACCAAGGATTTTATGAGAATGTTAAGTTTCACAGAATTATGAAAGATTTCATGATTCAAACCGGTGATCCGACAGGAACTGGATCAGGCGGACCTGGTTATCAATTTGCGGATGAATTGCCAATCGCGAAAAAATATACGAGAGGAATTGTGGCAATGGCAAATGCCGGTCCAAATACCAACGGCAGCCAGTTTTTCATCATGACTAAAGATTATTCATTGCAACCAAACTATGTAATTTTTGGAAAAATTATTGAAGGACTTGATACATTGGATAAAATTGCCAGCACCCCGGTAATAGATAACGGCTTTGGGGAAAAATCAAAACCAACAGAAGATGTATTGATCAAGGAAATTACAATTGAAGAGAAATAATTAAAAGTAAATTTGGTAAAATAAAAAAGCGGAGAACCTTGTTCGCCGCTTTTGTTTTATATGCTGATATTTCCATCAGAATCAATTTCTATTCTTTCCATAAATTTCCCCAACGTAGAACAATCTGAACCCGGATTTAATGCTACGCTGACTTCGAGTGAAAAAACTAATATCCGAACGATTTTAATCAAAACTTCTTCTTTTATAACAGTTTCGTTGTTTATTCCTCTGCGTCCTATTCCAGTTTCTTTAGCCAGAATAAATATAACTATTTTACGCACAAGCGCTTTGGTTTTTTCAGCCCTACTCTTTCGCTGAAAGCACATAAAGAACACCTCCTTATTGATTCACAATTACCAAGTCAAGTGTAATAGAATAATTCACTATCGTCAAATAATTATCGTAATTGACATAAGTAAAAATAAGAATTAATATCAGAATGGTTCTTTAAAAGGAGGATAGGTGACAAAGGAAGAAAAATCTAGCGATTTTGAGAAGCTAGAAAAAGGATTGAAAGCTGGAAAAATTGTAGTTCTTAAAAAAGGTCCAAACGGAGAAATACAATTAGATGGGGTGTACGCTAATGACTCTGATATAGCCGCAGATCATTGCGATGAAGACTCTTGGATGACAAGAATAGTTTGCGTTAAAGGAGAATACGAGCCGGTATTTCCAGCTAATGCATAATCTTTGAAAAAGAAAAGTTGTCCCGCACTACCAAGAAATAGTGCGGGTTTTTGTTTGTTATTGAATTATCTTAAGAAACATTGACAAATAAGAAAATAAGTGTAAAATTAAAAATGCGCTTATAAAGGAGGTGCCAGTGAAAGCATGGCGCGATCAAAGTAGCGGAGATATGTGTTTTCAATTTCAAGGTATGGAGTTCTCGACTCTTGTTGGGCTAGTTTTAGCGGGCGCTCAGTATTATGAAAACACCGAGATTCCAAGAGTAACAAGAGAAGATCCAAAAAACGGAAACAAGTTAGGGCTTGAGGTTAGAGGTTTTAGAAAAGCATTTAATGAAATGGTCTCTACTCGTAATATTGCGCCCCAATTACTAGAAGGAGGAAAAGTAAAAGAAGTAAGTACTCGTTAAGAATAATCCCGCATCAAAAAATGCGGGAATTTTTTATGCTATTTTTTGTTTTCCACTTTCATTCATTCCAAAAGTTTAATATAATTAGTCGTAGCCAGTAAAAACTGGTATGTTTTGCTGTTTCGATCATTTTTAGAGGATTGAAATAATATATGCAGCGTTTCGTCTTAAAAAAACTTTTTGACATTAGACCTCTCACTAAAAAAGGAGAGTTAAATTTGCGCTGGATTTTAAGATCGGAAAAAACAGTCGAGGTAAAAAATATTCCTAAATCAGAAAGGGTTCTTCGAGAAAATACTTATAAACAAAATAAAAATAAAAAAGATCATACGGAAATTCCCAAAAGACCTGGTTTTTCCTTGCCTGCCTGGGATAAAAAAAATCAGAAAGTAGTGACTCCAGAATACGAGTATGAACAAATCAGACAAGCAATTTTAGATGAGTTAGATGATCTTGAGCTAAAAGAAGCAAAATTAAAACATGATTTCGGCCCACCTCTGAATCTCCCTATCTCAATTTCAATTGAAAAAGAAGCCAAGAAAGAAAAAGCGCTATCTCTGATTCTCAGAAAGATATCCCCGCGAATAATTAATTTAAAGGAACGCTTGCCTCAGATAAAGCTAACGCCTTCTCTAAAGTATGCTTTTGTTTCTGTCCTAGTTTTGATTATTATTATTCCTTCGGTTCGTTTAGTTTCTAATTTTTCATCAACTAAAGATTTTGTTGTTAATTCTGGAGAAAAAGGGTATCAAAATCTCCTTGACGCAAAAAATGCGCTCTTAAGTTTTAATCCGGTCAAAGCATCGCAAGATTTTAAAGAAGCTTACGAGAATTTTAATCAAGCATCAAAAACAATAAATAGCTTGGGCGGATCACTGCTTGAGGTAGTTGATATTTTACCGCTTCGCTACAAAGTCTCTGCCGGAAGGAAACTTTTGTCTGCTGGAGAAAATATATCAAAAGCTGGTGATTATTTAGCCAATGGTCTTGAAATTATTAACAATCTAAAAATTGACAGCATAATTCGAGGTAAAGATGAAATCTCTACTGAAGAGAACAAACCGACTGATTACATAAAACAATTCCGCCAAGAATTTTCTTTAGCAAAAAATGAATTAGAAAAAGGATTTGCGACTATTCAAGGAATAGAGCCCAAAAATCTCCCCGACAATTATAAAGAAAAATTCGCTTCTTTGTCCGCAATGATGCCTCAAATAAAAGAGGTTTTAAGTAATTTTGATAATTATTTCGATATATTTCTTTCAATCTTAGCCGAAAGCAGCCCGAGGCATTATTTAATTGTTTTCCAGAATAATTCAGAGATTAGAGCAACGGGCGGCTTCATTGGTTCCTATGCCTTAATCAGCATTCTTCAGGGACAAATTGATAATCTTGAAGTAAAAAATATTTTTGATGCCGATGGTCAATTGATCGTTAATGTTATTCCTCCAAAACCGATTCAAAAAATTTCTTCAGGATGGAGTACTCATGATGCTAATTGGTTTTTTGATTTTCCAACTTCGGCCGAAAAAATCGCTTGGTTCTTTGAAAAAACTGGCGGCCCAAGCATAGATGGCATAATAGCCTTGACGCCTAAAATAGTTGAAGATATTTTAAACATTCTAGGTCCAATTGAACTGCCAACTTATGGTCTTACAATCACGAAAGATAATTTTATTGAAGAAATTCAGTATAAAGTAGAAGAAGACTACGATCCTTACCAAAATGAACCCAAAAAAGTATTGGCTGATTTTACTACGCTTTTGATTGAAAAAATAACAAATGCCTCTAAAGAAGTCTGGCCAAAAATTATTGAAGTTTTAGGCAAGTCAATTACTAAAAAAGATCTGATTCTATGGCTTAAAGATACAAAAGAAGAAGAGCTTGTGAAAAAACAAAGTTGGGGAGGAAATATCACTGAGACAAGCGGAGATTATTTGGCAATTGTCCATTCAAATATTAATGGATATAAAACAGACCGCTTCATCAAGGAAGATACTCAGCTTGATATTAGTTTTGATGCGGAAGGACACGCCACGAACGAACTTACTATCAAGAGAAAGCACGAGGGAGGAAATGAAGCTTATGATTGGTATAATAAAGTTAATAGCGATTATGTGAGGATTTATCTTCCCAAAGGAACAAAAATCTTAGAGGCATCAGGTAATACACCTGAATTTTCCGTTCCGCCATTAGATTATGAGAGCTTGAAATTTAAGCAAGATTCGTTAGTTGCATCCATCGAATCAACCATGACAAAAGAGCCGGTTTCTGGAGTTGATCTTTTTGAAGAATCAGGAAAGACAGTGGTCGGCGGATGGATTTATACTAGTCCCGGAGAAGAAAGTGTTTTTAAAATACGTTATCAAATTCCTGAATCAAGCTATCAAAATTTTCAAGACAACACACCAAAATTACCCATAGAAGGTGCGCTTAATCAAGCAGTAAATTATAATCTAATCTTACAAAAACAACCGGGATTAAGCGATAATCCTTTGAGGATGACAATAAGTTATCCAGATTCGTGGCGTATTGGACAAATTTATCCAAGAGAAAAACTAACTTCTCAAAACCCAATTCGTTTCAGAGATATTATCGATCAGGATAAAATATTCAATATTAATTTTAAATCATCTGAAAATAAATGATTTTTCGTCGGTTATTTAAATTTACTTCAAGTTCTGTTACTTCTGCTGCGCTCCTTTTGGGGGGAGCAAGTCTTTTAAGTAGGCTCTTGGGACTTTTACGCGTCCGTATTTTTGCCTATCGCTTTGGTGCAGGTCAAGCACTTGATATGTATAACGCGGCATTCAGAATTCCTGATTTGATTTTTACAATTATTATCATGGGAGCTGTCAGTTCTGCCTTTATTCCAATTTTTACCTCATCACGCTTCACTAAAGATAAAAAAAATCAGTGGCTCCTTGCCAATAATTTTCTCCATATTTTTTCTTTTATTGTTTTATTGCTCGCAATTGTTTTGATGATTGTTGCGCCCTATCTTATAAAAATTATTGCTCCAGGATTTAGTGCTGAAGCTCAGACAACCACTACGATGATGACAAGAATCATGTTGATTCAACCGATTTTATTGGCTATTTCCGGCATTATTTCTGGAATTCTTCAAAGTTTTAACATTTTCTTCGCTTTTGCGCTTTCGCCACTTTTATATAATGTTGGTATTATTACGGGCGCGCTCTTTTTTGCTAGGTGGTGGGGAGTGTTTGGTCTTGCCTGGGGAGTAGTTTTGGGCGCAGGTCTTCATTTATTAATCCAATTACCAAGTTTGCCATCAACTGGTTATCGCTATAAATTCTATATTAATTGGAAAGATGTTTTAATGCGCAAGATCATTAAATTGACTATTCCTCGAAGCATCGGATTGATTACCTCTCAACTAAACACAATTGTGACTGTCGCTATTGCTTCCACTCTTGCTGTTGGCAGTATTGCGATTTTTACTTACGCTAATGATATTCAATATGTTCCTTTGGGCACAGTTGGTATCGCTTTCGCAACCGCGGCTTTCCCATTGCTTTCGGCGGCTTTTGCTAAAAAAGAGTTAGAGAATTTTAGAAAAATATTTTTAAGAGCAGTTCTTGAAACTCTTTATCTGGCAATCCCTATGGCGATTGCTTTTTTCTTCTTGAGATACGAAATTACCAGTGTTCTTCTTCGGACAGGAAAGTTTGGTTTGGAAGAAGTAGGTATTACTGCTGCAACAATTGCGCTTTTTTGTATCGGTATTCCTTTTCAAGCGTTGGTACCTCTTTTATCTCGCGCTTTTTTTGCAGTCCATAACACCATAATTCCTGTCATGGTTAACCTCTTTGCTACAGGGATCAATATTGTTATCGCTCTCTGGCTAATTAAAATTCCTCAACTTTTTCCTATGTTCAATGTCGAAGGTGATAAAAGAATTTTAGCTTTACCTTTCGCATATTCACTTGCAGCGATTTTAAATGTCTTGCTTCTTTGGGTTTTTCTTGGTAGAAAGATAGGGCGTATAAAATACCGAGAAATCACAATAGCAATTTTTAAATTTTTGATTGCAGGATTAGCGTTAGGATTAACTCTTCTCTTGTCGCGCAATTTCCTCTATCAATACCTCGATACTGAAAAAGTATTAAATCTTCTAATTATTGGCGTAGTCTCTGGTCTAATTGGCATTCTTGTGTATCTCTTGATAAGTTATCTTTTGAAAATAAAGGAGATAAAAAGTATTGTGAAAGTGTTTAGAAGATAACGAAATCTCGTTAATCATGAATCGTGAGTCGTTATTGACCGCTAATAAAAAATGTACGAGGTCGAACCTCGTACATATCTTGCGAACTAGATTACTTTAGCTCAAAAACTCTCACAAGATTAACATTTTCGTCTCCAGGGACTTGGCAAACAAAAGTACTTAAAAGAACGGAAAGAATGATTCTCAACAATCCTCTTTTTTCTTCGCATTTTCTTTCCAAGAAACCAATCGCTGTAGCCATATTCCATATCGGCATTGTTGGAGAAATACCAAGGGATTGATAATGTGCCGCTGACATAATCTTAATCCAAGAATCTGTATGGCAAATGTAAAAGCTTCTTCCATTATCATCAACAACCATCACCCATGTTTCCATCTTATATCACCTCCATTTTGGATACTAGCATAATAATAACAAATGTCAAGCAATATTAGAAATTTTTGCATTATTGCCCACATCGATCACGGTAAGTCCACTCTGGCTGACCGTCTTTTGGAATTGACCAATACTATTCCCAAAAACAAAATGAAAGAACAGGTTTTAGATCGCATGGACTTGGAAAGAGAGCGGGGGATTACCATAAAAATGCAACCAGTCCGTATGATATATCATACGGAAATCCGAAATCCGAATATCGAAATTCGAAACAGTTTAAAAATTAAAAATTTAAAATTAGAAATTGAAGATTCAAGATTCATCTTGAATCTTATCGATACTCCCGGCCACATGGACTTTGGATATGAAGTTGAAAGATCATTGGCGGCAGTTGAAGGCGCAATTCTTTTAATTGATGCCACAAAAGGAGTCCAAGCGCAAACTCTGGCAAATTTAAGATTGGCTAGAGCGCAAAACTTAACAATCATTCCCGTGCTCAACAAAATGGACATGCCGGCCGCTCAAATCAATGAAGCTAAAATTAAGCAAGAAATAAAACAACTTTTAAATATTGATCCTGAAGAAATCCTTTCAGTTTCCGCCAAGCAGGGAACAGGCGTAGGGGCAGTTCTTGAGAGAATTATTAGAGATGTCCCTCCGCCAGAGATTCTTGAAAATAAACCTTTAAAAGCATTGGTCTTTGATTCAGCTTATGATTCCTATAAGGGCATCATTGCCTATGTTCGCATTTTTGAGGGAAGTTTAAAAAAGGCAGGAAAAATCAAACTTTTTAATGTGGGAAAAGGCACAGAGACAATAGAGTTAGGATATTTTTCTCCTGATTTTAGTCCCCAAGAAGAAATTCGTACTGGCGAGATTGGTTATATTGCGACTGGTCTTAAGGATAGCCGATTAGTCAAAGTCGGAGAAACTATTACTAGTTTAGAAAATGGCACGCAAAATCCAGTCGCGGGTTATCACGAACCGGAGCCCCTTGTCTTCGCTAATGTTTTTCCTAGCGAAATGAAAAGCTTCCCCCAATTAACAGACAGCTTATCTAAGCTTCACTTAAATGATGCTTCATTTTATTACGAACCGACTAATCATGCTATTTTGGGACGCGGCTTTAATGTTGGTTTTTTGGGAATGCTCCACTTGGAAATCGTTTTTGAGCGCCTCAAAAGAGAATATGGCACAAAAATAATCCTGACTTCGCCTACAGTAATCTATAAGATTGTTAATAGGAATGGCAAAGAGATTGAAATTTATTCTGCCCAAGAAATGCCTGATCCCAACGAAATTCAAGAGATCAAAGAACCATGGGTCGAGATTGAAATTATTACTCCCACTCAATATTCAAGCAAAATTCATGAAATTTTAAAAAACGCTCGCGGTATTTTTAAAGACACCGAAGTCCTTTCAGGAGAAGATATTATTTTAAGATATGATGCGCCATTATCAGAAATTATTGAAGATTTTTTGGATAATTTGAAAAGTGTTTCCCAGGGATATGCTTCTTTTAGTTATAAAGTGTTAGATTACAAAACTGTTGATTTGGTAAAATTAGATTTTGCGATTGTCGGAGAAGTGAAGCCATCTTTGTCAAAATTAGTTGAAAAAAATAAGTCTTATCGTTTTGCTCGTGACTTTCTTTTGCGCCTTAAAGAAAATCTGCCAGGTCAGCAATTTTCTCAAGCGATTCAGGCTAAAATTGGAGGAAAGATTATTGCCAGGGAAGACATTAAGGCAATGAGAAAAGATGTTACTGCTCCTCTTTATGGCGGAGATTACACCCGCAAAAAGAAGCTTCTTCAAAAACAAAAAAAAGGAAAGAAACGACTTCTAGAAAATGCTTCTGTTAGAATCCCGGAAGAAGTTTATTTAAAAATCTTGAAAAGAAAATAAATATCTCATACTGTTGATATCTTTGTTGAAAAAAAACCGTGTTTGTGGTAAGTTAATGATTAGTTCTTCTGTTGGTTCTTTTACAAGAAATCCTTAGATAAGGAGGAAAAATGCAAAGAACAAAAACTGCAATTATAGGAACGATTATTGGCGAATTCATTTTTGTCGCAATTCTTGGCATCGTACTCTATTTTTCGTTTCCATATGTTCACTCATATTTAATGAATCCGGAAAATAAAACTGATGCCTTCGTGATTGTTGTTGTTCTAATAATTTCGACTTTTGTTTTCTTGTATCATACAATGAATCGAATTATTTTCCGAGTCAAGATTCTTTTGAGAAAGACAAACCCGCTTACGAATAAATAAGCGGGTTCTTTTTTTTATTTTGGATTTACTATTTTAATTTTAAGCAGTCTTTGTTTATTTATTAAGATAGAAAAGGGCAAAATTTAAAACACTTGCGAATGTAACCCATATTTGGTAGGGGATAAGCAATAGCGCTGCCTGTCGATCTATCTTATAAAACTTGATAATTGTAAGTAAGATAAATATCCAAAGAATAATTATTTCAATGAAGGCAAATAATGGCTGATGGAGTCCAAAGAAAATAATTGACCAGAACATATTCAAGATAAGTTGTGTGCTAAAAAACGAAAGCGCCATTTTCTTTTTTTCCGATTGAGATTTGAGAATCAAAAACAAGGCAACGCCCATAAGAAAATAAAGAAAAAGCCAAGCTGGCATAAAAAGCCAATTAGGAGGAGCAAATGAGGGTTTAACTAGATCTTTATACCAACCCTGGACTGAAGATGCCGTTGAAATTCCCCCAATGAATCCAATAACTTGAGGGATCAGAATAGAAATAATGAAGAGAATAATTTTATTTTTTTTCATATTTTACTTGCAAAATTTAAAATAACATATTAAAATGCCAATAAGTTAAAGGAGGCAGGAAGTGGAAGAAAACATTTTTATTTCACTGCTCGAGTTGTCTATTCCTATAGTTCTGTTAATTATCGTAATTAGATTGGTTCCTGCTAGTGTTAATAAGTTCTTTTTGGATAGATTTAGAAAGCTCTTTAGACGGTTATCTAGCTGAATCACAAGAAGCCTAAGCAGGCTTCTTTTTTTATTAAGCAGGCCGTCATAGGCGAGCCTCGCTCAAAAATTGCAAACAATTTTTGAGCGGGATACGGGAATCGAACCCGCACCTCAACCTTGGGAAGGTTACGTACTACCACTATACTAATCCCGCGCATTATATTAATTAACATTATTAAAGAAATAATTCCACCATTTTGTCGGATTTGACACTTCCTCTTGATCCCCGTTTCCTTCGATAACTTTAAATCCATTTTTTATGTTGATTTCTGGATCATTCCTTTTTTTTGATATTACCACATAAACTTCTTCGCCCGGCTTTTGATAACTAAGAATGCGCCTCGCTTCTTTTTCTAAAAATTCATCGCTAGAATAATATCCCTGAAGTTTTAAAAGTTCTGCCTCTTTATTGTTTAATTCTTCTATTTCTTTTTGAATGCTTGCAAGTCTTGCCATTGAGTTTTTTCTAAGAGCTATCTGTTTTACTATGGAAAAAGAAAGATATCCAATAATAAGAAGAGCGATAAAAAAAACAATTTTTGAGCGTAATAGTTTCTGAGACAGCATGATCTTTAATTTTTCGACAAATCAGTTATAATAGATCTTTATGGAAAAAAAGAAACTTTCAAGTCTAATTTGGAAAATCGTTGTTATCTTCGTCACGATTTCAATGATCGGTTTTTTGATTATTCCTGCTTTTACTTAAATTTTAGCAATTACAGGCTATTTAAGCAAGTTAGGTATTACAAATCAAAATCTTGTTTGGTTTTTAATTTAAATTATATTTTGTCATTTTGCCAGCGTAGCTTCCTCCTTCCTCCGGCATGCCGGAGTTCGGACGGACAAGCAGTTGGTAGAAATTATACCTGCCGCCTTAGCTTTAATGGTAGAGCAATCGCTTCGTAAGCGAGAGGTTCTCGGTTCAAGCCCGAGAGGCGGCTTTTTTTTATTGTAAGTGATTGACTTTTTTAAAAATAATGATAAGTTTAATGTAGTTCTTCAAATAGAGGGAGGCAGTATGCAATTCGCGGTGATTAGATTGGGCGAAGACAGAGCTACATCGAGTAATCGTGAGTCATTAAAATATATTATTGATACCACTCTAAGACGATTTCTCGCGCAACACGACTGGGAAATCACTGGTTTAGTTTTCACAGAAGATATTGGTATTTTACTATCTCTTAAGGGATCGTCTAGTGGTAGCTTAGAAGAGTTGATTGAAGAATTTGAGAATTTCATTGGCAAAAGGTGGCATAGTAGAAAAACTGATCCCGAACATCAAGAACTTTTAGAAGCTTTCCCCGGACTCAAAGATGCAACAGCTGATCAAGTATCTGGTCTTTATGCTTTAGGAAGAGATATTCACGTTGAAATTCTGATGGATAGTACAGAAACCGATGGTCAAATCTTCGCACAAATCGTTCTTAGGGCACAACTTGAGGCTGTAGACAATAAAATTAGTGAAGTTAAAGAATCATTAGAAGAAATCGGAGAAATGTTTGAGTCGTAGATATAAGTAATTTCTATTGAGAGCCTGAAAATCAGGCTCTTTTTTTTGCAGTCATTTTTTAACTGGAAATTTTTTAAATCTTGAGGTAAAATGGTTAAATATGATTTCTGCTAGAGAACTTAAGGAAAAATTAATAGAGCTCAAAGACAATATCCATCAAGTGATGGATTATCTTAATTTTCCTGAGATAGAAAAGGAAATTAAAGAATTAGACAAAGAAATTCAAGACCAGCGTCTTTGGCAAGAAGATCCTAAAAAAGCAGAACAGGTCCAAACTCGCTTGAATCTAATAAAAGATCAAAAACAGAGATGGTCAAGTCTTCAAAAAGAGACAGACGAGCTTTTTTTATTAGTTAGAGATTTAGAAAGTCCCGAATCAGAAAAAGGAGAAGAGATCAGTCAAGAGGAAAGAGATTTACTGATAGAAGTAGAAAAGGAACATGAGAAGTTACGCACATCTTTCAAGAATTTTGAACTTGAAGTTTATCTCGGAAAAAAGTATGATAGAAGAAATGCCGTTATTTTGATTTACTCTGGTGCCGGAGGAGTGGATGCGCAAGATTGGGCAAATATATTGTTGCGCATGTATCAGCGATATTGCGATAAGAAAGGGTTTTCCACTAAGCTTTTAGACATAACCAAAACAGAAGAAGGGGGCATAAAAAATGCCACCTTAGAAATTCGAGGAAATTATGCTTATGGTCTTTTAAAGAATGAAGCTGGGGTGCATAGATTGATACGCATTTCGCCGTTTTCCGCTCAGTCGTTGAGACATACTTCATTTGCTTTAGTGGAAGTTCTTCCGGAGCTTGAAAAATTGGATGTTCAAAATTTCAAACTCGATCCAAATGATCTTAAGGTAGACGCCATGAAATCGAGTGGTCCGGGAGGACAGAATGTTAACAAAAGAGAAACTGCCATTCGAGTTACTCATTTGCCGACAGGCCTACAAGTAGCTTCGCAAGAAGCCAGATCTCAGGCGCAAAATCGCGAAAAAGCAATGTCTATCTTGACAGCAAAATTGATCAATCTTCTAGAAAGAAAAAATCTTGAAACCATAGAATCGCTGAAAGAAAAAATCTCTCCGGAATGGGGAAATCAAATTAGGACTTATGTCTTGCATCCATATAAACAAGTAAGAGATCATCGAACCAAGCTTGAACTTTCAGGTGTGGAAAAAGTATTAGACGGTGATTTAGATGATCTCATAGAGGCAAATTTAAAAAAACAAAATTAATCATATGATTGTTTTCGAGAATGTTTCCAAAAAATACAGCAATTGTTCCGTTTTAGACGGCATCAATATTAGAATTGCTCCTCAAGAATTTGTTTCTATTGTTGGAAGATCTGGTGCAGGAAAATCAACTTTAGTCAAACTTTTAATTGCCGAGCTTAAACCGACTTCTGGGCATATTTTTGTTGATAAAATTGACGTTACCAAGATTAAGTCAAAATTAATGCCTTTCTATCGAAGAAAGATTGGGATTGTTTTTCAAGATTTCAAACTTTTAAATTTCAGGACTGCTTATGAAAACATTGCTTTCGCTATGGAAGTTGCCAATCTTCCTCATAAGAAAATAAAGGATGATACAATGAAAATTCTTCGTATTATTGGTCTAGAAGATAGAAAAGATCATTTTCCGGCTCAATTATCGGGCGGAGAAAAACAGAGAATTGCTATTGGCAGAGCTCTTGCACTAAAACCAGAAATCCTTATTGCTGATGAGCCAACTGGCAACTTAGATCCGATTCATACTTGGGACATTATTAATCTTTTGGTTAAAATTAACGAATTGGGCACAACCGTAGTCTTAGCTTCTCATGATAAGGAAATCATCAATTCTTTAGGCAAGCGGGTTATTAGTTTGGAGAAAGGAAGGGTCATCCGCGACGAAGAAGAAGGAAGGTTCATTGTATAACTAAATTAATAAAGTTAGAGTTTCGAAATATTGCCTAGAAAATTGTAGAATCATAAAAAATTTATTAAAACTTTCAATTATCAATTTTCAATTTTCAGATGACTTAGTTCTTAATTGAAAATTAAAAATTAAATTTATGTTTATTCCTTTTGTTCGTATCCTAAAAACTGGTTTTTCTGATTTTTGGCGTAATAAATGGGTTTCTCAAGCCACTTTAGGCGTAATGATAATCACTCTTTTCGTCATCGTTTCATTTTTCATGCTTAATGGTGTGATGGGAAGCTTGATCGCTGATTTAAAATCGCGCATGGATATTAGTGTTTATTTTAAAATTGACACTGATGAAAGTGAGATTTTGAAAATTAAAAACAACCTTGATGATTTGAGCCAGGTTAAAAATATAGAATACATATCAAGAAACGATGCCTTAACTCGTTTTCAAAAGCGCCACCAAAATGATCCTTTGATTCTACAGAGCCTAGAAGAAATTGGTTCAAATCCACTAACCGCTTCGCTTAATGTTCAGGCCAATGATCCAACATCAGACTTTCCTTTTATAAGTCAATTTTTAGATAAAAATTATAGCAATTTGATAGATAAAGTAAATTATCAAGAAAATAAGGATATTATTTCACGAATCAGCAGTTTTTCTGCAGGCACAAAAAAGGCTGGCATTATTTTAAGCCTCATTCTTGTTACTATCGTCATCCTGGTAACATTTAACACAATTCGATTAACAATTTATTCTGTTAGAGATGAGATTGGCATTATGCGCCTTGTTGGCGCAAGCAATGCTTATATAAGAGGACCTTTTATTATTGAGGGAATTATTTATGGGGTTATCGCTACTTTTGTAAGCACACTTGCTTGCTGGATGGTTTTTAAAGTAATCAGTCCGAAGATTTCATCAATGTTGCTGGATTTTAGCTTGTATAATCACTTTGTTCAAAATTTTTGGTCCATTATTGGCATTGAACTTGTTATTGGCATCGCCTTAGGAGCTTTGGGAAGTTATATTGCCATTAGAAAATACTTAAAGGTATAATAAAAAAATCCGAAGCACGAAATCAGAAATACGAAATAATATTTAAATTATAATTCTTAAATTCAAAACCGTTTAATATTTTAGATTTTGAAAATTAGAATTCCCGCCTGTCGGTAGGCAGGTGTTTCGAATTTCGATATTCGAATTTCGAGTTTATAGGTTTATGTTACTTTCCCGCAGCGCAATTTTAAGACATATGAAAGAGGGGAATATTGTTATTGAGCCTTTTGATGAGAGAAATTTAACTTCTGCTTCGTATGATGTGACATTGGGAAAGTATTATTGGCGAGAGACTATTCATGATGGTGGATATATCACCTATAATCCTTACTCTAAGAAGGATGTATATCGTGTTTGGGGACCAGAATACTACGCAGCAAAACCATTGAAAGAATGGTTAATAAATTCACCTTTTAAGAAAATGTCTGGTATCAGTATGAACGATCTGGTAATTTGGATAGCGCCCGGAGAAACTATTTTGTCCCATACTCAAGAATTTATCGGTGGAAGGAATTGCGTTAACACAATGATGAAAGCAAGATCTTCAATGGGAAGAAATTTTATTGAAATTTGCAAGGATGCTGGTTGGGGAGATATTGGCTATGTGAACCGTTGGACAGTTGAAATAACCAATAATAGTCGTTTCTATCATATTCCGCTTGTTGTCGGTCGCAGAATTGGGCAAATTACCTTTTTTGAAACAGAACCAATCGATGAAAAAGACGCTTATTATAAATCGGGAAAATATCAGGGCGGGAAAGATATTGAAAAATTGAAAAAAGACTGGTCTCCAGAAACAATGATCCCAAGAATGTATAAAGATTGGGAAGTTAAAGAAAAACAATAGTTTTTCCTACTTTAAACTATAAACTACAAACCTTAAATATCATCGCTAATATCCGACACTTAATGTTGGATATTTTTTACGGCTCATTTCATTTGAGTCATAGAATTTATTGAAGTCCGACTTCAATAAATTAAAAATCTTATAAAAACTTGACAAATAATATTATAAAGATTAGGATAAGTGGTAAACGGTCGCTGATCTAAGGGAGGTCAGATGGAAAGGTTGCCAGTGCTTCTGAACTTGGAGTTGGAAGGACTTATTGATGTAGACGGTCATTTGCTGATTGGTTGCCAAAATAAAGGAAGATTTTCAAAATCAAAACAAGCTAAAATCGAACTAATCAGAAAAGCGCTTGAAAAAAGATACCCTGGCATACATATGGTTTCTCATGGCTCAAGATATGTTAGGTTTACTAGGTTCGATTCGCTTGAAAACCAATATTCGTTTGCAGCCGTAGACGAATTACGCTCTCTTGGTATTGGTATTCTTGTTCTTTCGCTAAAAGATAAAGAAAGAATTGTAAGAGAAATGGAACTTAAATAAACATGCCTATAGTCCGCACCCCCCGAAGAGAGTTTCTTCGGGGATTTGTTTATTATTCTTTATTTTATACAAAAAACATGTTATTATTCATAAATTAACTATTTTTTAACCACTATGATTAATCAACTTAAAAAATATATCACAAAGAAAAAATGGACCAAGAAAAAAATTGTTTTAATAATCATTGGTCTTGTTCTTGTTTTAGTTGTCGGTAATGGTATTTATAAAAAACTCACAACAAATATTGAAGACACTCTTAATATTTACAAAGTTACCAGACAAGATTTAATGACTACTGTTTCTGAGGCTGGTATTGTAAATATTTCCGATGAAATCGGCCTGAGTTTTAAATATGGCGGAAAAATCGATAACATCTATGTGGAAATAGGCGACAAGGTGAAACGAGGCGAGTCCTTGGTTAAGGTTGATTCAAGTGATTTTTTTATTCAGTATCAACAAACTGACGCATCAGTTCAATCAGCTCAAGCTCAGTTAGATAAGCTTTTGGCTGGCGCAACTTTGTCAGACATCAACATTGTACAAGCACAGTTGGAAAGCGCTAAAGTAAGTCTTCAAAATAAAGAAGAAAGTCTTGCTAACACTAAACTTGATGCGGACAATGATATTGCCGATGTTTACCAGAATGCCATTAATAATATTAATGATGTTTATCTTGACACTTATAATGTTTATACCAACACCGTTCTGATACAAAGAACTTATTTTGGTAATTATGATCAAGAAGGAATTAATGTTAGTCAAGCGAAAGATCAAATTAAAACCGCCTTAGATTCTATTAAATTAGACGCAGACAATATTTCTTCTCCAAATATTACAAATGAAAATATTGATAGCGCGCTCATAAGAACAAAAACTAATCTTGATAGCGTCTATGGTGCATTAGATATTATCCGTAATGCTATGGAAACAGACGCTTACCGCAATTCCGTATCTAGCGCAAATAAAACTATTGTCGACACAGACAAATCAACAACGAACACCAATAGAACATTAATTACTACTACTCAACAAACTATTTCGTCAACAAAGATAACTAATACCACTAACATTTCTGCTGCTGATGCTTTAGTCAGATCAGCGAAAAGATCTGTTGATGAAACAGAAAAATCCCTGCAAAAGCTATTAGCAGGACCAACTCAAGAAGATATTAATATCTACAAAGCAAATTTGGCAAGAGCTCAAGCTGAAAGATCGGCAGCCTCGAATAAAGTTAACGAGTCTACGCTAAGAAGCCCGGTTGATGGTCAGGTTGTCAAGATTAATGTAAGGGTCGGAGAAATTGCTTCTATCAATCAGGTTGTCATGTACATCCTTCCGGAAAAACCATTTCAGGTCAAAGTTGATATATATGAAGAAGACATTGCTAAAATAAAGATAGGAAATCTCGTTGATATTAAACTTGTAGCTTTCCCAGACACTGAAATTGCCGGCAAAGTTTCATCTATTGACCCTATCGATAAAACTGTTAATGAGGTTGTTTATTATGAAGTATCTATGGACTTTGATCAACAAATCGAAGGACTTAAGCCAGGAATGACGGCAGACATAGTTATTATTGCGAATAAACAGACAGATTTACTCATTATCCCAGAATCATCAATCATCAAGGAAACCGGTAAGAATTATGTTAAGGTGTTAGATGACAAGAAGATTATTAAGAAAGAAGTATTGGTCGGCAATAAAGGAGATGACGCTATGATAGAAATAAAAGAAGGACTTCAAGAAAACGATAAAGTAATTTTGCCATAATTTTCATGACCGACAAAAGACCAATTATTGAACTACAAGAAGTCTGGAAAACATATGCTCCAGGCAAGATTCCCGTGCATGCTCTAAGAGGAGCCAATCTTAGTATTTACCCTGGAAAATTTGTAACTATTGTCGGTCCAAGCGGATCAGGAAAATCAACACTTCTACATCTAGTCGGATGCTTAGATCTTCCAACAAGCGGAAGCATATTTTTAGATAGTCAAGACATTTCTAAAATGACAGAAAATGAATTAGCTCAAATTAGGGGAAAGAAAATTGGTTTTATTTTTCAACAATTTAATATTTTACAAAACCTTACTGCTATTGAAAATGTAACACTTCCGATGGCATTCATTAATCATATGTCGGTAGAAAAGAGAAATGAACGGGCAATAGAACTTCTAACCTTGGTTGGCCTAGAAAAAAGAATTAATCATCGACCTACTGAAATGTCAGGGGGCGAGCAACAAAGAGTTGCTATTGCAAGAGCTCTCGCTAATGATCCTGATGTTATTCTAGCTGATGAACCTACGGGAAATCTTGATTCTGTGACAGGCGAAAAGATTATGGGTATTTTTCAACATCTTCACGAAAAAGAAAAAAAGACAATCATTATTATAACTCACGATCACGAGGTTGCTGCTTACGGTCAAATGATTGTCAAAATAAAAGATGGTCAAGTTGTTTAAATTTAAATGAAGAAAGATTACTTAAGAATTGCAATTAGAAATTTAAAAAGCCGATCCCTTCGAAGTTGGCTGACGATTTTTGGTTTTGTTATTGGCGTTTTTATGATCATCAGTCTTCTTTCTTTATCAGAAGGCATGAAACAAGTCGTTATGAACCAAATGAAAATGATGGGTTCTGATACTGTGATGATAACTCCTGGAGATTCAGATAATCTTGTAAATACAATGATGGGAAATATGAAAATTTCCGAAGAAAACATAAGGACGATTGAAAAAACCGATGGCGTGGAAAAGGTTATTCCATATAACTGGGGAGGAGAAACAATGAGATTTGGCGGAAAAAAGAAAACTGTTATTCTTTATGGTTTTCCCATGGATAAAGAAAGTGTCTATTACCTTGAAAGCAAATTTGGCATCAAGGCCGCTCAAGGCAAGTTTCCGGGAGAAAACAAAAGAGAATTATTGATTGGCTCTGTTGTCGTTACAGAAATTTTTCCAGGCATCGCTATTGGCGATGAAGCCTATATTGCTGGTAATAAATTTAAGGTTGTCGGTATTGCCCGTGCCCAAGGAAGCAAGCAAGACGACAGCATGGTCGCTTTAGACATTAATTTATTTAGAAAGATCACGGGAGCAAGAAAAGATGCTCCCATGGTTATTGCAATCATCAAAGAAGGTTATGACCAAAAAGATGTGTCTAATATGATTAAAGTCAATCTGGAAAAGACAGGAAAACGCCAAAGAGGAAATGATTCTGCGTCATTTAGCGTTATTAATAGCGAAAAGGCGATGGAAACCGCCAGTAATGTTATTGGCACGATTCAAGCAGTAATTTTTGCGATTGCCGCTTTTTCGATTTTAATCGGTGCTATTGGCATTATGAATACGATGTACACTTCGGTCAGAGAACGCACCAAGGAAATTGGTATTATGAAAGCTGTCGGCGCCAAAACAACGGCCATTACTCAAATATTTCTGATTGAAGCTGGGATTATGGGTTTAATTGGGGGAATGGGCGGAATGGTTCTAGGTATAACCCTCGCCAAATTAGCCGCTTTTGTAATTAGAACCCAGGGATCAATGGCAATCCAAGCTTATATTTCTCCAGGAATGGTCATTTTCACGATTATTTTTGCTATTGCTGTTGGTTGTGTTTCTGGATATTTGCCCGCCAGAAAAGCGGCAAAATTAAATCCAGTCGACGCGCTAAGATACGAATAATTAACCTTATAACTTTACAAAGAAACAACTATCGAGAATAAATTTCGATGGTTTTTATTAACCCAAGAATTGACAAAAGAAATTTTTCTGATACACTAATCACACTAGTACCTTACAATTATCCTTAGTGTCTTAAAAAAAGACGAGGAGGAAATATGGTTAGAAAAGCTTCGGTTGAAAAATTCGATGCTGTGGTTTACTGGGCAAACCAAGTTAAGAAAGCTGAAGAAGGCGTTAGAATACAGTGGGCTGTTTATTGGTTTATTTTGGGTATTATCAGACAAATTTCTGAAACAGGGCAAAAGGCATCATTTAAAGAAATCAATGATCGACTCGTCTTAGAAATGCAAAGAAAAGATATTCGTTCCAATAATGTATTTATGATTATCAGTGGCGGCAGGCTAAGAGAAACTCTTCTTAGGCTTAGCGCAATGAAACTACTAGCTCACACCAAAGAAAACAGCGAAAGATTAGCTTTTGTAACAGAAAACAGTCGATTTGCCTTGACTGAGCGTGGCATAGAAAGATTAAGGGGCGAAGAAGCTCGAAAACTAATAGAACAACATATCTTTTGTTGTCGAGATGATCGGGGCGTAAAATAGTTACGCCCTCTTTTTTTGATTATTTTTTTGTGATACGATTGGTATATAGGAATGTGTACTTGATTTTGTACACAGTGTTTGTGTTTTATATTATGAAATATCAACCAACAATCGGTCTTGAAATTCATACTGAGCTAAAAACAAATTCTAAAATGTTTTGTTCGTGTAGGAACGATCCAGACGAAAAACAGCCAAATAAGAATGTTTGTCCAGTTTGTTTAGCCCACCCAGGAACACTCCCTGTCATGAACAAATCAGCAATCGAAAAGGTTCTTAAAACAGGCCTTGCGCTCAATTGTAAAATTGCCACACATTCATATTTTGATAGAAAAAATTATTTTTATCCTGATTTACCAAAAGGCTATCAAATTTCTCAATACAAAGACCCCTTATGTGGTCCTGGTTACTTAGATATTAATGATAAGCACATCGGAATTACCAGGATTCACCTAGAAGAGGACACTGGTCGCTTAGCTCATCCAAAGGGCGCTGATTATAGTCTTGTTGATTTTAATCGCGCTGGAGTACCCTTGATGGAGTTAGTAACCGATCCTGATATTAAAACAGGCCTTGAGGCCAGAAAATTTTGCGAAGAGCTTCAGCTTATTCTTCGTTATCTTGAAGTTTCTGATGCTGATATGGAAAAAGGTCAAATGCGTTGCGAGGTAAATATCAGCGTATCAAAAGATAAAAAACTAGGTACAAAAGTTGAGATAAAAAACTTAAATTCATTTAGATCGGTTGAAAAATCAATTGATTATGAGATTAAAAGACAAACTGACGTTTTAGATGGCGGAGAAAAAATTGTTCAGGAAACTAGGGGATGGGACGAAGGAAAACAGGCAACCGTTTCTCAGAGAATAAAAGAAGAAGCTCACGATTATCGATATTTTCCCGAACCAGACCTTCCTCATTTTGATATTCACCACGAGGAAAATCCTGACGATTTAAAGAAAATCAACGAAGGAGGCATTTATTTGGCAGATATAAGAAAAACTATGCCAGAATTACCACAACAAAGAAAAAATCGTTTCCTTGCAGAATATTTTCTTCCCCAAGATCAGGTTGAAATCTTGGTTAAGAATAAAAGTCTAGGCGAGTATTTTGAAAAAGTTGCCTCGGAATTGAAAGCTTGGGTTTTAACTGAAGAACAAAAACATACCATTCCTTTGCCTGAAGCAAAAAAACTCTACAAGCTTGCAGCTAATTACATAATTACTGAACTTCAAAAGTTAACAAAAGAGTCTCCATCCAAAGAAAATCTTGAAAAAATAACACCAGAAAACTTTGCTGAACTTATAAAAATGACTTACTTAGGACAAATCAATTCTTCAGCGGCTCAAGTTGTCTTAAAAGAAATGTTCATTAATGGCGGTGACCCGTCAAATATTATTGATCAAAAGAAGCTCAGGCAAGTAAGCGATGTTTCTGTTATTGATGAAGTGATTGAAAAAATCATTGCTCAAAATCCTAAAGTAGTTGCCGATTATAAAAATGGACAAGAAAACGCCCTACAATTTTTTGTCGGACAGATCATGAAAGAAACGAAAGGACAAGTAAATCCGCAGATAGCCCAAGAAATGCTTTATAAAAAACTAAAGCATTAAATCCTAAGCTCGAATTACGAAATTCGAAACACCTGCCTGCCGGCAGGCAGGAATTCAAATTTCGAAAGTCTAATGACAAAATGGTTTTAATTTAGAATTTTGAATTTAGATATTGTTTCGGATTTCAAGTTTCGATATTCGAATTTATGAAATACAGAAGTTGGCTTGAGATTGACTCATCAAACATAATACATAATCTAAAAGAAGCTCAAGGTCTTGTAAATAACAAGGTTAAATTGATGGTCGTTGTGAAGTCAAACGCCTATGGTCACGGCACTATAGAGATGTCAAAACTTGTTGTTTCTAAGGGCGTTGATTGGCTGGGAGTTGATTCTTTAGAAGAGGCTTCTTTAATACGAGAAAGCGGTATTAAGACGCCTATTTTAGTTTTAGGATATATATTAAAAGAAAATCTCAAAAAAGCAGTTGAAAACGATATAAGTGTCGTGGTATATAACAAAGAAACACTAGCGGAATTGTCGAAATTAAAAAAACCAGCAAAAATTCACATAAAGGTTGAGACAGGCACAATGAGACAGGGGGTTTTGCTTGAAGATTTGGAAGAATTTATCAGATGCGCTAAAAAATCGTTAAATATAATCGTAGAAGGAATCTATACTCATTTTGCCAATATCGAAGATACTACCGATCATAGCTTTGCCAAAGAACAGCTTCGAAAATTCAGCCAAGCTCTCCAGATTGCCAAAGATTTGAAAATAAAACCGCTTGCTCATACAGCTTGTAGCGCTGCCTTGATTCTTTTTCCCGAAACTCATTTCGATATGGTACGATTTGGTATCAGTATGTATGGTTATTGGTCATCTCCTCAAACCCTTGTTTCCTCGAAAGAAAATAAAAAAAGCATATTATTAAAGCCCGCTCTTTCGTGGAAATCAGTCATCGCTCAAATAAAGAACGTTAAGAGCGACACACCTGTTGGCTACGGTCTTATGGAAAAGACAAATCAAGATACAAAAATCGCTATTGTACCTGTGGGTTATTGGGATGGTTACGATCGAAAACTTTCAAGTGTCGGCAATGTGCTGATTGGCGGAAAGAGATGTAAAATTATTGGCAGAATTTGTATGAATATGTTAATGGTAGACATTAATCACCTTCCAGATGTTAAGGTCGAAGACGAAGTTGTCTTAATAGGACATCAAGGTGAAGAAAATATAGCCGTAGAAGAATTAGCTCAAAAAATCGGTACTATTAATTACGAAATTATCTCTCGAATTAATCCTTTAATTCCGAGAATTTACAAGTAAATTGTCACGTGTCGCGCGTAGCGTGTCACAAATCTGTTCCAGTTATAGAAGCCTCGTGACCCGCAAACCCGCAACTCGCGATCTTAAGTAAATGTTGTGGATAATACTCGTTATTATTCTCGTCCCTGTTCTTTTCGTCATCTTTACCTACAATAAACTCATCACTCTTCGAACAAGATCGGAAGAAGCATGGTCAGACATTAAGGTCCAGCTAAAAAGACGTTACGATCTTATTCCAAACCTCATTGAAACCGTTAAGGGATACGCAAAACACGAAAAAAGTCTTTTTGAGAATGTTACCAAAGCTCGCGCTGATGCTATGAAAGCCGAAGGAGCAGAAGATTCTCTTAAAAAAGAAAATCAACTTTCTCAAACTCTCAAATCTTTGTTTGCCGTTTCAGAAAATTATCCCGAACTGAAAGCTAATACCAATTTCCTTGATCTTCAAAATGAATTATCAGACACGGAAGACAAGATTCAAGCGTCACGCAGATTTTATAATGGCAACGTAAGAGATCTTAATATCGCCATTCAAACTTTCCCAACTAATATTATTGCAAGCACCTTCAAGTTCGCCAAAAAAGATCTCTTTGAACTCGCATCAGAAGAAGAAGGAAAAACACCGAAGGTTGACTTTTCTTCTGAAAAGTAAATCCGAAATCAAAAATTCGAAATCCTAAACAAATTCAAATATTTAAATTCAAAATAAATAAACAGTTTTGTGTTTGAAGTTTAGAGTTTTAAATTTAGATATTGTTTCGAATTTCGTGCTTCGAATTTCGAGTTTATTTATTTTAATTCCATGACCTTATACACCCAAAAATCCTCTAATATTCGCAAAACATTCTTTTTGATGTTTTTCTTTATGGTTTTTGTTATTCTTATTGGCTGGATTTTTGGTCAGGCGTATGATTCTCCAGATATTCTCTATATTGCTGTTCTAATTAGCGTCTTTATGTCATTTGGCAGCTATTGGTGGTCAGATAAAATTGTTACTAAAATGGCTCACGCCAAACCAATAGAGCACAGTGAAAACCCAGAACTTTATCACATTGTCGAAAATCTTTGCATTACTGCCGGACTCTTGCAGCCAAAAATCTATCTGATTAACGAGGCTCAGCCCAATGCCTTTGCTACTGGCAGAGACCAAAAACATGCAGTTATTGCCGTCACATCTGGTTTACTTGAAAAATTAGATCGTTCGGAAATAGAAGGAGTAATTTCTCACGAATTATCGCATATTGGCAACCGCGACATGTTACTAATGACTGTCACTGTCGTTTTAGCTGGTTTTATTGCAATTATTTCTGACTTATTCAGGCGAGGAAGATTATTTGGCGGCAGAAGGTCAAGTGATGACAATGGCATACAAGGAATTATGATGATTGTCGCTATAATTGTTTCGATTTTAGCGCCTTTAGCTGCTACCTTAATTCGTTTAGCAGTTTCCCGCAAACGAGAGTTTTTGGCCGATTCGACTGGCGCTTTAATTACCAGATACCCCGAAGGACTTGCCAGCGCGCTTGAAAAAATCGCCAAAGACGAAAATCCGATGCCTTCTGCGACCAATGCCACAGCGCATCTTTATATTGCCAGTCCATTTCGCGGCAAACAAGCGCTTAGTGGATTAACTAAACTCTTTATGACGCACCCGCCGATAGAGGAAAGAGTAAGAAGATTAAGAGAAACGAAAGTTTAGTCGCCGCGAATCGTTAATCGTAAATCGTGAATCGTACAAAAATCTAACTCCTATGAGATTGCCGAATTTAAAGGAAGAGAGAGCACTTTTTAAAAAAGGTTTTAAGTATATTGCTGGAATTGATGAAGCGGGCAGGGGACCTTTGGCGGGACCGGTCGTGGCAGGAATTGTTGTCTTTGATAAACAAAAATTGGAAAGATGGTTAAAATTTAACATCAAAGATTCGAAGAAACTATCATCCGCTAAGCGTATAAAAATCAAGCAAATCATTAAAGAAGAGGCGATAGAGGTTAAAACTTCACTCGTTTCTGAGAAAATAATTGATAAAATAAATATTCGCCAAGCAACCCTTCTGGCAATGAAAAAATGTTACCAAAAACTTTCGACTAAAGTCGAATTTCTCTTAATAGATGGCAGAGATACTATTGAAGATTTAAATATCAATCAAAAAGCGATTATTGGTGGTGATGGAAAGTCAATTATCATAGCCGCAGCGTCAATTATTGCAAAAGAGACCAGGGATGACATTATGCGACGCTTAGCTAAGAAATACCCGAAATACAGCTTTGAAAAGCACAAAGGTTATGGTACAAAATTACATAGAAAGATGATAAAAAAATACGGGCCATGTAAAATTCATCGAAAAAGTTTTAAATTATTATGACTAGCAAATTAAGAAACAAATTAATTAATATTGCTAAAGACAAGATAACGAATCATGATAGGTCACATGATTTTTATCATGCTTTAAGGGTTTTAAATAATGCTGAAGGAATAGTGGAATACGAAGGAGGAGATTTAGATATAATTGTTCCGGCGGCATTGTTTCATGATATAGTTTGCTATCAGAAAAATCATCCTAAATCTAATGATTCCTCTGAAGAAAGCGCTGAAACTACTAAGGAAATATTGGAAAACATTGATGAATTTCCAAGAAAAAAGATTGGCACAGTTTTCGAAGCTATCAATCAATGTTCATTTTCAAAAAGCATCAATCCTAATACTTTGGAAGCAAAAATATTGCAAGATGCAGATAGACTAGAAGCAACGGGGGCAATTTCCATCATGAGAACTTTTTCATCTACAGGACAAATGGAACGTCCTTTTTATCATCCAACAGATCCGTTTTGTAGATTAAGAAAACCAGACAGTAAAAAACAGGCGTTAGATCTTTTCTATTCACGACTTTTAGTAGTACAAGATAGAATGCATACAAAATACGCGAAGAAGTTAGCAAAAAAACGCACCAAATTTCTTAAACAATTCCTAAAAGAGTTGGCATGGGAATTAGGAGATATTAGTTGTTAAGTTGTCTTGTTACAGAGTCTAAAGTTGACACATGGTGGGTTCGCATAGTCCTGCCGGCAGGCAGGGGTCGAGATAAAATAAAATAACTTGGAGAGGTCGCATAGTGGTCGAGTGCACGCGCTTGGAAAGCGCGCAGGCCGCAAGGTCTCGCGGGTTCGAATCCCGCCCTCTCCGCAACAATGTGAAGATGTCGTATATGACCCACTAGCCTTATGTTAAGATGAGTATATTGAATATATGGAATCACCAAAATCTGGAGACACTTTTGAAAACAAAGAACAGATAAAAGCGGAGACAAAAATTCTCTCAGCGGATGAGTTACTTGAGATAATCTATAAGGGGGATTCACTTCCTCAGGATACAAGATTTCTTCCCTTAGAAGATGGTGGTGTCTTTAAGTATTTCTACCCGGGAGAGGTTGCTGGTATTAGTTCTTCGAAAAAGCTTTTTCCAGTTGTATGTGAAACAGGCAAGGTGGTCGGTTTATCAGAGCTAGAGCAAGATCCAAAAGATGATCAAAATTTTTGGATAAAGTTTGTTTCTGTTGATCCAGAATATCAAGGTAAGGGGTATGCATCTGAATTACTTAGACAAATTTTCCAATTTGCGAAAGACAATGGATATGCACTAGAACCATCTTACTACTCCGAACAAGGTTTAGAAAAACTAAAAAGTGTTATTGAAAAACTTTCCGCAGAAACAGGCGTTAATCTTGTTAATCGTCATAATAGCTAGCGACCCACATACATATTTTAGAGTAAAGAAAAGATATTGGAACATCCCCATGGAGCTTAGATCCTTGGGTACTTAATCCGACTAAACCGCCAGTAGTTTTGAAAAGTGACCGTCAAAATTCCCTTATTTTGCGCTACATTTCAAAACGGAAAAGTGTTAATATGTAATAATCCTAAAGGGATTCGAACTTGTATGAAAAAAATTTATCGATCATCGAAAACAATTACTGCACCACTTTCTGGAGCCTATGAAGTAAATGGCTTGGTTTTTGTTTCCGGACAAATCCACATAGATGCTACAGGCCAGCTGGTTGGCAATAGTATAGAAGAAAAACTTGGTGCGGTTATTTCAAATGTAAAGAAATTATTAGAGGAAGCTAGTCTTACTTTAGATGATGTTGTTCGAGTTCATCTATATCTGACCGATCTAAACCAGCTTCCTGAACTCAATAAGGCATATGTGACTTACTTTAAACATCCGCTTCCCGCTAGAACAGCAGTTGGTGTAAGTACTCTCCCCTTGGGAGCAAGTTTGGAGATGGATGTAATTGCCACAAGAAACTAGAATGACAAAACCTAAACTCATAAAAAGCGTCCCAGTATTTCAACAGAGCGCCTAGTGGAGCTTCGTCACGCCACTCTTAACAGATGCTCGTTACTAGGTAACACTACAGAAATAAAAAGTATATTATTAATAAAACCCATGGAAAAGTCACCGGAAAGCGTCTCCACGGAAAAACAAATGGAAGAGTTTGAAAGAGAAAGACTGGATCTACTAACAGGGATCGAAACAGCCGAATTGGCTTCAAAAGTTTATGAAATTTTAGGAGCAGAATTGGGTTGTCGTTTAGCCGAACCCAACCTAATCCTACTAATATCCGGCATGAAAGGTCATACCGACATACCTTGGGTTAAATTAGACAAAGAAAGAATAGAAAAATTAGAACAAGTAAACGCACAGCTCGAGAATCTTGGGCTAAGAATATATTACCCAGAAACACTAGAAGAAGAATCAGAAATTACAAGCCTTTCCATTGTAAATTTTAAAGGTATTGAAAGAAAATCAAGAATGACCAAAATACCATGTGTTCCGCCTTATGAAAGTATTCTGGGAGATGAGCCGAAGGAATGGCTTAAGAAACTTACTAATTCATTAAAAGAAGCTCAAGAAGCAGGAAAAATACCCAAAGAAGTTAATGTTGAAATTCTAGCCGAAGGAATCATTTTTGGATATCCAGATCAGGCAATTCTTGATTATGAAAAATGCCGTCGAGAAGGAAAAATCGACGATGATTTACTAGACGCCGATATTCTTTCTTCTGCCCCCGAAACCACGGAATACAAAGGGGCAGTTCCTGAATTTTGTTATTACCCAGAACACAAAGACGATCATGAAATAATTGAATATATTACTAAGGCTAGGGAGATATTGGGAAGTTTTTACCAAACCGACTGGTTCAAAGAATTGTCTCAAGGGCAAGAATTTCAAAAGTCTCGACAAGAATCAATGCAAGTAGAAAGGGAAGGACTTTTAAAAATGGGTTTTAATATTGAAGATACAGACAAGGGTTGAAATTAAGCATAATTTCGCCTTTAAGAAAACAATCTGATCAAGTTTTATACTTTATGAGACGGGAGTCTGAATAACTTGATATAATTTAACCAGTTATTATTAATTAAGGAAAAATTGTGGAAAATTTTGAAATGCCACAACAACAGAATACACAAGAAGTAATCAAACCACCCGTGGTCGAAAAAAAAGCATCCCGATCATCTTTAGAAATTGCTAATGAACAAAAAGAAAAAGAGTGTCGGCAGCATGAACGCGATCTGGTTGTTGAAAATCCTGAATTTGTAGGAATTAATTTTGATCATGACTATATTGTTGATGCAAGGAACTTTTGGTCGCAAGAACGATACCTTCAGTACATACAAGAAAGAGATGGACAGATTTCAGATGAAATACGCCCTGCTGTAGAATCTGGTCAAGCTCAAAAAATTCTTTTAGATAAAAAAGAGAAGGAGGTTGGTAAAAAGTTATCTTTTAATGAATATCTATCTAGTTTTGAAGGGAAATTACAACACGCTAGAGTTCATCCTGCCGGAGAGTTATCTCCAATTACTCCGTCTCAAGCACTTGAAATTAAACCTGACGGAACTTTCGATGTTGCAATTGCCCCAGAATTTATTGATCAGATAAAAACACTCCAAGAGCAAATTAGCGACTTAACTCTTGTTGTTCAATTTTATGATCACCGCCGCGGTAAAGAAAAATCATCTGATGTCCCTGAAACACAAGAACAAATAGAACAATACATCGCTATTTGTGAAAGGATTATTGAAAGTTTTGGAAATAGGGTTGAGCTAGAAATAGGAAATGAAACAAATATTTCAAGAAGCACTGGCACAATGTTCGCAGATAAATTACAGTATGCCAGCCATGTAGATGCTGTTGAATATGGAAAATTTTTTACCGAAGTAGCTAAGAGAATAAAAGAAAAAAGCCCAGCAATAAAACTTTCAATTGCTGGAGTTGCCTGTTTTGACCCAACATATCTAAGAGAAGTTTTAACTGAAGTTAGACGACTTCAAGTAGAAGCCGGAATAGATAGAGCACTAGTTGATACTATTAGTTTTCATCCATATAGAGAAAAACCGGAAGGTGGGTCGATTGAAGTAAAAAACGGTAATTTCACTATTAGTGAAATGGATTACGAAGGACAAATGAAAGAAATGAAAAAAATCGCCTCGGATTTTGGTGTAAAACTAAATGTTGGTGAAATAAATTTTCCATTTTCTGACCCAGCACAAAAAACAAAGCTTGAGCAAGCGGTTTCCTTAACAGCAAAAAACGGGATAGAATCTTTAATATATCCGGGAGTTAATGTTCATTAATTTCTCGCCAAACTTGGTATTAATATTTGCATCACACGCAATTCTCAATTATTTTGCCGTTCTTTTCGGATTCTTTTCAGATAACGATAAAGCTCCGGTAATTAATAAATTATAAACATGGAACCATCGCCAGAAAAATTAGAACCAAATGAAGAACTTGAAAAAAGACAGCAAGAGATCGAAAAAATTCTTGCAAGAAATCTTGAATTTGTTTCAGAGATGCTACGAATAATAAATGATCACGTCCAATCAGGAGATGAACCGGGTATTGATTGGAAAGAAATACAAGGTGTTTGGCTTAGAGAGCAAAAACTTATTTCCGATATAATGAATATGGGAAAAGAAAGCGGAGTTTTGATTGATCCGCAATATTATTTAATCCCCGCTGGACTATCTAAGCGTTTGGGTACAGAACGATTAGGTGCAATTAAGGAAACTTTGGGAAAGTTTGTTCCTCTTTCAAAAATTAGTAAACATTTAACAGAGATTAATGTCCAAGCCGAAGAGGCTTATTTATCAATGGGATGTGATGGTTTTTACCATGACGGCGTAGCAGAAGTACCTAAGCATATAACTTTTGATACTGCTAATATGCCTAGATTTTTTGCGACACTCCTTCACGAGGCTGTTGGACATCCAATTGAAGATTCAATAAACGCTACAGACGAAGTAACAAGAAACGAAATGTTGAGAAGTTACGAAGTAATAAAGACTGCCGATTCGTTTTTTCAAGGATCAGTAGGTAGAATATATCCACTTGAAGAACTCAGGGGTCAATTCGGACAATTTGTCGCGGAATTTACTAAACAATACTGTCTGGATAGTGATGAATTAAGAAGTTTTATGCAGGAGCTTCCGCCAGAGATTAGGAATGCCTATAATACATTTTACAATTTTCTTAAAGAAGAAATATTCAATGGGCGTGAGTTCAATAAAAAAGATATTGAATCATTAATGCAAATTGCTGAACAACAGATGTTATTGGGAAAACAGTAGATTTAAACTTTTGTCTTCAATTTACATACTAATAAATTGAAAAATTATGGAAAAATCGCCAGAAAGATCAAAAACTGAAAACTTTGAGATCTCAGCTTCTAAAATTATAGAGGATGATTATTTTAATGAATATTTAACTTTATTTCAGTTACTTGTTTATGATAAAGGTGAAAAAAACAGAAAACCAGTCAAGCCAAAGGGTTTTTCTCAGAGATATCCAGATATGAAATTCTATAATTCTTCAATTACCGCAACAGAAACAGAAAGACAGCAGATTGAAGAATTAGACAGATTGGCTATTGAAGTAAATCGCTTAATGGATGAATTAACCTTGAATAGAACCATTTTGCTAGAAAAAATTATAAGAATGTTGGAAATATGCAATAAACCTGATCTGATTGAATTGTGCAAAAAGAAGCTTGAATCAAAAGAAGGATTCTAAGAATAACAAAATACAGAAAATATGGATGATAATAGAGAATTTTTCAAATTGATTGATAAAGAAAAATACCAAGTATTTCTTTTCGCTTGTCCCACGCAAATACCTCTTAATATCGCATTGCATTCTTGGTTTGTCGTCAATAATCAAGGCAAAATTTCAAGATGGGAGATTCTTTCAAGACAGGTCAGTCATAAAACAAAGTGGGATCATCTGTACTTAAATTTCTTTTTGCCATTTCAAGGAGTTGAAATAATCTCTTCTTCTAAAAAATATTTTTGGAAGCCAAAATTGCTGGGCAAAATTGAAGGAAAAATAGCGCAACAGATGTGTGAATTTATAGAAAAATCTCCTATTTCATATCCTTATTGCGATAAATATCATTGGCGCGGTCCAAATAGCAACACTTATACGCAGTGGATTATTAATAATTTTTCTGAGTTTAGCGGCCGATTACCTTGGCGGGCTATTGGGAAAAATTATAAAATGTCCCGACTCCGTAGATGTCCGACATCTACACTAAATATCACCAAACTCTCAATTCAAACGGTGGTAAAAATTGCTAAGGGTTTAGGAATATCAATTAATGATTTAATGGAATAAAAATATGAACTGTCCTTACGAAAATTTAGTTGAACCTACAATGAAATTTTGCGAGAACAATCTCTGTTCTTATATTACTGCTCCCGCGAATACCTGGTCTAACCTTGCTTATATTTTTGTCGGGATCTATTTGATCTTTATCAGTCGTAAAGAGAATAATCTATTACTTAAACTTATCGGACCAGCGGCGATTATTTGCGGGTTATTTTCTGGAATATATCACGCGACCTTCACCAATTTTTGGCAAGCTTTTGACAATAGCGCAATGTTTATTTTTGCATTATTTTTAATCGTTTTTAATCTTTATCGCTTCAAAATAAAATACTTTTCAATTAGAAATCTAGTAATTCTCTATGTTTTATTAAATATAATTATTCTAAGTATTTTTTATTACCAAAAAACTCTTTTTGGCATCAATGTGGGAATTACCATTTTTGCCTTACAACTTTTGACAGTATTAATTACCGAATTTTTTCTTTACAAAAAAGCTCAAGGCAACTATAAGCTCGATAATTTATTTATAGCTTTTACAATACTGCTTATTGCCTGGGGTATTTGGTGGCTTGATTTTCTTAAGATTTGGTGCAGTTCTAGTACTGCTCACATAATAAATGGTCATGCTGTTTGGCATATCTTGGGTAGTTTAAGCTTCATATTCGTTTACAAATTTTACAAACAATTTTCTAATAATTCCTAATCCGCCAAAGAAAAACTTGAAATCTTCCAATCCGAAAGGGTCGCTTCTGCGGTCGGGCGGAAGGGGGGGGTTGGGGGGAATTCCGCCCGTCCTACAAATTTTGGGCGAAATCTGTTCGAATTTTTTCGAACACACACCGCATCTCGACAGATTTGAAATAAACTTATGAAATTTGAAGAACCGCCACAACCTAATCCTACGGAAAATCCAGAACTACAGGAAACAAAATCGCCCGATCAAGTTTCGGAAATAGCTCCTGTTGTGCCAACACCTGAAACTACAAACGCGAATGAAGCTGATATCGCCGTTCGTCAAGAAGCTGACGCTAAAAAAATTGCAGAATTAAGAGAGCAATTAGGAATACAACCGGAAACAGCTAATGAAAGTTTGGAACAGAGAAAAGAGCGACTAGATAATCTTTGGGCAAACTATGAAAAAATTCGGAATAACCCAGAGTTAATCGCACTCTTTGATAGAAAACAACAATTTGATTTTCAGCGCGAAATAGATGAAATTCTCCGTGAGCATGGTTATCCAGAGAGAACAAAAGTTTCTGAACTGAAACTTGATAAATGGAAAGCAAACCTAAATCCGAAATTTATCAAAGACGGTTTTGTTTATTTACTCCGCGGCGACCATCCGAATTTGGATAAAAAAGGATTTTACACTAGAACTTATGGTTATGGAAAACTCACTACACAACAACTCGCGGAGCAACTTCATAGCTCCAATGAAGTAGGTTATGCTTTATACGGCGATGAGTGCTATCTAACAACCGCAAAACCGTCTTCTAATAATACAACTGAACAGCTTGCTTATTTACAAAGCGCAAGAGGTGGATCGTCATTTATTTCCACCACAACAAGTATTACATGTGCTGAAGCTGGAACAGGGAATGTGCCAGATCCGGCAGAACAACTTCAGTACGAAATATATGTTTTGAAAATTCCGGTAGATTCAGCAATCAACAGCAATACCGCAAATCATTTTGGCATGGAAGAAGACGAGGTTTTAGTTCCTGATTATATTTCAAAAAATGAAATAGTAGCAAAATTTCCACGTGGTAAAACCGAAGAAGTTTATCAATATCTCCACGACTTATTGGGCGTTACTAAGGAAGATTTAAGAATTCAAGAAAAAGCGGAATAAAGAGTTTGCTGACATACCGAGTAAAACTCAAATAATAAAAATTATGAAAACATCAGAAACATTACCTAACTCACCGGAAAAAGAAAAAGAACCCGTCGAACTACAAGTCAATGATCCGATGGGATCGTTACATACATGGGAAATAGAATTCCAGTGCCCTAACGAAGAATTGTGCCGCTTATATAATCTTGCTATTAGACAAGTTTGCGATGAAGAAAAGCTATTTCCGTTTCTCCAAACTCAAGACAAAGAAGAAGGATATTATGCCTGGGAAATGCTGAGAGACGATAATGCTAATCGGGCATATCTTGAAGGATTATTTTCGAGAATTCATAATAAAGTAAAAGAATTATTAAAATAACGATAAAAAATATGAAAAATATTTATAAAGATAGTTTTCTTAGTTCTTTGGGGGCTTTAGCATATATTGCATTCGTTGCGCTATTGATGCAAAATGGCGAAACGATTTTTGGAAAGTTTGACAACATTTTAGGGCCAATTACATTTTTGCTACTCTTTGTTGTTTCAGCGCTTATAGTCGGCGCCTTGATTCTTGGAAAGCCATTTATGCTTTATCTTGATAACAAAAAACAAGAAGCGCTATCTTTGTTTCTTGGCACCGCCTGCTGGTTAATAATTTATGTGGTAACTATCTTGTTAGTTACAATACTGATCACTAAAATATGACAAATACCATCACTCAAATTATCGGATATGTGGCCACAGCTATTGGAACATCATTAATGTTGCCTCAAGTCGTTAAATTTATAAGAACAAAAAAAGCCGACGATGTTTCTTTTGCAATGCTGGTCCTTTACTTTCTAAATTGTCTTCTTTGGGCAATTTACGGTATTTTAATCGGCGCAATTCCAGTAATTTTGTGCAATGTTATTGCTTTTATTATTAGTATTGTTCAAATAGCACTTAAGTTGAAATATACAGCAAATAAAACCACATGATGCAATATTTACAATATTTGGTGTTTGTTGGGGCAGCCGTAAATTTATCTGGTATTTTCTTCTATATTCGGGAAACTGTGCGCGGTAATACCAAACCTAATAAGGTTACTTGGTTAATGTGGTCAATTGCGCCTTTGATTGCAACTTTTGCCGCACTTTCAAGCGGCATAAGATTGTCAGTTTTACCAGTTTTTATGGCAGGTTTTGGACCGCTTTTAGTGTTAATTGTTTCTTTCCTAAATAAAAAATCGTACTGGAAATTGGAAAAATTTGATTATCTCTGCGGACTATGTTCGTTACTTGCCTTAATCCTTTGGGGAATTACTAAGGAGCCCGCCATCGCAATTATTTTCGCTCTTGCTAGTGACGGATTTGCGGCTGTACCAACTCTAATAAAGTCTTGGCGCCACTCAAGCACAGAGAGCGCTAGTGCTTATACGGCTGGAATATTTAGCGCACTCACTAGTTTTGCAGCAATTAAAATGTGGAATTTTAATGCTATTGCTTTTCCTATATATCTAGTAGTTGTTAATTCAATGCTTGTTTTTGCTATTTGTCGAAAGAAAATTTTTAAAAAATCTCTATAAATTAGACCTCTGCGCTGTTTAATAAAAACATAGAGTAATTTCTGTGTTTTTTTTATTTAAATAGCAAAAAATGCAATATGTGTGTACACATTACCACGAAATATTGACTTTCTATATTAAATATGCTATAATGGATAGTAGAAAAGAATTCGGTGTTTTCATGAATCGAATCCAAGAAAGGAGGATAAGTGATCGTCACTACGAAAGATAAGAATGGCAATCGCCGTTTCAATGAAGCTGTGGGAGTTCGCGATTTCTACGATCTCGTGGTCATCGGCAAACTCCTTTTGCCACTTATGGCAGCGAAGGAGATTCGTGGATTCAAGATCAACGAAACGGGAATCGTCTTTACCTACTTTCTTACCTCCAGAACAACCGGAAAAGACGAGGCACTGACGATCGAGATCGAGGGAAGCGCCGAGGAAATGGCAGACTTGGGACGAGCAGCCGTGGTCCAGGGTATGCACCCGCATGGTACGTGGAATCCGACCCAAGTTGACGGCCAAGTTGTGGCTTGGTGCAACAAGGTATCTGGAACCCAGACGCCGGAAGAGAACATCAAGCTCGGGCTGATTCTCTTCTGTGGCTATAATAGCCGCGAAGAGATTGACGCGCTCACGAGACTCTCGATCACCGAGATCAATGCGGCTCACAGACTTGTTCAGTCGGAAGGCTGGGCAGTTATGCGAGTCGTAGAGTTCTGTGCCGCCTAGCGTTGCGGCGCACAAGAACCCCATCAGCGTATGGGGTTCTTTTTTTGCTTTTAAACTTGTGAAAATTTATGTTATAATAGAAATAAAGGTCGTTTTATTTTTACGATTTGTGTTTATTTTATAAATATATGGAGGATAAAAAATGTTGCGGTGGCCACGCTTGGTTAGGCCCAATAATCTTGCTCATTATCGGTGTTCTGTGGCTTTTGTCAGACCTTGGTGTATTTTACATGGATATCAGCTGGTGGCCAATTGTTTTCATTGTTTTCGCAGTTATTAAACTGATTCACGGAAAGAAATGCGCTTGCTCATGTAAATAAAGAGTTTGAATAAAAAAGGCTGTTCCGGCACGACCTGAACAGCTTTTTTGTGCGCTTTATTTTCAGTTTTCAAATGATATAATGAAAATTAGTACCATCGAATTAGATGGTCTTTTAAGGAAATATTCTTTTTACATGAAATCGCCCAAGCTGATTTTTGTGTTTTTGTTTTTAGCGTTTATTGGAGTAGTTATTTTTATAATTTCCCATTCTTCGTCTAGCGATATTTCTAATAAATATGATGACACGATTAGCGTGTCTCAATTACTTGCTAATCCAAGCTATGGTAAAAATCTGAGCATTTATGGACAAATAGATTTATCAGAAACAACCACACGACTCTCGTCTGAAGGAGAGAGTATTGAACTTAGCGGTAATCTTGGGGCAATTTTAGGGGGAATAAAAAGTGGTCAATGGATAGTTTCTGGAGGAGAACTACGACATGAAGGCGATAATAAGAATGTTTTTTTTATAGAGACTGTTGAGAAAATTGAAGATACTTATCTTGAACAAGAAGAACAAGGAAATATTCTAGATTCCCAGTTTATTTGCACTGACGATACTGATTGTGTCCTTTTTGGCAAAACGGGGGAGTGTAATTGCGGTTGTTATCATAAGGAAAACCTTCCTGAAAAAACAAATTTAAAGTGTTTTTGCCAAGCTCCAACATCATGCAAGTGCTTTGAAAATCAATGTGAGGGAGTGTTTGAAAATAACTGATTGTAATTTTTAATAAAATTAAATGTCTCTGGTTTTAATTAAAAAAGAATTGGATTTGCACAGCAACAAAGAAAAGGCGAGAAATTACGCCCGCTTTTTTAAGACTAGCAAAGGAGAATATGGAGAAGGAGATAGATTTATTGGAGTAGTAGTGCCAGTCCAAAGAAAAATCGCCAAAAAATATTACAAAGATTTATCTCTTGCCCAAATCCAAAAATTAATATCAAGTCCGATCCATGAATACAGATTGACAGCATTGATGATCTTGACATATCGATATCCAAAATCAACCGACATTGAAAGGGAGGAGATGGTAAAGTTCTATTTAAAGAATACTAAATATATTAATAATTGGGACTTAGTTGATTGTTCAGCCCATAAAATCATCGGTGCTTGGCTTTTGAAGCGCCCGGAACAAAAAAAGGTTTTATACGAACTTGCAAAATCGAAAAATTTATGGGAAAGACGCATTGCCATTATTTCAACCTTTGCTTTTATAAAAGAAAGTCAATTTGACGATGCCTTAAAAATCTCAATGATATTGCTATATGATAAGCACGATCTTATTCATAAGGCTGTTGGCTGGATGCTCCGAGAAGTTGGAAAAAAGAATCAGGCGATGGAAGAGGAAATTCTTAAAAGATATTGTCAAATTATGCCACGAACAATGCTCAGGTATGCAATTGAGCATTTTTCAGAAGAGAAAAGAAGGTTTTATATGGTGAAAAAAATGAATTGATTCAAATTTCGGAAAAAACATATCAAAAATGTACTGAATAATAATTTATAAATATATGTCTAAAGCTTTAATCGTTAACAATTTAGTAAAAAAATATAAAGAAGTTGAGGCGCTTAAAGGTATTAGCTTTGAAGTGGGCGAAGGCGAAATTTTCGGTCTTGTTGGACCAAACGGAGCAGGGAAGTCAACCGCCTTAAAAATCATTGCTACGATTCTTTCTCCAACATCAGGCGAAGTGAATATTTTTGGTTATGACATCAAAAAAGACGCCCAGAAAATTCGAGAAATTATTAGCTATCTTCCCGAAGAAGCCGGCGCCTATAAAAATCTTACAGGCATAGCATATCTTAAGTTTATGGCAGAAATCTTTGCGGACGACAGGGAAAAACAAAAAGAATATCTTGATTTTGCTATTAAAATTACTGGCCTTGGCGTACGACTTAAGGATAAAATCAAAACCTACAGCAAGGGCATGACGCGCAAACTTTTGATCGCCCGCACCGTCATGTCTCGGCCAAAATTAATTATCTTAGATGAACCGACTAGTGGGCTAGATGTTATTAATGCTTATGAAATCAGAAGTATTATTCGCGATCTGGCGAAAAAAGGAATGAGCGTGCTTTTATCAAGCCACAATATGCTCGAGATTGAGTTTTTGTCGCAAAGAATTGGCATTATCCATGAAGGAAAAATCCACGAAATCGGAACACCTGAAGAACTAAAAAAAGAATATCAAGCCAATAATTTAGAAGAGGTGTTTATTAAATTAAATTCATGAAAAAATTCTTAGTATTATTAAAAAAAGAAATTCGCGAATTAATCACGCCTCAAATGCTAATACCTATCGTTGTTATGGTGATTATTTTTTCGGTTATCGGAAGCCTGATGAGTAAAGAGACAAAAAAACTCGGAATACCGCAAGAAATCAATTTAATTGACCAAGATCAAACTCCAACATCCAAAGAAGTTTTTAACATTCTTGAGGCAAGCAATTTTAAGATCAATCTTCTTAAAAATCTAAGTATTGAAGCAGCGACAAAACAAAAACAAGGAAAAGAAGCTTTATCTTTAATTGTTATCCCGCAAGGTTTTGAAAAAGGGATTAATAATTCATCTCCCCAAAAAATTGAAATTTATCGCCGCGTTCAAAGTTTTTCTATTTTATCAGACGTTAAGTCAAGCGGCATAAGTAAAATCGTCAGCCTGATTAACGAAACTTTAAGCAATCAGCTGATCAGTAAAAATTCAAAAAATAGCGACCCGCAATTTCTTAAATATCCGGTTACAAGCCAAGATTTTGTCTTAGTTGGAGACAAAAAAGCCAATATCAGTCTTGATCAATTAAGGGGAACGATTCAATCCCAGGCAGCTTTTGTTCCTGTCATTCTTTTTATGGTTATTATCATGGCAGCGCAGATGGTCGCATCAACTGTGGCGGCTGAGAAAGAAAATAAAACTTTCGAAACGCTTTTAAGTTCGCCGATTGGCAGGAAAACAATCGTTTTGGCAAAATTGGTCGGATCAGGCATTGTCGCGCTTTTGTTTGCCGCATTTTATATGATTGGTTTTAGATCGTATATGCAAGGCATTACAGGTGGCGCAACTGGTCAGGCTAATCCGGCGCTAACCGAAGCTCTTAATACTTTAGGACTTAAAATGGGACAGGAAGGATATTTATTGCTTGGAATTTCTTTATTTATTGCTATTTTATGTGCTTTGGCAATCGCGATTATCCTCGGAATTTTAGCAGAAGACGTTAAAGGAGTTCAAGTTGTAACAACACCTCTAATGATTCTGATTGTTATCCCGTATTTCTTAACGCTTTTCTTTGACATCAACACGCTTTCACCAGTCGTAAGATATATCATCTATGCCATTCCTTTTTCCCATCCCTTTTTAGCCTCGCAAAATATTATGCTGGGCAATATCCTGCCAATTATTTTAGGTATTATTTATCAATTAATTGTTTTTATTGTTTTTGTTGTTATCGCAAGTAAAATTTTCTCATCTGACAAAGTTTTGACCATTCGTCTCAATCTAAGAAAGAAAAAGCTCTTCAATCGCTAATTCTTGTCCATTGTGCTTTTTCCGATACATAATGTTGAGATAAAAAGAGTAACTAAATAAAAACTAATCTTTATGAATCACGAAAAAGAACCACAACTAGATGTTAATACCGACCCAGAGGCTTTGTTGCCCGAAAGATTAGATGACGAAGAAGCAAAAAGATTGATTTGCCAAAAAGTTGGCATACCTGAAGAGGAATATTGGGACTATATGAATATGCTCGGCTCAGAAACATCGGAAGGATTAGCGCCTTATCCATTTAAGACACCAGAAGCGCTAGCAAGGCTTTTACTTGAATTACGCGACAAAATTAGCGATTACGACACAATATTATGCGACGATACTAGTGGAAGATTACCGGCATTGTTTTTGAAAAAAATTATGGATAAGAAACACGAAGAGCAAGGCAAAGATCTTGTTAGGTTAGAATTTGTCGCTGCCGGAAAACAATATAGTCCTCTTTTTGGTGAAATCCGTGAATTTATCAGAGAAAAAAATAAAGAAGAAAATTGGCAGAAAGTTTTGGTTGTTACGGATCATATTTTTTCGGGAGAAAGTATGAGAAAACTAGTTGATATTTTAGAAGAAGAAAATATTGATTTTGATATTGCCTCTGTTACTGCATACACAAAAAAACACGATGAACGATACGAACATGATCCATGTAATGATCCAAAAGTTCTGCAAAAATTATACTTCGGCTCTTCTGTTAATGAAGACGAAGCAATGGCTGCACCTTTTTATCACAAACCAAAATATACTGGCGTTACAAAGGATGTTGGATTTGGTCCTACCTCTGCCCACGCAGAAAGAATCGAAGAATCTCTTGAAGAAAGACAACAAAAGATTAGAAACAATGAAAAAACATTGGGACAAAAGAAAAAACAAGCACGAAAAGGAATGAAAGATTTAGCCGAAGAATTGTATAAATTAGTAGAATAAAAAATTATTTTAAACAATGATAAAGTTAAATAAAAAACATGGTCCATGGACAATAAAAACAAGTCAAATAAAATACAAAAATCCATGGATAACAGTCAGAGAAGATAAAGTGGTTCAGCCTAGCGGTAAATCAGGTATTTTTGGAACGGTAACATTGCAAAAAGGTATATCAGTATTACCACTAGACGATCAGGGATTTGTATATCTAACTCAAGAATTTCATTATGCTTCAGGTAAAAATTCTTTAGAAACGGTAAGTGGAGCCGTAGAAAACACAGAAACCTATCTCGATGCTGCCAAAAGAGAATTAAAAGAAGAACTTGGTGTCGAAGCAAGAGAATGGATTAATCTTGGAAGGGTTGATCCATTAACTACTACCGTCAAAGCTCCAGCACAAATATTTTTAGCAAAAGATCTCGCATTTAAGGATTCTCAACAAGACGAAACTGAATTAATAAAAATGGTTAAAGTTAAGCTTGATAAGGCTGTGGATATGGTAATAAAAAGCAAAATCACCCATGCACAAAGCTGCGTTTTAATTTTAAAAGCAAAATTGTATTTAGATATAAATAAATAATGAATCGTGAAAAGGTATTAAAAAATGAATCAGAAAATTAATATTATTAAAAAAACGCCCTATAAAATCGATGAAAAATGGCTTAAGAATACTGCCGGCAGAATTTTTAATTTGCTTGAAACAAAAGAAAATTACGAATGCGAAATTAATCTAGTTTGCCAGGCAAGAATGAAAGCACTTAACAAGAAATTCCGCGACAAAGATAAGGTTACAACGATTTTAAGTTTTGTTGCAAGTGAAACAGACGATTTCGTTCTTCCAGCTTCGAAATATCAATACTTGGGCGAAATCTTTTTATGCCCATTGGTCATCCAAAAAGAAGCCAAAGACCTCGAGATATCCACTAAAAATCACATGACAAGACTTTTGTTGCATGGTATACTACATTTGTTGGGTTATTCTCATGACTCTGAGAAGTGCGCCCAAAAAATGGAAAAAATTGAAGAAAAAATACTAAAAGAAGTATTAGTCGACTAGTGCCTTATGGTTATTAGAGTTTTTGAGTTAAAAAAAGTTAATTTATTGGAATATTAAAAAAGATGCGTCAAAACATTGTTGTAGGACTAGACATAGGTTCAATGAATATTCATACTGTTGTCGCAGGTGTTCATTCAGACACTGGTCGTCTTGAAATTATTACAAGTTTAATTGCGCCATCTCGTGGCATTAGAAAAGGTGTAGTTGTAGATCCCCAAGAAGTAACCGAACAATTAAGGGAAGTTATTGCAACCATTGAAAAAAAAGCAGATATTTCAGTTACAGAAGTTTATGTCAGCTTATCTGGAACTCATATAGAAACAAAAACAAGCAAGGGAGTGATTGCAATTTCACGAGCCGATGGAGAAGTCTCGGATGAAGATATTAAACGAGTCATTGAGGCTGCCGAGACCTTTTCTCTACCGCAAAATCGACAAATCATTCATACGGTTCCTCAAGATTTCTCTGTTGATAAAGAAACTGGCATTGAAAATCCTAGGGGCATGACGGGAGTGCGGCTAGAATTGAATGCTTTGGTTATTGAAGCATTCAAGCCTCATATTAAAAATATAAAGGAATGTTTAGAGAGAGCTGGTATAAAAAAAAGTCATTTAATCTTCAGTCCGCTTGCATCAGCAAAGGCATGTCTATCGAAACGCCAGAGAGAATTGGGAGCTGTTGTCGTTGATTTTGGCAGCTCTACTACTGAGATTGCTGTTTATGAAGAAAATGTAATTCGTCATGCGGCAGTATTGCCGATTGGATCAAGTCATATCACCAATGACATTGCTATTGCATTTAAATTACCCGTTGACCTAGCTGAGGCTCTTAAAATTAAGTATGGATCAGCCCTTGAGAGCGCGGTTTCAAAAACAGATAAAATTGATTTTAAAAAGTTCGGCATTCAAGAAGAAAAAATTGAGAGAACAGAGCTAGCAAGAGTTATTGAAGCTCGTGTTCAGGAGATTATGGAGCTAATAAATAAAGAATTAAAACTAATCAATCGCGAAAAAATGCTTCCGGCGGGTGCTGTTTTTGTCGGTGGCGGAGCAAAATTAAGCTATCTTGTAGAATGTGCCAAAGAGGAATTGGGACTTCCAGCACAAATCGGCTATCCTGTTGAGATTGAGGGGTTGATTGATGAGGTTAATAGCCCAAACTTTGTTACTGCCGTCGGTCTGATTAAGTGGTCACGAGAACTTTATCATGATAGATCGTTAAATAAACACGACGATACTTACAGAAAGTATTTCAAAAAAGGCAGAGAATTGTTTAAAAATTTAATGCCATAAGTTATTTTTGAACGCTATCGTTTATAAAATTTGTAAGTGCTTTAAATGAAGAATGCCCGAAAAAATCGGGTATTTTTGTTTTGAAATATAAAAAAATAAACTAAATAAAATCTGGTGTGTTTTTGTTTTGAGTTATAAAAATAGATGAGAGGTAATTTTTAACATGGTGTTTTAAAAAATAAGTTATAAAAAAACATGGTTTATCCATAAGTTATCAACAGCTTATCCAGAATACCCTATAAATATGTTTTTCTTAAGATTTGTATTTATTATTAAAAGAAGTATAATGTCATTATAAGAAGTGATTTTTTAACTAGAAATTAATTTTATCGGTTAAAATTTTACTAAAACTAAATGAAGATTAGTCTTCATATAAACCTGTAGTTGTAAATTAAAAATATGCCTTACATTAAACCTGATATAGAGACTTTTGCTCGTATCAAGGTCATTGGTGTAGGAGGGGGCGGTAATAATTCAGTTACCCGTATGGTGGAGGCTGACATCAAGGGAGTTGAATTTGCCGCAGTTAATACTGATGCCCAACAATTGCATCATGCGAAAGCTTCAACAAAGATTCATATCGGCAAAAACCTGACGAAAGGATTAGGCGCTGGAATGAGTCCAGAAGTTGGTAGACAAGCTGCTGAAGAAAATAGAGAAGAAATTTACGAAATTGTTAAGGGAGCTGATATGATCTTTATTACCTGTGGTATGGGTGGAGGAACCGGAACGGGAGCTGCTCCAATTATTGCTGAAGCCGCTAAGGATGCTGGCGCTTTAACTGTTGGAGTAGTAACCAAACCTTTTAGTTTTGAAGGTAAAAAAAGAGAGTCTATTGCCAATGCTGGATTAGCAGTTCTTAAGGATAAGGTTGACACTCTGATAACAATACCAAATGACAAAATCTTTCAAATAATTGATGAAAAGACCTCATTACTTGATGCTTTTAGAATTGTTGATGATGTCTTACGTCAAGCTGTTCAGGGAATTTCAGACCTCATCACTCTTCCTGGTGTTATCAATCTGGATTTCGCTGACGTAAGAGCAATTATGGCTAATGCTGGATCTGCTTTGATGGGTATTGGTAGGGCTGAGGGAGAAAATAGAGCAATCGAAGCAGCTAAGGCTGCAATCAATTCACCATTACTCGAAGTTTCCATTAATGGAGCTAAGGGGGTACTCTTTAATATAACGGGTGGACCTGATCTTGTTATGCAGGAAGTTAGCGAAGCAGCTAAGATCGTGACTGAGTCAATTGATCCTAATGCAAAAGTGATTTTCGGCGCAGTAGTAAGTGATGACATAAAGAAAGGAGAAGTTAAGGTGACTGTCATAGCTACTGGCTTTGAAGGTTTTCGTTCTTCTGATCAACCAGAATTAATTCACACAAGTGAAAATGAGGAAAATAATTCATTTCTCAATGAAGAAAATCATGATCAAGGATTTATGAAATCACAGATTGACCTGAGTGTAAATCAAGTAAAGTCAGATTCTGAGGAAGAAGAGTTTGAGGTTCCGGCTTTTATTCGTAATCGCCTTAAAAGAAGAAACGAATAATTCTAAAAATAAGTAAATCCATAAAGTTATCTTGGTTCTATTCGTGGGTATTGCATTAATTTTAAAAAGTAATATAATGGAGCGGATGGTTATTTTTTTCGACCCTATGTTTTTGTTTTAAATATCTAATTTAATTTTATGGCCCACGAAATTAATCTTCCTCAAGCTCAAAGAGTCACGCAAAAAAATGATAACTTAGCAACTATCCAAATTGATGGTTGTCATCCTGGATATGGCATTACTTTAGCAAATGCCTTAAGAAGAGTTTTATATTCATCTTTGCCAGGTACTGCAATTGTTGCCTTTAAGACAAAAGGGATAAATCATGAATTTTCCACTATTCCTCACGTAATAGAGGATATTATCCAAATAGGACTCAGTTTAAAAAAAGTTCGTCTTTTATCAAATGAAAATCTTATAGATAAACAGGTCCAAGCAACGCTCAAGATAAAAGGGGAAAAAGTTGTTAAGGCAGGGGATATCCAGACTCCATCGGGTATAGAAATAATCAATAAAGACTTAGTTATAGCTACTTTAAGTGATAAAAAAGCAGAACTAGATATGGAAATTTTCATATCAGGAGGATTTGGCTATGAAAGGGTTGAGGATCGACAAAAAGAAAAGTTATCTATTGGGACAATTGCACTCGATGCGTTTTATTCTCCAATCACAAGAGTTAATTACAAGATTGAGGATATGCGTATTGGAGAAAGAACAGATTTTAATCGCGTTATTATGGAAATTGAAACTGACGGATCAATTGAGGCGTCCGAAGCTTTAAAAAATGCTAGCGCTATTCTTAGGGATCAATTTGGTTTTTTGGCATCATTCAAAGAAGCATCATTATTAAAAACAAAGAAGGCTTCAAAAACAAAAAAAGAAACAGTACTAGAAAAAAAAGGCAAAGACTCAAAAAAAGAGTTGCCTAAAGCAAAGATAGAAGATCTGGGATTAGAAGAAAGGGTCGTAAAATTATTGGAGGAAGCTGGTATAAAAACTATCAGTGTTTTGACAAAAAAAACAGAGTCTCAAATTAAAGAAATCAAGGGAATTGGAGATAAGGCTGTTTCGACTATTAAAAGAAAACTTAAAAAAATTGATCTTTCATTTAAATCTTAATAAAACATGAGAAAAGGAACAGGAAGAAAATTTGCCAGAAAAAGAGATCAGCGTCGTGCTCTTAAGAAAAGCTTGGCAGTTGGCTTGATTACTCGAGGAACCATTAAAACAACTCTCGCAAAGGCAAAAGAATTAAGACCATATATAGAGCGTTTAATTACCAAGGCTAGAGTCGGAAATATTGCTGATTTTCGTCATATTTTACGCTATTTACCAAGAACCGCCGCTCGCAAGCTCTTCAAAGAAATCGCTCCTAAATTTAGAGATGTCTCAGGTGGTTACACTCGTATAATTAAAGCAGGCAAGAGAAAAACTGATTGTACCCCTCTTGGGATAATTGAATTTGCTTATAAGAATATTGACAAACATGAGTCAAGTAAAGAAACAAAGTAATCAAAAAGATAATAAAACAATCATTGAATTAGATGCAAAGGGTCAAAGTTTGGGTAGAATTGCAACTCAGATTGCTTTTTTACTAATAGATAAAAACAAACCAAGTTTTGCTCATAATATATCAGGAACTAATTTGGTTAGAGTTAAAAATGTTAAAGAAATAAAATTTACAGGCAAGAAGCTGACTTCTAAGATTTATTTTCACCACACAGGACACCCAGGAGGATTAAAGGAAATTCCCCTAGAAACTCTTTTTAAAAAAAATCCAGAAGAGGTTTTAATTCGAGCCGTAACTGGAATGCTTCCAAAAAATAAGCTTAAGGATCAACGCATCAAAAGACTAATCTTTGTTAACGATTAAGTAATTTATGAATTCATTACCTAAAACAATTACAAGTAAAAAGTTTTATCAAGCTGTTGGCCGTCGAAAAGAAGCGGTTGCTCAAGTTAGATTATGGACTGCAAATCCTGAACAATCTGCCAAAACCGGTCATTTTTTTATAAACGATAAACCGTGCAATGAATATTTAAATAATGATATTAGTCTTATAAAAACAGTTCAATCTCCATTGGAAAAGATTAAATCTGAAGAAAAATTTCTGATATCTGCTAAAGTAAGTGGCGGTGGAATACGAGGTCAGGCCGATGCTATTAGACATGGTCTTTCTAGAGTTCTGGTTGAATTTTTCCCAAATTTTCGCAAGAAACTTAAAAAAGCAGGGTACCTCACAAGAGATGCTCGTGTTGTAGAAAGAAAGAAATACGGACTTAAAAAAGCACGAAGAGCACCTCAATTTTCGAAACGATAATTCTTGTTATCTCCATGAAGAAAGAACAATTCATCATTCACGGTGGAATTCCCCTAAAAGGAGAGGTAGAATTAAGAGGATCAAAGAATGCTGCCACACCTATTCTGGCAGCTACTCTTTTAACTAAAAAGCCCTGTGTCATTGATAATATCCCTCTTATAGAAGATGTTTTTCGCATGTTAGAGCTTCTTGAAAGTATGGGAGCAAAGGTTCAGTGGTTAGGTAAGAGAAAAGTAAAAATACATAATGACAAAATCGATCCTAAAAAATTAGACGAAAGTATTGTCTGTCAGTTGCGCTCGTCTGTTTTATTACTTGGACCCATCCTAGCTCGTTTTAAAAAAGTAACCCTACCAACCCCTGGTGGTTGCGTTATTGGCGCCAGATCTTTAGATACCCATTTAATAGCTCTAAAAGATTTTGGTGTTAAAATTAGGGGTGTTTCTGAAAAATACTCTTTTGAATTAAATGATCGTACTCTTGAAAAAAATCACGATATTATTCTCAAGGAATTTAGCGTTACTACAACAGAGAATGTTTTAATGTTTGCGAGTCTTTTGCCAAAAACAACTATTGTGAGATTAGCCGCAAGCGAACCTCACGTTCAAGACCTGGCTCGCTTTCTTGTAAAAATGGGGTCACAAATTGACGGAATTGGCACTCATTACCTTACCATTAAGGGAAAAAAAGATCTCGGAAGTGCTGAGTTTTGCCTTTCGCCTGACTATATTGAAGCAGGTACATTATTGATAGCCATTGCAGCTACTAAAGGACAAGCAACTGTGAAGAATGTCAGAATTGACCATATCGAAGCAATACTCTACAAGCTCAGAGAAATGGGCGTAAGAATGAAAATCAAACATAAAAAAAATAATTTTGCAGACGTATTAATACTTCCAAGCCGAGCTTTAAAAGCAAGCACCATACAAACCCTTCCTTATCCTGGACTTCCTACAGATATTCAAGCTCCTTTTGGTATATTAGCCACTCAGGCCACAGGCACAACCTTAATCCATGATCCTATGTACGAAGGAAGATTGCGTTATGTATCAGAGTTAAATAAAATGGGTGCTAATTGTATGCTCTCCGATGCTCACAGAGCTTTTATTGTAGGACCAACTCCGTTGTATGGAAATTACATTACAAGTTTTGATATCCGTGCTGGAGCAACCTTGCTTATTGCAGGACTAATTGCTAGAGGAAAAACTGTGATTGATAATATTTATCAAGTTGATAGAGGATATGAAAAAATTGAAAAACGCTTAAGGAAAATGGGGGCAAATATTAAAAGGGTTCGGTCTGTGGAATGATGCGCTATAGATTTTGTGAATTGACTCATGCATATATATAATAATTAAGAAAATGTTTGTTAAACAAATCGGCATCGACCTTGGTACAGTTAATACCTTAATCTATATCCCTAAGAAGGGGATTGTTTTAAATGAACCCTCTTTGGCTGTTTTTCGTAAAGGAGAAACTAAGCCAATAGCCGTAGGATTAATAGCTAAAGAAATGGTTGGGCGCATGCCTTCAGAGTTAGTAACAAGATCTCCTCTTAGAGATGGTGCTATTGCAGACTACAAAGCAACAGAAATAATTCTTAATTATTTTATTAATAAGGTAATTGGACCTCTTCAATTTTTTAAACCTGACGTAGTAATGTCTGTGCCAGCAGGGATTAGCTCTAGTGAAAAAAGAGCTATCACAGACGCCACATTGCGCATTGGAGCAAAGAATGTTTATTTGGTAAAAGAACCATTGCTTGCGGCCATTGGCGCTGGAATAAAAACGAATCAACCAGCAGGCCATATGGTCGTTGGAGTAGGAGGTGGAACCTCTGAAGTGGCAGTATTGTCCCTTGGATCAATAGTCGCGTTTGCGTCTCTTAAAATTGGAGGAATTAAAATGGATGAAAGTATTAAAGAATACATCAGAAAAAAATATAATTTGGAAATTGGATCAAGTACTGCTGAAAAAATAAAAATAGAAATTAGCAAAACAAATCCGGAAAATAAAAGAAATACAGTTCTTGTGAAAGGCCAAGATGTTATCGAAGGATTACCAGGAACGATCGAAGTTCAGGAAAGTGAAATTTCATCATGTCTCCAGGATATTTTAATAGACATCTCTCAAGCAATAAAAAATGTTCTTCAGCAAACTCCTCCCGAACTTTCAGCTGACATACTAGAAGAAGGAATAACTTTAACTGGCGGGGGATCGTTGACAAAAGATTTGCCAGAAATAATTCAAAGAGAGACTGGAATAGCTTGCTATCTCGCTGAAGACCCTCTTTTGTGTGTGATCAAGGGCATTGGTCAATCATTGAAAAATCTCGATAATTATAAAAAAGTTTTAACTCACAAAAGACCAGTTCCGTCCTATTGACTCCGCTTATCTGTGTGCTATAATGAACATTCTGTTAATTTTATAATCAGCTAGCTATGCCTACTATCAACCAACTCGTTAGAAAATCTAGAAAAAAAATCAAGAATACTTCTAATACTCCTTCGTTAAAAAAGGGTTTTAATGTTTTAATAAATAAACCAAGTTATTATTGTTCTCCATTCAAGCGAGGAGTAGTAACAAAAGTTTCCACGACAACTCCCAAAAAACCAAACTCAGCATTGCGAAAAATTGCCCGTGTTCGCCTAACAAATAATACCGAAGTCACTGCTTATATTCCAGGAGAAGGTCATAACATTCAGGAACATTCTATTGTTTTAGTTAGGGGTGGTCGTGTAAAGGATCTTCCAGGTGTGCGTTATCATATTGTAAGAGGAACATTGGACGTTGAGGGGGTAACCAAAAGAAAACAACAAAGAAGTAAATACGGAGCTAAAAGAGAAAAATCAGAAACTTCATAAACAATAAAGACATATTATTATGCGAAAAAAGAAAAAAGTTGATCGAAAAATAGTTTCAGATCCAGTTTACGGAGATGTTTTAATAGCAAAATTTACAAATCATCTTATGGTATCTGGAAAAAAGAGTATTGCTAGAAAAATTATCTACGATTGTTTTGATTTGATTAAAGAAAGGACAAAGAAAGATCCTGTTGAAATTTTTCAAGATGCAATTAACAACGCTGCTCCAAGAGTTGAGGTAGTTTCTAGACGAATTGGTGGAGCACGTTATCAAATTCCAAAAGAAGTAAGCGGTGAAAGAAAGACCACCCTAGCTATGCGTTGGCTGATCGGGTCTGCCAGAAAATCACACGGAAAATCTATGTCAGAAAAGCTTTTTACAGAATTAACCGCTGCTGCTAAGCACGAAGGTGAGGCAATAAAGAAAAAGCGTGAAATTGAAAAGATTGCTGAAGCTAATAGGGCTTTTGCTCATTTTGCGTGGCGATAGAAAATTAAGTGATTTTTAATGTAATTTTTTTTATTTAATCAGGAAAAATGCCCAGAGAATATCCTATCAAAAGAACTCGCGACATTGGTATTATAGCTCACATCGATGCTGGTAAAACCACATTCAGTGAAAGAGTTTTGTTTTACACAGGAGTATCTCACAAGATCGGAGAAGTTCATGAAGGAGCAGCCATTATGGACTGGATGGAACAGGAAAGAGAAAGAGGAATCACCATTACTTCTGCTGCTACCACTTGTTTCTGGACACCTTCTTATTTAGAACCTAAAAAAGAAAACGAGTATCGTATTAATATTATTGATACTCCCGGACACGTAGATTTTACAATAGAAGTGGAAAGGTCATTAAGAGTTCTTGATGGAGGCGTAGTTGTTTTTGATGGCGTAGCTGGTGTTGAAGCTCAATCAGAGACCGTCTGGCATCAAGCTGATAAATATAAAGTTCCGAGGGTTTGTTTTATTAATAAACTTGATCGATTGGGTGCTAGTTTTGAAAGAAGTTTTGCTTCAATTATTGATCGTCTAACACCCAATGCAGTCGCTATGCAAATTCCTATTGGCCTAGAACAAAAACATGAAGGCATAATTGATCTTTTAATCAGAAAGGCTTATTACTTTGAAGGAGAAAATGGAGAAAAGGTTATAATGAAAGATATCCCTGAAGAATACAAAAAGGAAGTAGAAGAAAAGAGGCATACATTAATAGAAAAGATAGTAGAAACAGATGTTATTTTGATGGAAAAATATTTGGAAGGCGATGAGCCGTCGGTTGATGAATTAAAGATTGCCCTAAGAAACGCTACTATTTCATATAAACTTGTTCCTGTTTTGTGTGGCTCAGCTCTAAAAAATAAGGGCATTCAGTTGGTACTTGACGCCGTTTGCGATTATCTACCAAGTCCCTCTGATCTCCCGGCTGTTCAGGGTATAAATCCAAAAACAGGGAAAGAGGAAACCAGAGAAAGCTCAGACGAGTTGCCATTTGCTGCACTTGCATTTAAGGTGGCAACAGATCCATATGTCGGCCAATTAACTTATTTCAGAGTTTACTCTGGTACGTTGAAAAAAGGAAGTTATCTTTTAAATGCTAAAAATAATAAAAGAGAAAGAATTGGTCGTATATTAAGAATGCATGCTAATAAGCGCGAGGAAATAGACGAAATATTTTCTGGAGATATTGGTGCTGCCGTTGGTCTAGTAAGCACTACTACTGGAGATACGTTGTGCGACCAAGATCATCCTATTATCCTTGAATCAATTGAATTTCCAGATCCGGTTATTGATATTCGTATCGAACCAAAAACTAAAGCCGATCAAGAGAAAATGGGTATTGCCCTTAAGAAGCTTATGGAAGAAGATCCAAGTTTTAGAGTAAAAACAGACGAAGAGACCGCGGAAACGATCTTGTCAGGAATGGGAGAACTTCATCTTGAAATTATTGTAGACAGAATGTTTAGAGAGTTTAAAGTTGAGGCAAATGTCGGTCGTCCCCAAGTAGCATACAAAGAAACCATTAAGGGTAGTTCTGAAGCAGAAGGTAAATACGTCAGACAAACTGGTGGTCGCGGTCAGTACGGTCATGTCTGGATTAAAATGGAGCCACTAGAAAGAGGAAAGCAATTTGAATTCGTGAATGCTATCAGGGGAGGCACTATTCCTCAGGAATATATCCCCGCTATTCAAAAAGGAACTAAAGAAGCTATGGATAGGGGAGTTTTGGCTGGATATCCATTAATAGACGCAAAAGTTACTCTTTTCGATGGTTCGTTCCACGAAGTTGACTCTTCTGAAATTGCTTTTAAAATAGCCGCGTCTATAGCTCTTCAAGAAGCAAGTAAAAAAGCAGGTCTTGTTCTGCTTGAGCCCGTCATGAGAACACAAGTAACCCTACCTCCTCAGTTTTTGGGAGACGTTACTGGAGATCTTAATTCAAGACGCGCTAAAATAACCCATATGGATGATCGCGGTATGATGAAAGTTATTGACGCCATGGTGCCATTGGCAGAAATGTTCGGATATGCAACAAACTTAAGATCTTTAACTGAAGGAAGAGCTATTTACACTATGGAATTTGATCATTATGCTCAGACCCCTGAGAATATAATGCAAAAAGTTATTGCTCAGAAAAAAGGAAATTAAAATTTATTGTTTATTTTTTGAGTATAAGGTGTTGACATTTTAGTTCTTGTACCTTAAGATAGGTTATATAACTAAAGATAAAATCTGTATTTAAGTCGGAGGTTAGTTTTTTGTCTTTTTATAAGACAAAAACTTACGACATTTAATATAAAAAATATGGCCGAAAAATTTGAACGAACAAAACCCCATGTTAATGTTGGAACCATTGGTCACGTTGATCATGGCAAGACAACTTTAACCGCAGCTATATTAAAAGTTGCAGGCCTAAAAGGAATGAAGGCCTCAAAAAAAGGTATCGATGAAATCGATTCAGCCCCAGAAGAAAAGGCAAGAGGTGTTACGATTAACCTAGCTCATGTTGAGTACGAAACTGACAAGAGACATTATGCGCACATTGACGCTCCGGGACATGCTGATTATATCAAAAACATGATCACCGGTGCTGCTCAGATGGATGGAGCCGTTTTGGTAGTATCAGCTGCTGATGGTCCGATGCCTCAAACTCGAGAACATATTCTTTTGGCTAGACAGGTTGGTGTTCCTTCGATTGTTGTCTTCCTTAATAAAGTTGACCAAGTTGATGATCCAGAGCTTATTGATTTAGTTGAAGCTGAAGTCCGAGAACTTTTGAATAAATACGAGTTTGATGGTGATAAAATTCCATTCATTCGCGGTTCAGCTCTTAAGGTTATGGAAGAAGTTACAAGTGCCGATGATGAAGCAGCCAAGCCCATTCTTGAACTCTTGAAAACTCTTGACGATTACATTCCCGAACCAGAAAGACAAATTGATAAGCCATTCTTGATGCCAGTCGAAGACACCTTCTCTATAGAAGGAAGAGGATTGGTGGTTACTGGCCGTATTGAAAGAGGAGTTATTGGTCTCAATAAGGAAGTAGAAGTCGTTGGACTTAGGCCAACTCAAAAAACAGTGGTAACTGGTATTGAAATGTTCAACAAAAGCCTTGACGAAGGAAGGGCAGGCGACAATGCAGGCATTCTTCTTAGAGGTCTCAAAAAAGAAGATGTTGAAAGAGGTCAGGTCTTGGCCGCTCCCGGTTCTATTACTCCTCATACAGAATTCGATTGCGAAATATATGTTTTAAGTAAAGATGAAGGTGGTCGCCATACTCCATTCACTGCTGGCTATAAGCCTCAATTCTATATTCGTACCGCTGACGTAACCGGTGAAATTGTTCTTCCAGAAGGCACAGAGATGGTTATGCCGGGCGATACTATTAGTATTAAAGTAACCCTTCAAAAAGCCGTTGCTCTAGAAGAAAAACAAAAGTTTGCACTCAGAGAAGGTGGTCACACAGTTGGAGCAGGTAATGTTTCAAAGATTATCAAATAATTCAATTTAATCGTATGCCTAAAGCATTAGCTACCAATAAAGTAGAAAAAAAAGTAAAGAAACCTGTTGTAGTTGCTTCAAAAAAAGAGGCTTCAAAAAAAGTTATTGCTCAAAAAGCTAAGCTTAAGACAGAGACAGAGGAGCAAAAAATTAGAATAAAGATAAGAGCATACGATCATCGTCTTATTGATGAAAGTGCCAAAAAAATTATCGACGATACCCTAAGACAAGGAGCAAAAGTTTGTGGTCCAATTCCTCTTCCTACGGAAACCCACAAATGGACAATAAATCGATCAACTTTTGTTCATAAAGACGCTAGAGATCAATACGAAATGAGAATTTTTAAGAGAATCATTGACATTGTTAATCCTAATGCTAAGATTATTGATTCGTTGTCGAGACTAGATCTTCCGGCAGGTGTTGATATCGAGATAAAATATTAATCTTTTATTAAATGAAATTTGATCTTAAAAGACACTTTTAAGATTCTGCCAAAATTTAAGATTTAACCGAATAACCTGGTTAAATCCAGGTTTTTTGGTGAAATAGCTCAAAAGCTAATAATGACAGACTCAAAGACTACAACTGAAAACTTTATTCTGGGACTAAAACTTGGCATGTCTCAAGTATTTGGCGAAAAAGGAGAAGTTATTCCTGTAACACTTGTTAAAGCTGGTCCTTGTTATGTTTTGCAAAGCAAAAATTTTACCAAAGACGGGTATAGTGCCGTACAGCTGGGGTTTCTACCTAAAAGAAAAACAACTAAAGCGTTATTTGGACACATTAAGAAGAACTTTGAAAAAATAAGCGGTTTTAGATATTTAAGAGAGTTTATCCTTACCCGACCGGATAGTATTAAAGAAGGTGAAGTTATAGATGTCAAAATGTTTCAAAAGGGGGATAAGCTTAAAATCACCAGTATTTCCAAGGGAAAGGGGTTTCAGGGCGTAGTAAAGAGGCATAATTTTCGTGGCGCCTCTGCCACTCACGGAACCAAACATGCTCTCAGACAGGGCGGATCAATTGGAGCAACCAATAAAGCTCGTGTTTTTAAGGGTATGAAAATGGCAGGAAGAATGGGTGGAAAAACTATTACAATAAAAAATCTTCCAATAGTTGATATCAATGAAAAAGAAAATATATTAATAATCAAAGGTGCCGTGTCTGGACCAGTCGGATCCTTATTGAGAATCAATAAAATCAACTAACTCACAATGAAAATTGAAGTTTACAACTTATTAGGAGAGTCTACGAAAGAAATAATTATTCCGGAAAGTTTTTCTAAAGAAGAGATTGTTTATGATCTGCTTCACGAGACCCTTATTTCTCTGCAAAAAAACCAGCGTCAACCATGGGCTCATACCAAGGATCGTTCTGAGGTTCGTGGTGGTGGAAAGAAACCATGGAAACAAAAAGGTACTGGTAGGGCACGTCATGGATCTAGTCGTTCTCCTTTATGGCGTGGCGGTGGGGTAACTTTTGGACCATTAAATACTGATATCCCAAAAAGAAAGATCAATAAAAAATCAGGTAGAAAGACTTTTATTGCGGTTTTCATTGATGCTTTAAAAAATAAAAAAATTGTTGTTGTAGAAAATCTAGCTATAGAAGAACCAAAAACAAAATTCTTAATCAATAAAATAGAAAAATTTTTAAGCAAAGAAGAGATCAGTAAGAAATGTCTTATTATAGTTGATAAATTAGATAAAAATTTAAAATTAGCAAGTCAAAATCTCAGCCATCTGACTGTTTTGCCAGTAAATAATATTAATATTGAATCTATCTTGATGCCAAAGAAAATATTGATTACAGAAAGTGCTTTTGGAAAAATTTTAAAAAAATAAACAAGTTTAAGTACAAAAAAAGAATTTTGAAATACTGAAAAACAATGAAAGAGAAAACTCAAAAAAAAGATAGTCAATTAGTTGTAGAAAATAAGATCAGAACTAATTGGCAGGATATAGCTGGAATCTTGGTTGCTCTTCATGTAACCGAGAAAGCTTCCGGCGAAGAAGCTCAATCTAAGTATATTTTTAGAGTTTTATCTTCGGCAAATAAAATATTAATCAAGAATACTATCGAAAAGCTTTATAACAAAAAAGTGGTCAACGTGAGTATTATTAATGCTAAGAGAAAATTGAAAAAGAAAAGTGGAAAGATTGGATATCGCCCTGGTTACAAGAAAGCGATTGTCACACTTAAAAAAGGAGAGAAAATTGACCTTTTTGCTAAAAAAATAGTATAAATTTATGTCACGAATTAAGCCTCTAAAAAAATTAACTAAAACCAAGAAGGAAAAAGCCGGAAGATCAAACGGCAGAATTACTGTTTGGCATCGAGGAGGAGGACATAAAAGAAAATATCGATTAATAGATTTTAATTGCTTAAAAAATATCAATATTAAGGCTAAGATTGAACAGATAGAATATGATCCTAACCGGAATTGTAAGATAGCTAGAATTTTATATCAAAACGGTGAAAGAAATTATATCTTAGCTCCAGATGGTATTAAGGTTGGAGACAATGTTATTTGTCAGGAAAAAGCTCCCATTAAGATAGGAAATCGAATGAGATTAGAGAATATTCCAACGGGTACATTTGTTTATTGTATTGAGTTGATACCAGAACAAGGTGGTAAACTAGTAAGATCTGCGGGAAATTATGCTCAATTAACGGCTAAGGAAAAAGAGTATGCCCAGATAATCCTTCCATCCAAAGAAGTTCGCTTGGTTTTATCTAGATGCTATGCAAGTATTGGTCAACTTTCTAATCCTCAAGCAAATACCATAAAACTAAGAAAAGCTGGTCAATCACGCTGGCGTGGAATCAGGCCAACCGTCAGAGGATCTGCTATGAATCCTGTCGATCATCCACATGGTGGTGGTGAAGGAAGAACTCCAATTGGATTAAAAGGACCAAAGACTCCTTGGGGAAAGCCAGCGCTCGGCAAAAGAACACGAAATAAGAAAAAATACTCAAGTAGATTTATTATCCAACGTCGCAGTAAATAGCTGATAAATTAATACTATGTCACGATCACTCAAAAAAGGATACTTCGTAGATGAAAACTTGATGAAAAAAATAACCAAGACCAAGCCAGGAGAGATTATCAAGACTTGGTCTAGGCGATCTTCTGTTATTCCAGAGATGATCGGCTATACTTTTGGCATCCATAACGGCAAAGAACATATTCCTGTTAAAATAGTAGAAGAAATGGTTGGTCATAAATTGGGCGAGTTTGCTGCCACAAGAAAGTTTATTAGACATGGCGGAAAGCTTCAGAAAGAAGAAGAGAAAAAAGCTGTTACTAAAAGCGAATAATATAAGATAAACATGATTATCAAAGCAAGTTTAAATTATTTAAATATATCTCCGCGAAAGGTCAGGTTGGTAACGGAAGCAATTAAGGGACTAGAAGCAAAAAAAGCAATAGCTCAGCTTTCTTATATCCACAATAGAGCAAGTAAGCCAATTTTAAAGCTCCTATTGAGCGCTATTGCTAATGCTCATCATAATTTTAATATTAGCGAAGCTTCCGATTTATACATTAAGAATATTTTTGTTATTCAAGGGCCAATGTTAAAGCGCTGGAGACCACGCGCCTTTGGCAGAGCCTTCACTGTTAGAAAAAGAAGATCTCATGTAATTATTGAAATTGAAGCAGAAGGATCAAGGAGTGTGGCAAAAAATCAGAAGAAAGTAGTAGATGAACATACTTATGAACAAGAAAAAACTAATATAGAAAATATTAAATTAAATAAAGAAAAGCAACCGTTTTTTAATAAGAAAGAAGAAACAAGTCGAAAAATTCAAGATAGAAACGTTAAAAAACGATTTTTTCAAAGAAAAGCTATTTAATTTTCAATAATATGGGAAAAAAAGTACACCCAAAATCAGTTCGCATAGCAATTAACGAAACATGGCCTTCGCGATGGTTTGCTTTTATTAATAAGGGCGGACTAAATAAATATAAAAATAACCTAAAAGAGGATTGTGCGATTAGGGCTTATTTGGATAAAAAATTAAGATATGCTTCTGTAAAAGAAGTTGAAATCAGAAGATCTCCTCAGCAAGTAAGTGTTTTGATAAAAACAGCTAGGCCAGGTCTCGTTATCGGCAAGGGTGGAAAAGATATTGATATTATAAAAAAAGAAATTATAAATCTTTCCAGATCGAATACTGCCGTGAAGATAGATATTGAAGAAGTAAGAAAACCTGAAAATCAATCCAGAATTATCGCCCTGAGTGTTGCAGAACAATTAGAGAAGAGATTTCCTTATCGTCGTGCTATGAAAAAAGTGCTTGACAAAATTATTCTCGGAAAAGAAGTTATGGGGATAAAGATTCGCCTTTCTGGAAGACTCAATGGATCGGAAATTGCAAGAACTGAATGGTTAAGTAAGGGCACGATTCCTCTGCAAACATTTAGCGCTAATATAGATTACGCCCAAGAAGTAGCTTATACTACTTATGGAACTATCGGTATTAAGGTTTGGCTTTATAAAGAAAAAAATAGTTAAAATTTGACATTAGAAACTTTAAACAATGCTTCTACCAAAAAAAGTACAACATAGAAAGTGGCAAAAAGGCGTCTTTAAAGGAAAGGCCACCCGTGGCAACACGGTTGATTTTGGTCAATACGGGCTTAAGGCACTAGAAATAAAGAGAATAACTTCAAGGCAAATTGAAGCATCTAGGCGTACCATAACAAGACAGTTTAAAAAAGAAGGAAAAATCTGGATTAGAATTTTCCCAGATAAACCAATAACATCTAAGGGTGCGGAAGTTCCTATGGGTGCTGGTAAGGGAGATGTTTCCCATTTTGTCGCAATGGTAAAACCAGGAACAATTATTTTTGAAGTTGGTGGTGTCAGCGAAAAATTAGCCCGCGAAGCATTAATCCAAGCGGCATACAAATTACCAGTTAGAACAAAATTTGTTAAGGCCTATTCGTAACCATGAAAGAAATTAAAGTTGCTAGACAAAGAAATATTACTGATCTAAGAAAAGATATACAAAGTTGTTGCGAAAAACTTGTTGCTTTGCGTTTTGAACGAGAAGCCGGATCTTTAAAAAAAGTCCATGAAATAAGTGTTACTAAGAAAAAAATAGCAAGATTTCTTTACCTCATAAGAGAATACGATATTCAACAATCTTCTGAAACAGTAGATCAAGGTAAAAAATAAAAGACTAATAAAAATATTAATGAAAAAGGTAAAAACTTTAAATAAAAATAGCGAATCGGTCGCCTTACTCAATAAGAGTTCTAAACGTAAACAGCTTAAGGGAGTTGTTGTTTCTACGAAGATGGAGAAAACTATAGTTGTAAAGGTCACAACTACAAAAATCCATCCTGTTTATAAAAAACGCTATCGTTCATATAAAAAATACTTTGCTCATAATCTAGACAATGGCTATAAATTGGGAGATTCTGTGGTTATAGAAGAATCAAGGCCAATGAGCGGAAAAAAACGATGGGTAGTTACAAATAAAGTTAAAACGAATCATAAGTAAATCATATTTTAAGAAATCATGATCCAGACCGAATCAAAATTAAATATTGCTGACAACACTGGCGCTAAGGTCATTCAGTGTATTAAAGTTCTTGGTGGATCTAGGAGAAGATATGCTCGGATTGGAGATATCATAGTCGCCACAGTTAAGATTGCCGAACCTAGAAAAATTGTAAAAAAAAGTGAAGTTATAAAAGCTGTTGTTGTTAGACAAAAACAATCATATCGTCGCAAAGATGGAAGCTATGTTCGTTTTGATGAAAATGCAGCTGTTGTTTTGGACGGCAAAGAACCTAAGGGGACTCGCATATTCGGTCCAATACCAAGAGAATTGCGCGACAAGGGTTTCGTAAAAATTATTTCTCTAGCTCAAGATGTAATCTAAAGAATTATGAAAGTTAAGAAAGGTGATAAAATAATAATTATTACTGGCAGAGATCGGTCAAAAACTGGTTCTGTCTTGAAAGTTTTTCCAAAAACTAATAGTCTTTTAATAGAAGGATTAAATTTGATTACACGCCACGTTAAGCCAAAAAGAAGTGGAGAAAAAGGACAAAAAATTAAAGTCCCAACGGCTATACCAGTTTCAAATGTTCAACTAGTTTGCGCTAAATGCAAAAAACCTACTAAAATTACTTATCAGGTAAGTGAAAAAAAGAAAATAAGGATATGTAAAAAATGCAAATCTTCTATTGATTAACTAACCAATATTTTAAAATGTCCAGATTTCAAGAAACATTTAATAAAGAACTTGCTCCTGAGCTTCAAAAAGAACTTGGGATTAAGAACAGGTTTGCTATTCCAATATTGAAAAAGATTGTTATTAATTCCGGAATAGGAAGAATTTCTAAGGAAGACAAGGCTATAGAAAGCGTTAATGAGCAGCTATCTTTAATAACTGGTCAAAAACCAATTATAACAAAAGCTAAAAAAGCTATTTCAAGCTTTAAGATAAGAGAAGGCGCCCCTGTTGGACTTAAGGCAACTTTGCGTGGCAAAAGAATGTACGACTTTCTCGAGAGAATGATTAAGGTTATTATGCCTCGCACCCGTGATTTTGATGGAATACCTGAAAAATCTATCAGTGAAACTGGCATTCTTACCGTGGGCTTTAAGAACGTAGAAGCTTTCCCAGAAACATCCCACCAACAAAAAAAGATTGAGTATAGCTTTGGACTTGAAGTCACTATGGTGCCTAAATGCAAAAATAGAGAAGAAGCATTGTTTTTGTATAAAAAGTTAGGTTTAATTTTTAAAAAGAACAAATAATATGGCCCGAACCGCTTTAGTTGTAAAAGCAAAGAGAAAGCCTAAGTTTTCTACTCGCGTAATTACACGCTGTTTTCGCTGTGGTCGCAAAAGAGGTTTTTTGAGAAAATTCGACTTGTGCCGCATTTGCTTCAGGGAATTAGCTAATAAAGGCGGATTACCCGGAGTTAGAAAGTCTAGTTGGTAATTAATTTAAAACAATTTATTTTATTTAAGTTCTAATCTTGCGTTTCGCATTTGAAAATATGGATTCAATAAGCAATATGCTAACTAGTATCAGAAATGCCTTGGCTGTGTCTAAGGATAGTTGTTTTGTGCCATTTTCCAGAATGACAGCGGAAATTAGTCGCATCTTAAAGGAGAATAAATTTATAGATGATTTTGGAATAGAGACTCTGGAAAAAAGCAAAATTGGACGCCTAAAATTGAAATTAAGATATATTGATGGTTGTCCAGCCATTACGGAAATTAAAAGAGTAAGTCATTTAGGTAGAAGGGTTTATATAAAATATCACGATATTAAAACCTCTAAGTTTGGCATTGTCATTCTTTCAACGCCAAAGGGAGTTATGAAAGCTTCTGATGCTAAAAAGAATAAATTTGGCGGAGAAGTCGTTTGCTCAGTAAGATAAAAAATCAACCAAGATATAACTCAATAAATATATGTCAAAGATTGGTAAACAACCTATAAAAATCCCCACAGGAGTTGATGTTAAGCTAGACAATAGAAATATTGACGTCAAAGGACCAAGGGGAACTATGGCGAGACAAATTCCTGGCGGAGTTGGCGTTGAAATCAAAGATGATTTTATTATTGTAACTTCTAAAAATTTGGACACTAAACAGGGCAAAGCTCTTTGGGGGACATGGCGAGCTTTAATCAATAATATGGTTATTGGTGTCACTGATGGTTTTAAAAAGGTTCTAGAGTACAAAGGAGTTGGGTATAAGGCAGTTGTTGAAGGAAAGAATCTTAATTTAGAGCTTGGTTTCTCTCATTCCATTAAGATGCCTTCTCCTGATGGAATTGAATTCTCTACAGAAAAAAATACTATTATAGTAAGTGGTATTGATAAGGAATTAGTAGGACAAGTTGCTGCTCGAATAAAGAAATTGAGACCGCCTGAACCATATAAGGGCGCTGGTATTAAATATTTGGGTGAAATTATTCTCCGAAAAGAGGGAAAGAAATCTGTTAGTGCTGGTTTTTAATTCAACATGAGACACAAAAAAAGTTATAAAAAAATATTAAAAAAGATTCGTGTGCACAAAAAAATTAGAGCTATTTCTAGTAGGCCGAGACTTTTAGTTTTTCGTAGCTTAAGACAGATTTCTGCTCAAATCATTGATAATAAAAATAATGAAATTATTACTCAAGCTAATAGTCTTAAAATTAAAAAAGGAAAAATGACAAAGACGGCAATAGCAGAGAAAATTGGGCAAACTATAGCCCAAAACGCCATTAAGCAAAACATTCATAAAGTTGTTTTTGATAAAGGACCATATAAATATCATGGTCGCGTTAAGGCGTTGGCAGATGCCGCTAGAAAAGAAGGATTGGAGTTTTAATGTGTAGAGTATTATTATGTTTCAGAAAATCACCAGAATTTTTCACATAAAAGATTTAAGAAGTAAAATACTTTTTGTATTAATAATATTAGCTGCTTCAAGATTAATAGCAGCAATACCAATACCTGGCATTGACCTCAGTAAGCTTCAGGCTTTTTTTTCTTCTAATCAGCTCTTTGGCATGATGAATGTTTTTACCGGTGGCACAATGAGTCGAATGTCAATTGCTATGTTGGGGTTGGGTCCATATATTACAGCAACAATTATTCTGCAACTCTTAACCATGATCTCTCCTCGTCTTAAGGAAATATATCAAGAGGCCGGAGAACAAGGAAGAGAAAGGTTTAATCAATATGCAAGAATAGCAACAATTCCTCTTGCTATGATTCAAGGGTTTAGTTTTTTAAAAATACTGAGAGGCCAGGGAATAATTCCTGTTCTTTCTCCAATTGAAACTATTGGAAATATTATTATAATTACCGCAGGAGCTGTATTATTGATGTGGTTAGGAGAATTGATTACTCAAAAAGGAATTGGCAATGGCGTTTCGCTTTTGATTTTTGCTGGAATAGTAGATCGTATTCCATCACAAATCGGACAAACTATATCTACTTGGGATCCAACTAAGATCCTCTCCTATGTTATTTTTATAGCCACAGCTCTTGTGGTTATTAGTGCTGTAGTTTTTATTACTGAAGGACAAAAGAATATACCGATATCATATGCTAAAAGGATTAGGGGGCATAAGATGTATGGAGGAGCAAGTACTTTTCTTCCTTTAAGAATAAATCAAGCGGGAGTTATTCCAATAATTTTTGCTATTTCAATTATGCTTATGCCTGGATTGGTTGCAACTTTTTTTTCTCACTCAACAATTCCTGTATTAGCTTCTTTTGCCACTAAACTTAATAGCATATTTCAAAATCAAATATTTTATATCATTGTTTATTTTGTACTAGTGGTTGCATTTACTTATTTTTATACTGCTGTTACTTTCGATCCAAAAAATGTTTCAGAGAATTTGCAAAAAAGCGGTGGTTTTATCCCTGGTATCAGGCCAGGGCAAAACACATCTCAATATATTAGTTATATTATTAATCGCATTACTCTTATTGGCGCTGTTTTTCTCGGTTTTATAGCGGTATTACCAATGATTGTTCAAAAATTAACAGGTGTTGTTTCCTTTGAATTTTTAATCGGAGGAACGGCTCTTTTAATCGTAGTTTCTGTTGTTCTCGAAACTATAAAGCAAATTAACGCTCAATTAGTAATGAGAGATTACGAATCATTTTAGGTTTATTTTAAATTAATCTATTAAATGAAACTGAAAAATATAAAGATTATCATTTTAGCGGGTCCTCCAGGATCAGGAAAGGGGACTCAGGCTCAGTTACTTGGGGAAAGATTTGGATTGGAAATGTTGCAAGCAAATAGATTAGTCAGAGAGAAATTCGAAACTGCGCCAAATGACCCAGATGTTATAGAATCAAAGAAAGCCTACGTTGAAGGTCGTCTCACAGACGGAGAAGTGATAGGAAAATGGCTAACAGAGAAAATAGAGAAATTTAACAGAAAAACCTTTGACAAAGGATTAATTCTTGAAGGTTTTGCCCGCACCCCGAAAGAAGCAAAAATAACCGCTAATATCCTGAAAGAAAAATTTGGACTTAACCATGTTAGGCTTTTTTTTATTAAAATTGACCCGGAAGAAACCATAAGAAGGAATCTTGTGCGCGTTATTTGCCAGTCATGTCAGAAGCCTATAGAGCCAGATTTAATAGGAAAGATCGCTCACTGTCCTTATTGCGGAGGCAAACTTGGAAAAAGAGATATGGACAATAAATTGGTTATAGAAAATCGACTTAGAGTTTATAAAGAAGAAACATTGCCTGCTATAGATTATTTGAAATCATTAGGTGTTGTTGTAGAAATTAACGGAGAACAACCAATCGAAAATGTTTATTCAAATATCATAGAAAATCTTAATTAATTCCACCTGCTCTTGTCGAATAGCTATAAATGCTGTTCTTTTTTTTATTGAAAATTAACAAGATCAATGATAAACTATAATTTCTATGTATTATATCCCCATCAAAACAGAGAAAGAGATTAATATTATGCGACAAAATGGTTGTATACTTGCTTTGATTTTAGATAAATTAAAAAAGGCAAGTCAGATTGGTATTTCTGGGAAAACTTTAGAAAATTTCGCCCAAGATCTTATCAAGAAATACAAAGGTAAGCCTTCTTTTTTGGGATTTGATAATTATCCAGCAGCGTTGTGCTTTTCTTTAAATGAAGAAATTGTTCACGCCTTACCATCTGATGATAAAATTATTAAAGAAGGGGATATGGTAAGTCTTGATCTGGGTTTTTATAAAAACGGCTTTCATACAGATGCTGCTATTTCTTTTCTTATTCCTCCGTACAACGCTCAAGCTGAAAGACTGCTAAAAACCACTAAGATGGCCCTTGAAGAGGCAATTAAAAAAGCAAAGCCTGGTATTCGTCTCGGTGAGATAAGTATAACTATTCAAGAAATTATAGAAAACAATCATTGTTCGGTTATAAAAGAACTAACTGGTCACGGAATAGGTAATGCCTTACATGAAGATCCTCATGTTTTTAATTATGGCGATGTTGATTCTGGGCCGATCATAAAAAAGGGTATGGTATTGGCGATTGAACCCATGGCTTCTTTGGGATCTGATAAAATCAAAAAAGGGAAAGATGGATACGCTTATATAACCCAAGATAATTCGCTTGCCTGTCATTTTGAACATACAGTTGCTATCACAGAAAAAGGGGCAGAGATATTAACTTTATTAACATAAAAATGAAAATTTTGGGTATAGATTATGGAGACAAAAGAATAGGGCTTGCTATTGCTGAAGATACATGGATAAGACCAGAAAAAACTATTAGTAATAAATCCATAGATGATTCTATTCGTTTAATAGACGATTTCATTAAAAGCAATAATATAGACGTAGTCGTTTTTGGCTTGCCCTTGCCATTTAACAACAACAAAAATGAACGTTTTTTAATAACAAAAGCTTTTGGTGACAAGCTGAAACATAAAGTTTCTGTGCCTTTTGAATTTATTAGTGAAATTTTCACTTCAAAACTAGCAATCAACGCCTCCTATACAAAAAAACAAAAAATATCAACTGATGAAAGAGCTGCTTGTTTCATTCTTGAAGCCTACTTAAGTAAAAATGCTAAAAATGTTAATGTGATTAAGAAAATATGACAAACAAAATTTACATTATCGCTAATTGGAAGATGAATCCTCAAAACAAACAAGATGCTACAGATTTGTTAGAAAATATCTCAAAAGAGATTGATAGCAATTATCGCGAGAAAGTCGAAGTTATCGTCCTTCCTCCTTATGTTTTAATACAAGATGTTGCCAATTTGTTCGATAAATATTCTCTTTCCTTTAATTTAGGAGCACAAAATATTTTTTGGCAAAATTCCGGGGCTTTTACCGGTGAAATATCCCCTAGAATGATTAAGGAAATAGGTTGTAAATACATTTTAATTGGACATTCTGAGAGAAAAATTTATCTTGGGGAAACAATTAATATGATTGAAAAAAAGATCAAGATCGCCATTGAGGAACAATTAATTCCTATTTTATGTCTCAGTCCTCGAAAAGATTCTATGGAAAATTTTTCTGAAGAATTAGCGATTTACCTTAAAAATGTTTCCGATGATTATAAACAAAAGATTATATTTGTTTATGAACCGACAGAAGCAATTAGTACCCAGGGTGGGAAAATACCGTTATTAGAAGAATTGATTGGAATGAAGAAAAATATTGAAAAAATGATATGCCCAAATGCAAGGATTATTTATGGAGGAAGTGTAAATTCATCAAACATAAAACAATTTGTTCAAGAAGCTGGTTTTAATGGAGCTTTAGTTGGAGCTAAAAGTCTTGATCCTAAAGAATTTTCTTCCATAATTAACCAAATTGTTCAGTCATAACATGATAAAAAAAATCACAGAACTTAATTTAGAGAATAAGACTGTTCTTTTAAGAACAGACTACAATGTTCCTTTAAATAAAGAAAAAGTTGATAAATATAATACATGGCGTATTGATACAACATTCGAAACAATTAATTATTTGGTCAGCAAGAATTCAAAAATGGTTATTATTTGCCACCTAGGAAGACCAGAGGGCAGGGTAGTAGAGGAATTTCGCCTAACTCCCATTGCAAAGTACTTATCAAAGGCTCTAAAGAGAGAGCTTTTCGTTTATAGGTCAAAAAATAATCCGTATGTAAAAGAAATCGGTCCTTTGGCTGAAACCCTTTACTTTCTTCCAAGAAAGAAAAGAACGTCCAGTCCTTCTTACTTTCTTCCAAGAAAAAGAGGAGCATCTGGTCCAGAGAATATGCAAAACGGAGATATATTGATGCTGGAAAATGTTCGTTTTCATCCAGAAGAACAAGAGACAAGCCCAGTTTTTGCAAAAAAGTTGGCAAGCATTGGTGATGTTTTTATTAATGAAGCCTTTGCAACAGCCCATCGCAATGATACATCAATTACTCTGCTTCCAAAAATTTTACCATCCGCTGCTGGTTTTCTTTTTGAAAAAGAAATTGAGGTATTGGGATCAATCAAGAAAAAAAATAAGAAACCGTTAATCTTTATCATGGGTGGAGCCAAGGCTAAAACGAAAGCAGAACTTATAAAAATCTTTTTACCCAAAGTAGATGAAGTATTGGTTGGCGGTGTTTTGGCTAATACTGTTCTTGCCGCTAAAGGGATTGCGGTTGGTAAATCAATAGTAGATAGTGAAATCGCTCAATTATTAAACGATATAGAAATAACGAATACTAAACTTCATTTACCTTTAGATGTTATAACTTCACAAGCAAAAGATGGTAAAAAACCAATTTTTATAAGACCAGTAGGCAATATTGCAAGCAATAACATGATATTAGATATCGGACCAGATACCGTTTCGCTTTTTAGTGCCATAATAGAAAAAGCAAATACAATTGTCTGGAACGGTCCAATGGGGTACACAGAAACTAAAAGGTTTTCGCGCGGAACAGAGGCTATTTTGCGAGCTGTTATAAAGAATAAAAAGGCTAAAGTTATAATTGGCGGAGGAGAAAGTATTTCTCTTGCCGCAAAACATAATCTTTTAAAAAAAATAGACTTTGTTTCTACTGGAGGCGGAGCAATGCTTATGTTTTTGGCAGATGAGGTATTGCCAGGAATTGAAGCTTTAAAAAAATAAATGAAGACTGCTACTTCAAATAACAACACAGAAATCATTAAAAAGATTTTTGGTGAATTAAAAGAAGATTATGCCTTTTTCGGTTTGGGCGTAAATGCTTTCAATAGGCTCGGCCCTGAACACTTTATATCAAACTACCAGATACTATCCCTAAGAAATCCGTTAGAAAACGAACTTATCAAGAGAGATATCAATGTTTTTTCTTTGGAAAAAGAGTCCAATTCTCATATAGATGCTCCTCGAAATTCCAATACTGTAATAAAAAGTAAGGCGATAAATAGATTTCTCAAACAATTTAAAAATAAAAAACTAGTTTTCCTAGTCTATAAACCATTTCTCGGTATGGAAAAAATTGCTAAGAAAAATGGATGGATTCTTTGCGCTAATCCCTACAAATTTGGTAAACAACTTTTTGAAAATAAAATTATTTTTAGAAAAATATTAGAGAGTCTTAATTTGCCCGTTCCACCCGGAGAAATAGTAGAAAATCCAAAAATTATCCTGAAAAATTTTGAAAATTTTCAAAAAAAATACGATCTTCCAATAGTTATCCAGCACCCCGCCAGAGGAGGGGGGAGAGGAACATTTTTCATCAAAAACAAACGGGAATTTGAACAAATTTTGCCATTACTAGAAGGAGAGACTCTTGTCTTAAAATATATTTCGGGGTCATCTCCCAGCATAACTGGGTGCGTGACACCATGGGGAATAGCACACACATCCCCTCAACTTCAAATATTGGACCAAGAAGAGTGTTACAACCTAAAAACAAAAGAAGGAAATGGTCTTTGGTGTGGACATGACTGGTCATGTTCAAATTTTAAAAAAGAAACATTGGAGAGTATTTATATATCAGTTAAAAAAGTTGGTCAGTACCTGTCGGAAAAAAAATATAAAGGTATTTTTGGTCTTGATTTCATTCAGGACAGAATAACTGGAAAGGTTTATGTTGGCGAATGCAATCCAAGACTATTAGGATCCTTTCCCACACTCACAATGGTACAGATTCTAAATAATGAAGTTCCTATATTGGCTTTTCATATATTGTCATTCCTAAAACTAAAACCCGAACAAGATAATGTTATGCGACATATTTTTATGGATTCTGTTAATTCAATGCTTGCGAAAAAATGTGGCGCCCAACTAGTATTGCATAATAAAGAAGGCCAGTGGGCAAAAACCACAAAAAAAATATTGCCTGGGGTATACAAAATTCAAAAAGATAAGCTTATTTACATTAGAGAGGGATATTCCATGAATCATATTAAGAAAAACGGAGAATTTTTACTTTCCGACGGACTCAGAAAGAGCGGAGCTCCATTAAGTCCAAATAGAAGGATTATGCGTTTTATTACAAAAGAGTCAGTTTTGAAAGATGAAAACAAATTAAGTGATTGGGCAAAAAAAGCTGGTAGATTAAGTTATGAGTCTTTAGATATCAAACCGGTAAAATTTTTCAAACTAAAAAGATTTTTCAATAAAAAATTTATGCTAAAAGGGTGAGAGAAAAGAATAGCAGAAGAGAAGACGATAAATAATTTAGAAAAAAAGATAGTCAACGTCGCGCAATGTATGTTATACGACTAATAGATGTTTGCTTTGTCTAATTACCCTCTTTCTCTTTTTAAAAAATATTTCCTCTTAAAATGACGCACTAAAATGACTTTTGGTGCATTTTTTTTATTCTAATGATACATGACTCATCTGTACTATTCTCTCGCGCTGGCCTTCTTCTTATTAATCCTGGCAGCATCTTTCCTGTTCTGTTATAAAGAAAAAGCCCTAAATTTCCTTAAATAGTTCTTTTTGAAAAAATTATGTTACTTTTTATAAAAAAACTGTAAAATAAAAAAGAATAAAAAAAGAATATTAAATAAAAATAGGGCATAAAATTATTTTTTAAAATTACCCCTACTTTTTTTTAAATTTTCCTTTAATTTTTAAAAATACGGAATATGACTTTTTACCATTACCTTAACCTATCTCTTGTTTTGTGTCGCATAATATTATAATTGGATTTTGTGTCTTGTAATAAAAAAAGAAGCAGTTTTGCCGATTATTATACAAATGTCGCATAATATTTTTAACTTATTGCTCTTTATTTCTTATTCTTTTACCTGTATCTCTCTACATTATGAATTTCATCTAAATAATTAGACCAGAAAACACCTCCTATACCCTACTCTCATTGCCCCCTGAGTATTTTATTTAGTATCATTTTTTTGAAGAATAATTTTATATGTTTATCAAAAAACGCACCAGATTCTTTTTTTCTCCTCCGTCATCGTGTTTAAACTCATCGAAGGAAAGAGCGTATTTATTTTCTTCATCAATCTTAATTTTTAAACCAAGTTCTCTAGCTGCGCGCAAAACCAATTTCCTATCTACATTGTCATAAGTTGTTATAAAAATAATGCCTTGATCTTTTAATCTTTGAACTCCTTTCCATAACATTAAATATTAAAGATAATTCAAGGGATTAAGCGTGCCGTCAAAGTAATTGAAATATATTTGATCATTCTTGGTATAAGTAAAGAATTTATTATAAACACTAAAATGTAAGTGTGATCCCGTAGAAAAACCTGTCGATCCCTCATATCCTAAAACGTCGCCCGCCGACACCCTCTCCCCTATTTTTCTCACAGTAGATTTAATCATATGGGCATATAATGTCACCATATCGTTCTGGTGTTTAATGGCAACCCAGTTGCCCCAGCCATTATTATATCCAGATATAAAAACTTCACCGTCAGCAGCTGCCATAACAGAAGAGCCGATACCAGCTGCCATGTCAATCCCATTGTGTCCTGCGCCTCCATACGCTCCAGTTTTTGCAAAACTAGTCATACCATAACCCTGCGTCAGAATTGTTTTGTTTTCTGGCCAACGGAAAATTGCCGTGCCCGCAGGTGGTATTTTGCCTGCTTCTGCATAATACAAAAAGCTTTTTTGTCTCTCTACTTCTTTTTCAAGTACGGCAATCTCTTTTAGAAGTTCTGCTCTTTTTCGAGAAGTTTCGCTCAAAAGTGACTGGTATTGTGCCTCTTCTCCTTTTGTTTGGCTTAATATCTTCTGTTGATCTGATTTTTCCTGATTAAGTGCATATTTTTGAATTGATGTTTTTTCTTTTAATTCTTCCAAGTTCTTTTTTTCTTTTTCGGATGCTATTTTTTTGTTTTCAAGTTCATCCTTGAGGTTTTTCACATCATTTAGAGCGCCATTCAGGTTCGTATTAATAATTTCTAAATAGCGAGCTTGATCAAAAAAATCGGACAATTTATCTCCTTCGAAAAGGATCTCTATAGCACCCTTCTTGTCGTAATCATTAACTGCTTTAATTAGTCCCGCCAAAACAGATCTTTTTTCTTTTATATCTAATGACGTTTTATCTATCTCTATTTCAAGGCTTTGTATTAAAAGATTTTTTAATTTTATTTCCTGACCTGTTAAATATATATCATTTTCTAGCTTTTTAACCTTATTGGAAAAAATCGCAATTGTGTTGCTTAAGGTGTTAATATTTTTTTGTTTTTCGTTGACAATTCGTTGATATGACAAAGAAATCCCCTCTAAAGAGTTTACTTGTTTTTCCATTTCGGCTATTTGTTTCTGTATTTCTTCAAGAGTTATTGCTTCGACTTTTAAAAACAAAAAAAAGCAACTAATTAATATTGCTAATAGTGCGCCAACAAAAAATTTTTTGCTAAGTTGCGACAACATTATTATTCTTTTTAATTTTTAGATTCAATTTTTTTGATGGCAATTTTGATTCTTTTTATACTTTCTTTTTTGCCCAAAATAGATGCGACCTCTGAAGGGCTAGGCGAAGCACTTACGCCAGTTAATGCAACCCTAAGTGGCCAAAGTAATCTTCCGCGATCTTTTTCATTAAACCTCTCTGCTTCTCTTAAAAATAATACATCTAGATCTTCTTTCTTAAATTGAAAATCATCTGTTCTCTCAAGGAAAATTAATGATGTTTTAAGACTTTTTAAAATTTCTTCTTCTTGCATATCCTTCCAAACAAGAAGACTGTTATCGTATTTTGGTATTTCAAAAAAGAATTCTGTTTCCCTTACTATATTAACTAATTTCTTTAGACGATCTCTTGAAACTTGGACCACTTTTTCTAGATAAGCATCGTCTGTATTGTTTTTTTCAAAATAAACCTTAATAAGCTTTAAAAGTTCTTTTATAGGTTTTTGTCTTATATAATATCCATTAATCCAATCTAATTTATTAAGATCAAAAACCGCCCCAGCTAACTGAACCTTATCAAGAGAGAAAAGATCAATGAGTTCAATTAAGGAGAAAATTTCTCGGTCTGTGCCTGGATTCCAACCCAGAAGAGCTATAAAATTCACTATTGCCTCACTTAAATAACCGTCTTTTCTGTAATCACTTAAAGAAACGGTGTTGTGGCGTTTTGAAAGCTTAGTTTTGTCTGGTCCCAAAATCAATGGCAGGTGTCCATATTGAGGAGATGGAAATCCTAATGATTGTTGTAATAAAATTTGTTTTGGAGTGTTAGAAAGATGGTCTTCTCCCCTGATGACATGGCTTATTTTCATTTCATAGTCATCAATAACTGCAGCAAAATTATACAGCGGTTCTTCAAGATTTTTAGCAATTGAGAAATCTCCTATAACGTCAGTATTAAACTCAACTTTTTTTCTAATTAAATCTTCAAAGGCTATTTTTTGCTTTTTTGGGCATTTAAAGCGGATAATATATGATTCGCCCGCTCTAATTTTTTTCTTTGCTTCAGGTAAAGAAAGATCTCTGTCTTTTGAAAAGTGAGCTTCTGTAAAACTTTCTAACCTTCCCTGGCCTTCTTTTTTAGCTTCAAAACAATAGAAAGCTTTTCCTTCTTTTAGTAATTTTTTTAGATATTTTTTGTAAATCTCTGTTCTTTCTGATTGTCTATAGGGACCGTATTTTCCACCCAAAATCGGATCTTCGTCTCTTTTTATGCCTAACCAATCAAGATTATCAATAATATCCTGTTCAAAATGTTTTTGAGACCTTACTTTATCGGTATCCTCTATGCGTAAGATGAATTTTCCTTTATTCTTTTTTGTAAAAAGAAAATTAAACAAAGCCGTGCGCGCAGTGCCAATATGAAATGCTCCTGTTGGTGAAGGGGCAATTCTAACTCTTACTTCGCTTTTAATAATAGATTCTGTTTTGTTTTTATTTGTTTTTTGCTTCATAAAAGATCATCTAATATTTTACTTAATATTACTACAACAATTATTCGATTATACCATAAGATAAGTCTTATTTCCATAGTGGTTTTTCTTTGTCTATAAAAAAACTTCTTGAAACACTCAACGTTTCAAGAAGTTGTTTGTTTAGGAAAGCTTATATTGTCCACGTTTAATAATTTCGTGTTTCATGACAGCGCCTTCTTCGACTAATCCAATAGCAGTAGCGTTAATAAGATCTTCCTCCACTAAACGAACTATACCTAATACATTAAACAATTCATCAATCAACGCACTTTCAATCCCACTAATTCTTAATTCATAGGAACCTTCGCCTTTTTGATTTTTGGGAACATTGAAAGTAATCCACCCCAGTTTAGTAAAAGATGATACTGCTATTCTTGTTCCAGGCCAAGATATGTAAATTCTCGCCCTTTTCACTATAACTATAACCTGATTTATGTCTTCCGCCAACTCAAGTATTAAATCATGGCTTTCCTTAGTACAAAAACCCATAGGGCTTTGTGTTCCAGATTTACTTTTCCACGCATCTCTAGTTATGATTTTTCTTCTACTGGTTCTATATTGTCGAGTTACTTTTATAACAGAAATTTTTTCTCTTAAATACCTAAGTAGTGATTCTTTTCTTATTAAAAGTCTTTTCTTTTTTTCTTCTAATCTATTTGGTTTCAACGCCTCTCTTTCCTTTTCGGTATTAATTCCTTGGAATCTTGACATTTCGCCCTCCTCGGCTATTTTACGAGAACTGGTGCTAGTCTACCACAAAAACTATACAAATCAAGATTTTGATGTATTCTCTTTGATTATTTTCGCTATATTTTCAGCTGCTTTTGGTTTTGAAAAATGTTCAGCTGCCTTTGTCATTTCATCAATTCTTTTTTTATCTTTTATTAAATCGACTATATTTTCAAAAAAAACATTTCTATTTAAATTCGGTTTCTCCATAACAATACATGCCCCGGAACCCATATAGCTATAAGCATTTTCAAGTTGGTGATTGGCCGCAGAATTCATAAGAGGAATTAGAATTGCTGGTTTTTTTGCTTCAGAGATTTCAAAAATTATACTTGCCCCCGAACGAGATATTACTACGTCACATGCCTTATAAATTTTTCTGAGCATGTCTTCATCAAAATATTCATAAACTTTATATTCTTTGGGAAGATTCTTTTTCTTGTCTGAGTATTTACACAATTTTTCACGGTAATTTTTGTAACCAAACTTACCTACGCCATGAATAATTGAAAAATTAACTAATAATTTACCTAATAGGTTAAAAATTAACTCGTTTATTTCTTCTGCCCCTTGCGATCCACCTAATACCAAAAGTAGTGGTTTTGATTCTGGAAATTCTAATTTAATTTTTGCTTCCTCTTGACTATAATCACTACTTAAATCACGAACGGGATTGCCTATTAATCTTATTTTCTCTGGAAATATTCTCAAATAATTCTTGGTTTCTTTAAAAGAAATTAGGGTTAAAATCGAAAATTTGTGAAATAACTTATTCATCAGACCTGGCTTAGTGTCTGATTCGTGAATTATGATTGGTATGCGAAAAAATAGTGCCGCAAGACCTACTGGCAAAGCGCCATAGCCACCCTTTAAAAATACTATTTTAGGGTTGATTTCTTTAAATAAAATCAATGATTGAATGAACCCATAAATTATTTGAAATGGTGAAGCAAAATTCCTTAAACTTAGATACCTTCTCAATTTCCCGCTAAAAACCCTTCTAAAAATAATGCCTTCATTTTCTAATATAAGATCTTTAGTTTTTTCTGGTGTAATAAAATAAAATTTTAGATCATTGTCCGATATTTTTTTAAGTTCCCTTATAATGGCGACAATTGGATAAAAATGTCCGCCAGTGCCACCTCCAGCAAAAACGATGTTTTTCATATATTTTTAGTTTTTGTGTGTTTTGAAATGTTCGCTAGAATTCCCAAAGAAAAAAGAGTGATAATATAAGATGAGCTACCATAGCTCACTAATGGCAAAGTTAGTCCAGTTAAAGGAATTAGTCCAGAAATCGCACCTATATTGATAAATGCTTGCCATGTTATCATTATTGTTATTCCTGCTGCGCAAAGTTTAGCAAAATCATCAGGCGCTCTCTTGGCAATACGAAGACCAAGGAAGGTAAAAAAGAGAAATGACAACACTAAAATACTTCCGCCGATCAATCCTAGTTCTTCGACTAAGACAGCGAATGTCGAGTCACCAAGAACCTCCGGTAAGTATCCTGTTTTTTGAAGACTTTGACCGTAACCTTTTCCAAAAATCCCTCCAGATCCTATACCTATTAAAGACTGTCTAATTTGATAACTTGATCCCAATGGATCACGATCCGGCTGTAAAAAAGACATTATTCGAGGTAATCTATAAGACGAAAAAAGAATTAACGGTATAATAACTATCAGAGCAATGGCGATTAAAGCAAAAAAACGACGGTAATTTAGTCCTGATAAAAAAAGTAACAATCCGCTACAGATATAGGTAATTAAAAGCCCTCCCATATCTCTTTGCGCTAGAAACAAGACACCAATTAGTAGATTTAAAAGAATAAAAGGAAAAATTGTTTTACCAAATGAATTAATATCTCTTGATCTTTTGGAAAGCCAAGCAGAAATATAGATAATAAAACCGATCTTAACAAACTCGGATGGCTGAAAAGTTTGACCACCAAGATCAATCCACTGTCTAGCGCCTCCAAGTTTTAGACCAAATTGAGGTAAAAAAAGTAGAAAAGAAAGCACTAGTGATATGAAGAATATGAATATCGCTATTTTTTGCCAAAATGCATAATGAATTCTCAATGCCAAAAGAAAACATACAGATCCCAATAAAACACCAAAAAGAAATTGATGTTTAAGATAGTAGTAATTTTCGCCGAAAGTTTCTTGAGATTTTACTAATGAAGCACTGGTTAAAATTAAAAGACCAGAAACGATCAAAAATAAAACCCAAAATAATAAAATTTTATTAGGTTTATGTTCGCGTAAAGACATTATTGGTTTTTCTCAAGTCTTTTTACTGCCTTTTTAAATTGATTTCCCCTGTCAAATTCATTCTCAAATAAATTGAAACTAGCCGCACCTGGAGAAAGCAATATAACAGACCAATCTTCAGCGCAAGACACAGCCCTGTCAACTGCCTCTTCCATTGACTCAATTGAGGAATATTTAACAATTTCTTCAAGTTTTTTCTTGAATCCTAATACCTTTTTGAGTCCAATTATTATCTTATCTGACGCATTTCCTTTTAATAAGATTAGTTTACCAACCTTTTTGACAATAATTTCCGAAAGACCCTCATAATCCAGCCCCTTATCCTGACCTCCTGCTATCAGAACTATTTTATCTTTGTTAGAAAAACTTTCTATAGCCGCAATCACCGCATCTGGCATTGTTGCGGTTGTATCATTATAGAATGTCAGTGTTCCAATATCCCCAATTTTTTCAAGCCTTCCTTCTATGCCACGAAATTCTTGAATTGCTTTTATTGTATCATTGTCTTTTATTTTAAGAATTTCTGCTACTGTGATAGCTGCCAAAATATTGTAAAGATTATGATTTCCGCGAAGCTTTATTTTTGATATATCAAGAATGGGTTCTTTTTTTTCTCCATAATAGACGCTATCCTGCTCGTCGTTAAAGTAAGCGCCTTTTTGATATCCAGGTATATTAATTTTGTTTAAATCCCTGCCGAAATAGATAACTTTTCCCTTAGCTTCCTTTTCAAAACTTCTAGTTATCGGATCATCGTAATTTAGAATTAATATGTCATTTTTATTTTGATACTTAAAAATTATTTTTTTAGAATCCACATAAGATTGAAAATTATTGTGACGATTTAAATGGTCTGGTAGAAGATTTAACACCAAAGCTATGTGGGGACTTTTTTTATGAGAGTCCAGATCTTCTAATTGCCAGCTTGAAAGCTCTAAAATAGATATAGATTTTTCTGTAAGTTTTTTTAAATTATCCAAGACTGAAATACGAACATTTCCGCCCAAAAAAACTTTGGTAGATTTTTGAGACAAAATGCTATAAATAAGACTCGTAGTTGTAGATTTTCCTTTTGTTCCAGTAATGCCAATAATTGGGCAAGGACAGAGTTCAAAAAAAATACCTATGTCTGTTTCAATTGGTATTTTATTTTTCCTCGCAATTTCTAAATATCTAGAATTGGGATCTATGGCTGGGTTTTTTAAGACTAAATCCGCTCCAATAAAATCATCTAGGCGATGCTGTCCTAGTACAAAATGTACGTTCTTCGTATTTTTAATCTTTTGCAAAACTGATTTTAACTGTGTAGATGTTTTAAGATCTGTAATTGTTACTTTTGCTCCTTCTCGAAGAAGATATTTTACGGCCCCAAGCCCTCCACCGTGAATACCTAATCCCATAACTGTAACTTTGAGATTTTTAAATTTTTTAATCATAATCCTAGATTCACCATCTTAACATTAACCTCAGACTTGAGAAAAACCCTACTAAGCGCCTGAAATTTGGTAGGAAAATCGGTAACCCAGAATTCTTTCGTTTTATTATTACTATCAATAATTATCTTCTTATTTATTATTTCTTGTTTTAATAACTTAATTAATACTTTCGCAGGATCGATAACTTTTATGTCTGCTGACCCTATGATCTTCTCAATCATTGGTCTGATGAGACTATAGTGAGTACAAGATAATACTAGTGCGTCTATTTCCTTTTCTTTTAATGGTTCTAAATAATGTTTTGTGATAGAAAATGTTTCAGGCCTATCAGTCCAACCCTCTTCTATTAAAGATACCAATAAGGGACAGGCTTGACCAATAACTTCAATGCCTTTTCCTTCTAGTCTTTTTGCGTATGTTCCTGATTGAATCATGCCCCTAGTACCGATAACACCAAGTCGCTTAATGTGATTATGGGATATTTCTTCAATAGTTGGAGTGATAACATTATATATCTTTATTCCTTTTTTATTAAATTGTCTTTCAAGCGTTTTTGATGCTAAGGCTGATGCTGTATGACATGCTATAATAATAATATTTGCTCCGTGCGAAATTAAAAAATCAGCATTTTTAAGAGAGAAATTTTTAATAGCATCTTCGCTTTTTTCTCCATAAGGAAAGTGCGCTGTGTCTCCCAAATAAATAAAGCCTGCTTTGGGAAATACTTCTTCTAACAGGCGATAGACGCTTAACCCTCCTACTCCAGAATCAAAAATACCAAACATAATTGTGATTTATTTCTTTTCAGGTTAATAAATAAACTAAAGATGCGCAATCTATTTGTTTTCAGGTCAACAAATAAATTAAAGATGCGTAATCTATTTGTTTTCAGGTCAACAAATAAATTATGAGTCCGATCGAAGCTGTAACTCCAGCAATAATCCAAAATCTCATTGTTACTTTCGATTCATGCCATCCACGAGCTTCAAAATGATGATGAATTGGAGTGGAAATAAAAATTTTCCGCCCGAAGATTTTCTTGCTACCAGTTTGCAATATAACAGAAACTGATTCAAATACGAGAACAAATCCAATGAACGGTAATAAAAGAGCTGTATTAGTAAGCATCGCTATAATACCCAGCGTCACCCCTAATCCCATAGAGCCAGTATCTCCTAAAAAAAATTTTGCAGGATAGATATTGTACCAAAGAAAAGCCAATAAAGATCCAGTAATGGCTCCGCAAAAAGCAGCTAAGTCTATTTTATTTTGAGTGAAAGCAATAATTCCAAGCGCTGTAAAAGCAACTATTAGAACGCCGCCTGCTAAGCCATCCAGTCCATCTGTTTCATTTGTTGAGAAAGCTGTTGCTACAATGATAAAAATAAAAACTGGGATATACCACAATCCAATATAAAAACTTCCCACAAATGGTATTTTAATCAAATCCCAGTCTAGTTTAAAATAAAACCACCATGCGCAAAATCCAGCCACGATAGTGTATAGTATTATTTTTTCCCTAACCCTTAATCCCGATTTTCTAACGCCTATCCTAAGAATACCAAAAATATCATCCACTAAACCAAGTAATGCAGCAACTAACATGGCTCCAAGAGGAAGAAATGTTTCCTGGCGCGAAAGAAAACTTAAATTTTCCAAATAAGTTCCTTTTCCCAATTTTCCGATAATTTCAAATAAAATAATGGTTAATAAAACCGTTCCCCAAACAAGAATTCCTCCCATAGTTGGTGTTCCTTCTTTCTTCTTGTGAAGTTTTGTAAATATTGGAACATTCTCTCTCTCCACGTACTTAACGAGTCCATAACGCTCTAGTAGTTTGGTGAGAAGTGGCGTAAAAAACAAAGCCAGAAGAAAGCTTGATACTACGGTTATAATTAACCTTACAACATCAAAAGTTAATGAATCCATTTTCTTGTTTTAAAAATTTATTCTAAAAATTATAAGCAGTTTCCGTCCATTTAATGAGATTTTTCATTTCCTGTGTTCTGTTTTTCGAGCCCAATAGGATAAAGATCAAATTGTCTTTTTTAATTTTATCCCCTAAAATCATACAGCCCTGAGCCATATCTGTATTACCTGTTTTACTCCCGAAAATAGCAGAAAATTCTTGGAGCAAAATAAAATTAGTATTTTTGAGAATGACGCTTCTTCCTGCTCGTGAAGATACGGTCTTTTCTGATAATCTGGAAATGTCAAATATGCGCGGATAATATTCAAGAATATATTTAGCAAGCGCAAATACGTCATAGGCTGTTGATAGATTATTCCCATCAAAGCCGACTGGATTAGAAAAATTGGTATTTTTAAGACCTATCTGCTCAGCTTTTTCATTCATAGTGTCGACAAAACTATCATTTATTTCTTTTTCAAAGAATCTTGAAAGAAGAGATATCGCTTCATTACTAGAAGAAATTAAAGCAGCTGATTCAAGATCGTCAAGTTTAAACTCCTCACCGACCAAGAACATATTCTTCTTCCCCTCGATATTGATATCTGTATCTATGAATTCTAGCCACTGATCTTTGTCTTTCTTTTTTTCCTCAATGATCAATATACTCATTAGTTTTGTTATGCTTGCTATTGGTAGTTTTTGAGACGGATTCTTCTCAAATAGAACCTGATTATTTGATAGGTCGTAAACAAGTACAGATGAAGAATTTGAGGAAAAATCATTAATTTCCCAATTCTTTTCGTGATAATTCTGTTGACCAAGAAAGTTTTTTTCACGAAATACCGCCCCGTCAATACGATCATTAATAGAATTCTTAATTTCTATTGTTTCAGAGATATTTGCCAATGATTTGATCGTAGACCATTCAAGCAGTTTTTCCGATATTATTCTTGTTTCCAAAGACAACAAAAACCCAGTTAAAATTATTAATATGATAACCGAAAATAAATAACAATCATCTCGACAAGGTCTGTTTTTGTCTTTTTTTAGACTATAAACACCAATGTTATTTTTTTCTTGAGATTTTCTTGATTTCTTCTTCGGCATGATTCCTGATTTCTTTAAAGCTTACATAAGGATAAAGTCCTTCTGGAACAGTAATTGACCCATCTTGATTTTGGTAATTTTCTATTAGCGCCACCAAGAGTCTTGGACTTGCCACAGCTGTATTATTTAATGTGTGACAAAAAATAACCTCTCCTTTGTTATTGCGATAGCGAATATTTAAACGCCTTGATTGAAAATCACCATCATTTGAAGCGGAATGAGTTTCTCGATAGTTATTCCATGATGGCATCCATGTATTAATGTCGTACCTTTTTTTATTTGGCGCCCCCAAATCGCCTAAGCAATTAATTACTACTTGATAAGGTAATTTTAGTTCTTGAAGAATTTCTTCGCTTATTTTAACTAGTTTCTGATGAATTTCTTCTGATTGCTCTGGTTTCGACAAAACCACCATTTCAACCTTATTAAATTGATGAACGCGAAACAGTCCTTTTGAGTCTTTTCCATAAGAACCTGCTTCTCGCCTAAAACATGAAGAAAAACCAGTATAAAATAGTGGCAATTTCCCCTCTTCTAAAATTTCATCGCTATGATATGATACTAGAGCGACTTCAGATGTTCCAACTAGATATAAATCATCCTTGTCCATTTTATATACCTCGTTCTCTTCTGTAGGAAAAAAACCAGTACCTATCATCGATCTTTCTTTAACCAAGTCTGGAGTAATTAGAAAAGTAAATCCTTTATCCCTGAGTTTATTAATTGCAAAATTAACCAGAGCCATTTCTAGTAATGCTCCTTCATTCTTGAGATAGTAAAAACCAGATCCAGAAATTTTTACTCCTCTTTCAATATCGATAATATCTAATTTTCTTCCTATTTCTGCGTGGTCCTTGATTGGAAAATCGAATTTTCTTGGACTCCCCCATTCGCGAATTACTTTATTTTCGGCTTCACTCTCCCCTTCTGGTACCTCTGGATCAGAAATATTGGGAAATAAAAGAAGTTGTTTTTGTAATTCTTGCTCAATATTTTTTAACTTGGGCTCGAGATCGTTTAATTTTTGTTTTACTTCTTTTGCTTTTTCTATATCAATAGCGTTAGATCCTTTACTAGAAATTTCATTTTTTTGTTTTCTCAATTCTTCTATTTCTAAAATAAGTTCTCTGCGATCATTATCAAGAAGCAAAAAATTTTCAAGATCAATACTGGCCTTTCTTTTTTTTAGATTATCAGCTACTATTTTTTTATTTTCTCTTATAAAATTTACATCAAGCATGTTTTTAATTTTTTTTAACCACCTTGGGCCTAATTAGTGGAAAAGTTATAACTTCTTTTATGCTGTCAACATTAGTAAGAAGCATCATTAATCTATCTATGCCCATCCCCCATCCCGCCGTTGGCGGCATGCCATACTCCAACGCCTCGATGAAATCATTGTCACATGGATGTGCCTCCTGCTCGCCTTCTTTAATTCTTTCTTGTTGGGCAGTAAAACGATCTTTTTGATCAAGAGGATCGTTAAGTTCTGCATAGGCATTGACTATCTCCATTCTATTAATAATTAATTGAAAACGAGCTGCTGTATTTTTTGTTTTGTCATTATTATTTTCCTTGGCCAACGGAGAAAGGTCGATAGGGTGATTGACGAGAAAAAATGGATAATCAATCTGCGGAAGACATACTTTTTTATAAACTTCGTCTATTGTTGTCCATTTATCTCCCTCTTTAATATCTTTAAATCCCTTGTTTCTTAAATAATTTTCTGCCTCCATTTTCGTCACTAAATCACTATCAATACCTGTAAAATCTTTAATAATTTTTTTATATTCTAGCCTAGGTAGGCTTTTCTCAAAAAAGTGGCTAAAATTTAGCTTGTTGCACCCAGGAAGATCATTAAAAATTTTCCTAAACATTTTTTCAGTGAATTCCATGATTTGTTCATGATCACGGTAAGCCCAATAAAATTCCATACTGGTAAATTCTGGATTATGAGAATGATCTATTCCTTCATTGCGAAAACTTTTTCCTAGTTCAAAAATTTTTTCAAATCCTCCGATAATTAAACGTTTTAAGTGCAATTCCGGCGCAATTCTTAAATAAAGACTTATATTAAGGGCATTTAATTTTGTCTCAAATGGTTTCGCTAAAGCTCCTCCGGCCTGATTTTGCAGAATCGGTGTTTCAACTTCCGTAAAACCCTCGCTTCTCATAAAATCACGCAAAAGACTGATTAATTTAGAGCGAAACTCAATTCTTTTTTTAAATTCTTTATTTTCTATCAATTCTAAGTAACGCTTCCTCAATTTCAATTCTTCATTTTTTAGTCCGTGCCATTTATCCGGCAATGGTCTTATGCTTTTTGATAAAATTCTCCATTTTTTTGCCTCAAGAGTAATTTCGCCCGTTTTTGTTAGAAAAAGAGATCCTTCTGTTTCTATAAAATCGCCAATATCAAGAGTTTCTTCGAATAGATCGAACTCTTTTTCTCCTAGAACATCCTTTCTGAAAAATAACTGAAGTTTATTCGATTCATCTTCTATGCTCAAGAAGCTTGATCCTCCATGACCCCTAATATTTACAATTCTTCCTGCAACAATAACATTTTGTTTATTTTTTAGAAAATTTTCTGATTCTTTAATAACTTGATCCAAGACATACCCTCTTTCGCTCTTTATGGGATATGGATCAATATTACTTTTTCTCAAGATATTTAGCTTATTTATGCGAATTTTTCGTATTTCGTTAATAGGCATGTTTAATTAATTTCTTTAATTTTTATAAGTCTTTTTCCTTTTTAATTAATCTCCATAATTTTATAAACCTTTTTTCCAGAAGGAATATTCACTTCAATTGCATCTCCTACTTTTTTGCCAAGAAATTGTTTTCCAAGTGGCGTCTCATAAGAAATTCGTCCCGACAATGGATCTGACTCACCTGATCCGACAATTTTATATTCATAAATCTTGCCTTCTTTATCTTTAAATTTCACAGAAGAATTCATTCCAATTACACAATTATCGCCATTTTCTTTTATTAATTCTGCTGATGTTAACATGTTTTCAATTTCTCTGATTTTTCCTTCATTAAAAGCTTGCTCCTCTTTTGATTTTATATAATCTGCGTTTTCAGAAAGATCTCCAAGTGCCTTTGCCTCTTCAATCCTTCTGGCTATTTGGGATCTTCTTTCAAGGTATATTTTCAATTCCTCTTTAAGTTTGTGATGTCCTTCTTGTGTAAAATATTTAATCATAATATTGCATACATTAAAAAACTAGCTATTAGCTATTAGCTAATTTAAACAAATTTTTCATTACCATAACAACGGTAATGGGACCGATTCCGCCTACAGCAGGCACAAACAAGCTAATCTTTTTATTAAGATCTTTACCGAAAGCTACGTCTCCTTTAAAAAGATGTTTCCCTGACGACAACTTTTCTACGCTGAGTCCAGCATCTATAACAATTGCTCCCTTTTTTAACATATCACTAGTGATTATATTCGGTTTTCCGGCAGCAGATATCACAATATCTCCTAGCGCAATAAAATCCTTAATAGATTTTGTAGAAGAATTAAGACTAATAACTGTTGCTTTTTCTTTCATTAACGCTATTGTCAACGGTTTTCCCACCAATCTTCCCCCCCCAACCACAACCACTATTTTGGTTGCAATCTTTATATCATATTGATCAAAAATATTCAATATAGCACTAACAACAGGAGGATAAATAGAGCTTTTCCCTGTATAGAATTTCCCTAATAACCTAGAAGACAAAACATCGACATCTTTCTCGGGAGGAACTGTGTCAAGAATATATTGTGTATTCAATTGCTTGGGCAAGGGAAGTTGGACAAGAATTCCATGACAATGACTGTTTTTGGCAATTTCTTGAATAGAACGACGCAAATTCCTATTAGAAGCGTCTCTATTAAAACAAAAAAGTTCGAAATCAATTCCTAAGTCCTGGGCAATTTTTTTCTTTTTATTAATAAAAAGAGTGCTTATTTTATCGTCGCCAACTTGGATTACGGCCAACTTTACTGAGTGATGAATGTTTTGCTTTTTTATGTCTTGTGCAATTTCATCGGCTATTTTATTGCCATTTACTAAGATCATAGAATGTTTTTAATATAATTTTCTGCTTTTCCAATATCTACTAGTTCAACTTTATCGTTTTTTGTTCTTATTTCAACCTTCTGATCTTTAATTGTTTTTTCGCTACATATAATTTTAATTGGTGAACCTATTAAGTCTGCTTCAATAAGTTTTTCTCCTGCGCTTATCTCTTGTCTTTCATCATAAAGAGTGTTTATCTCTATATTCTTGATGTCTTGATAGAGCTGTTCTATTTTTTTCTTTGACTCATCGTCCTTAAGATTTAGATTAATTATATGAATTTGAAACGGCGCAATAGATTTTGGCCAAACAATTCCATGTTCGCTACAATGAACCTCTGCTACGGTAGACAAAAGCCTGCCTATCCCAATACCATAGCATCCCATTAAAACAAAATTTTTCTTGCCTGAATTATCAAGAAATTCTAGACCCATACTTGTTGAATATTTATTTCCTAAATTAAAAATATGACCACACTCTATGCACGATTTTATTTCTAAAATACTGTGACATTTTTCACATTCTAGCGGCTCGCCCGTCTGTTTTTTTGCTTTCAAATATTCCTCACTAAAACCAATTTCGCATTTCTCACAATAATAGACTTTATCTTCCCCTTGGGTTGATGGAACCATAAATTCATGAGACGTTTCCCCGCCAATACTTCCAGATACTGCATCAATCATTAGCACATTTAGATCAAGCGTCTTAAAAATATTTCTATAAGCATTTGCAACTTTTTTATAATAAACTTTTAAGTCTTTTTCTTCTGAATGAAAGCTGTAGAGATCTTTCATACTGAATTCCCTTGTCCTGAGGAGTCCTCCGGTTGACCTGACTTCATTGCGAAATTTTGTTTGAATCTGAAATAAAGCAACGGGAAGATCTCTATAAGAACGGATACGGCCTTTTGCAAGTCCCGTAATAACTTCTTCGTGAGTTGGCCCTAAGGCAAATTCTTTATCATGTTGATCTTTTATCTTAAACAGTGGCGGCTCCATTGTATTCCACCTGCCAGATTCTTCCCATATGCTTTTTGGTTGTAATGACGGCAAAAGAACTTCTTGTGCATCTATTGCCTCCATTTCTTTTCTGATAATTTCTGTTATTTTCTTTATAACGCGCCAACCAAGTGGCAAAAAACTGTAAATTCCCGAGGCCAAACGTTCAATGTAATCGCCTTGCAACAACAATCTAGTTCCGTAGCTATCTTCTGTTTTACTAGAATCTTTTGTTGTCTTGTAGAAAAGTTTTGATTGTAACATGATTAAAAAAAACAAAAACATTAAAAAAGTTTTGCAATATCCTTCGCTGTGATCACTATCATTAGTAAAATCAATAGTGAAAAACCAATAGAATTAGCAATTCTTTCGGTTTTAGCATTAATTGGAGAACCTTTAATTTTCTCAATAATAATAAAAAGAAATTTTCCACCGTCTAGGGCGGGAAAAGGAAACGCATTGAGAATCATAAGGTTAAGAGAAATAATAGCCCCGAAATGCAACAAATAAACTATGCCAAGATGAGCTGCCTGGCTGGTAAGTTTGAAAATACCCACAGGACCAACAACCTGTGTTGTGACTCTACCTTCTAAGATAATGTCCTTAATAATCGTAAAAAAACCAATTGCCATCATTCCTAGTAATTTAAATGAATAAACAATGCTCTTCCAAATAGCTTCGTACCAAGGATAACTAACAATACCTGTCTTGAATAAAGTAACTCCAGTTGGCCCTTCTCCTTCGGGATATTCAGTGCGAGGAGTAATTACAATGTCAAGATAATTATTATTTCTAATAATAGTTATTATAACATTTTCTCCTCTATGGTCTTCTATTGTTTTTTGTACTTGCTCAACTTCTTTTATTTCTATACTCTCGTCTTTAGTCTTTATTTTTGATATTTTATCTCCCATTTGAAGACCAACACTCTCGGCTGGTGATCCTTTTAACACTTCGGAAATAACAACCCCTTCATTTCTAGCGACAACCTTTTGGCCTTCATCCATCACCACTGGAGCTCCGATAGAAAACATAATACTCAGTAGCAAGATGGCAAACAAAAGATTGGCAAATACGCCACTTAATACTACCAACGATCTTTTTATTGCACCTTGGGCCTCAAAAGATTTTTTATTAATTTTTGTTTTTTTATTAATATCCCTATTCTCTCCAAAAATTTTTACAAATCCCCCAAAGGGAATAAGGTTAATAGAATAAACCGTATATAATCCTTCGATTTCTTTTTTCTTTTGCCAAAAACCGATTAGTCTCCATTTTTTATCTTTCCCTTTATAAACGCCGACCAACCTTGGTGGATAACCAATTCCAAATTCATCAACTCTGATTCCGACTTTTTTTGCACTAAAAAAATGACCCATTTCATGGACTAATATCAATAGACTTAATAAAACAATAACTAAAACTACATTCATAGTATTTTTATTATTTACCGCTAGGTTTTGAGTTCTTCTTCTTTCCCCTTTCCAATCTCCTCTATTTTTTTACCATAATCATCTATTAATTCCTGAATCCTGTCTCTGAGTCGAAATTTATCATCTTCTCTAATTTCTCCGTCTCTTTCTAGTTTTTGAATATCATCCCATGTTTTTTCCCTGCTTTGTCTTAGTGAAACTTTCGATTTTTCCATCAGATCATGAACAGCCTTAATCATCTTTTCTCTAGTTTCTCCAGTCATCGCTGGCAAATTGATTCTAATAACCCGCCCCTCTACTTGAGGCAAAGAACCTAAAGAGGCCTTTGTGAGAGTATCAGAAACTGACTTAATGGCATTTTGGTCCCACACCTCTACTTTTATTTCTTTGGGAGCTGTAACGGTAATTGACGCTAGAGATTTAAGGGGCATACGAGCGCCATAATAATCAACACTAAGGTCTTCTATTAGTCCTGCGCTTGCCCTTCCTGTGTGAACCTTAGCTAACTCAATCTTAAGATGCTCTATGGTTTTTTTGAATTCCTGGGTCAAGGTGTCAAAATGTTTCTCCATAAGTATAGTAATACAAATTAATTACTAGAATTATCAATTTTAATAAATAATCTCTCAAGCATCAAGCGTGGGTTAATATAAGTGGTTTCTATTCTTCTTTTTGCCCTTCTAATCTCTTCTATTAACTTTATGTCATTTTTTTGTTTAGTGTTTTTTGTTCCATTCACTAAGCTATTGATGAGATATGAAAGCCACTCATTTAAAAAACTTTTTATTTTATTTCCTTCCTCTTTACTTAGTTGTTCTGCCAGTAAAAACCTTTTATTAAGACTAGATCTGTGAAGATCGTGAAATGTTTCGTTGTTGTACAATAATTTGTTATTACTTAAATATCCCCTTTGGTTCTTGATAATTGTACAGCGAGAGATAATCGTTTTAATTAAAAGATCTGGACGATCTGTAATTAGAAAAAAAATAACATGAGCTGGCGGTTCTTCAATAATTTTAAGCAAATTATTGGCTGCTGACAAGGTCAATAAATGAACGTTTTTAATAACAACTAATCTGCGTTTACTAAAAATGGGTTTTAAATTAGAAAAGTCTAAAATTTTCTTTATTTCCTTTCGCTCAATCACTTGGTCAATCATATCTCCCACAATTATTCTTTCTGAAAAAATCGCTCTATTTAAGAATTCTTCATTATCAACGCCCATCATAAGAGCGCTTATCTTGTCTAGTGAATTATGAATTAACAAGACGTCCTGCGAAATAAAAAGATAGCTATGAGAAAGTCTTTCCTGGTCAATGCTTTTCTTTATAAAATCATATAGTTTTTCCATAAAATAAAAAAGGAGTTTCAGAATTTAATCAAGTATTAACCGTTGCTTTTACGAGATTAAGAATTTCTTTAATGAAGTTTTTCTTCAAAAACATCCCTTTATTCTGCTTTGTTATGTTAATAATATACTTTTTTTTATTTAATGCCAGCTTTTTTACTGCATTTTTCAGGTTATTTATAATTTCCTCATTATTTTTTCCGTCTATCAATTCACCATTATGTCCTCTTTTTATAATTTCCCTCGCTCCTCCCTTTTTAAATCCAATCACTGGTTTCCCCAATGCTAGCGCTTCTGCCATACAGATTCCAAAATCTTCTTCAGTCAAATGAATCAGGGCTATGCTATTTTCAACTAATCTCGCTATTATTGCCTTATCTTTTATAAAGCCTGTAAAAAATACTCTATCATTAATTTTTAATTTTTCACTTTTAATTTTTAACTTATGTTGTTCCGCCCCATCGCCAACAATCACTAAATTAAATGACAGATCTTTAAATGCCTCTATGATTAAATCAATCTTCTTATAAGCACTTAACCGACTGACTACAATGAAGTATTTTTTGTATGGTATTTGATATATATTTTCAGTTTTGAATTTAGAATATTTAGATTTAGGTATTGTTTCGTATTTCGTATTTCGTATTTCGTATTTATTTGTAACTTGGTGTTTAATATTTTCCAATTCCACTCCCGGATACACCACTTCCGCTTCCCCCTTATAATACTTTTTAATTCTCCGTGCTGTATATTCTGAGTTGGCTATTATTATGTCTGGCCTTTGCGCTGCATCAAAATCCCAAATTCTATAAAAATGAGCATATAAACGCTTAAAAAAATTCCTCTTTTGAGAGAAGTAATCCTGCCAAGCCCAACGAGTTGGCGTATGCATATAGCAAATATGTTTATTTTTTGTTGGAACAATAATTCCTTTCAAAAAAGCTGAACTTGAAGAAACTACCAGATCATAATCAGAAAAATCAAGCGCCTCCACTGCCATCGGCATCCATGGCAAAAGCCAGCGATAATTTCTTTTTAGTAGCCTATACTTTCTCTGAAGATGCGAAATTTCAATCTTGGTATTGGGAAAATATTCATCAGTAAACTTTTTATTATAAAATAGTGTATAAATCGGTGCTTCGGGAAAAATCTCATGTAAATCAAAAAGAACTTTTTCTGCTCCTCCCCATTTTATTAAAAAATCATGAGCCAAAGCTACCTTCATTTGTAATAATTTTTAATTAAAAAATTAATTAACTACAAATTGAATAAAAATCTACGATTTTTGACGGAAGAATAAAAATTTAAAATTTCAAATTAAAAATTTAAGACATCTAGCGTTTTCCTCGCCGTTTTTTTCCAGCTAAATCTCTTCGCATTCTCATATCCTAACCGAATTAACTCATCTCTTAATTTAGAATCATTAACAATTTCTCTCATCGCATCTGCGATCTCTCCTGGCTTATTCGGATCCACCAATAACGCACTTTGTGCCTTCTGTGATTCACGATTAACCATGCCTGCCGGTAGGCAAGGGGTTAACGATTCACGATTTAGTGTCGTTATCTCCTCCATGCTTGATCTTTTACTTGTTATCACTGGTATACCGACTGACTGTGCCTCCAATATTGGCAACCCAAATCCTTCGTAAAATGATGGAAAAACTAAAGCTTCAGCATTTCGTAATAATTGCCATTTTTCATCGCCACTCACATGGTCTGTAAAAATAATATCCTTCCGGACATTCTTTTTGATATTTGATATTTGATATTTGATATTTTGGTAACCGTACCCTCTTCCTCCCGCCAAAATTAGCTTATAGCTTATGTTCTGTGGCTTATTGCGATTCGCGATTAACGATTTGCGATTAACGATTTGCGATTCTTGAATCTTGAATTTCTTAAATGCACCAACGATACCTACAACATTCTTCTTTAACTCTATTCGACCTAAGTATAAGAAATACGGTTTATTAATTTTAAATTTTGCACTTTGACTTTTAACTTTTAATTTTTCACTTTTAATTTGAACGACTCCATGCCAGATTACTTCAATCTTCTCGCTTGGGCATTTATATAGTTTTATTAAATCTTGTTTTGTGTTCTCGCTAACTGTAATAATTTTGAAGGCGTGTTTCGTCGCATAACGCGTTGACAACCTTAGATACTTTCTTGAAAACCAAGAATAGTACTGTGGAAAATATTCATATTCAAGGCCATGTATCGTAACTATGGTATGTTTTGGATGAATTAGCGGAATAACATGCGCAGGAATAAATAATTTCGTCGTAAACCGTGAATCGTTAATCCTCCTTCGCCAAAGACTACGGACGGACAAAGTCGTTAATCGCCATTTAATCATTTGTAGTGATAATCCAATTTGAGTCCATAGAATAGGAAAGTGAATAATTTTAAGGTGAAAATTTAGCGGAAAATCCACTTTTTCTTCTATTTTGTTTGTATAAATAAAAATTTCTTCTTTCTTCTCTATCTTTCTTAGGTTATTAACTAATTGAAAGGTATATTCTTCTATCCCTGTTCTATTTTTTAGAAAAGCATTTTTTGCGGCAATTACTATCATTTTTAACTTTTCACTTTACATTTTTAATTTTTTGAATCCAACAAATTCCACTTCTGGCCCTAGCTTTACTCCAAATTTTTTATATACCTCTTTTTGGCAAAACTGAATTAATTTATAAACATCTTCGGCTGTTGCATTTCTCAAATTTATAATGAAATTAGAGTGTTTTTCAGAAATCTGCGCATCGCCTATTCTTTTTCCAGCAAGACCGGCTTTTGCAATCAATAATCCTGCCGGAATAATGTCCCCCTTACCCCTTATATCCCCTATTTCCCTTATCTTCCCTATGTCCACATTTTTGAAAACCGACCCACAGCTCGGATATTTAAGCGGATGGTGCTCTTTTCTATATTTGATATGATTTTTTGCCTCTTCTTGATTCTTAAATATTAAATCTTTATTCGTAATCTTCTTGAATTTCAAAGTTACGCTTAAAATTACCCCTCCCTGCTCCTTAATAACACTTGTTCTGTAACCAAAAGCACATTGCTTGTTACTAAAAGTTTTAATTTTATATCCTGAATTGTCGCTTTTCACCTGAGTCATGTTTTCTTCTTTGTCATCCTGAACGCAGTGAAGGATCTCTTCTTTAATCAGATTCTTCGGCTTCGCCTCAGAATGACACACGGCAACAATTGACTCGACAACATTACCCATCTCGCCATTAAATGCACCGGCATTGCCACGTACTGCTCCTCCGACTGTTCCCGGTATTCCTGCCGCCCATTCCAAGCCAGACAGACCATTCTTAAGAGAAAAATTTACTAAATCAGATAATTTTGTTCCCGCGTTTACCCTTATATGTTCAGAATTTTGAATTTCGAATTTAGAATTTTGAATTTGTTTCGTATTTCGAATTTCGGATTTCGAATTTATTATTTCAATATCATTTCCTGTGTTTTTTATTCTAATCACCAACCCGTTAAAACCACTATCGCTAATTAAGACATTTGCTCCTCCACCCAAAACAAAAAATGGCAATTTTTTTTCATTTGAAAATTGCAATGCTTCAATAATATCTTTTCCATCTTTGACTTCACAAAAATATTCTGCTTTACCGCCGATTTTATAGTATGTATATTGTGCCAATGGCACATTTTCTCTGATTTTAATCATATACTTAATATATGAAAAAACTTGCATTTAAGCAAGCGTCCTTGGTAAAAATTCCTAATTATTCTAATTGCTTTAATTATTCTAATCAAATCCCAAGCCCCAATTCAGTTAGGTCAATTAAAATAATTAGGTTAATTAGAAATTTACTTTTGTTTCTTCGACCTAATAATCGCATTGAAAATCAGATTGAGCTCTTTTGCCTCTTGCCAAAGACCAACTGTTTCTTTTCGAAGCTCTGGACAAGCTATTGCAATTATTCTTAACCAATGTTTTGTTTCTCTTGCCTCTTTTTTACAAATCCCTATCTTGTGTCTAAAATCTTTTCCCGATTCAGCGTCATCTGCTTCACAATAATTACTACCAACACTAGTTCCTGATCTAATTAGTTGATTTATTAGCGGATTAGCAATGGGATTTTGAGGAATTTTCTTGGCAAATTCAATAATATTTTCACCAAGCTTAGCGGTACGCTCTTCAAGATCATATATCTTCTTTGATATTCCGTCATTGATCATTGATTAGGTTAATTAGAATAATTAGGTTAATTAAAAATTTACTTAACCGGCACTTCTGTTCTTTCTTCTGGAGCTACGTCTGGCGGAACAATGCCCATTAATGCATCATTACCTGCTTTCAGGTTTTCTATAATTTTTTGAACTTCCTGATTACTTGGATTTAGTATGGCTACTTTTTCAAACTGATTAATTGCTTCGGTTTTTTTATCTTTCTTTGAATAAACTAATCCCAAAAAATATCTTGCGTTCGAATAGTCGTCTTTGAGAATCACTGCTTGTCCAAATGCTGTTTCTGCTTTATCAATATCGCCTTTTTTATAATAAAGAAGCCCTAGTTGAAACCACATACCAGCATCTTGCTGATTCAAAATGACAAGATTTGTCACATTTGTAATTGTCTCATCTATCTTTCCTTGAATATCATAAATCTGCGCTAAAAGCTGGTAAGCAGAAGTATAATTAATTTTCATAGCTATCGCCTCATTCAAGCCTGAGATTGCTCCGTTTAATAATTGATTTTGTTGCTGAATAAGTTTTTCTTTCTGAGTATTATCTTTCGCTGCGCTTATTGAATTAGCCATTCTAACTGCCTCAAAAAAATTGGATCTTGCCATTTCAAAATAAATCGAAGGGTCATTATGATTAAACTTCATAGCTTCCTTGTAAGTATCAATTGCCAATTTATAAGCATCCCCTGAAAGAGCAATAATGTTTTCGTACACTTGAGCTAGATTAAAATAATTTAAATATTCTTTATCATTAACTTCGATCGCCTTTCTAGCAGACAAGAGAGCGTTCTGTACAAGACCGGAAACATCTGAATTTTTATTTTCTTGAAGCGATAAATTAACCTTACTAAGGTAATACTGAGAAATAAATCTTAGCGCCACATCATTATATCTATCTAAATTGTACGCCTTCACTAATAAATTAATTTTTGCATTTAATTTGCTTTGTGTTTCTTTAATTACTTGTTCTTGAGTTAAGCCGTTGGTATTAACATATTCTTGCTCTATTCCAATTGCTGTATAAGCTGAAGCTACGTAGTGTTGAAATTCCAAGTAAATTGCAAAAACAACAATTAAGCAACATGCAATAGAAGTAAAATTAAATATGAGTATTTTCTTAACAGGCTTACTTAGGTCTATTTCTTTCTTCTGTCCTATTTTTGCTACTAACAAAGCCACAAAAAAGAAGAGTGCAAAATAGAGAGAAATGTTAAGGGGATATAAAAACCAAGTAATTATTAAGTAAATAATGACTAGCGTTTTTTCGATAAGCTCTGGATTATATCCTTTGTCATTATGGTTCGCTACAATAAAAACTAATTGTTTTTCTTTTCCAGTATCAGAAGATTTAATAACCTCTTTTAAAATCAGCGCTAGAAACACTACCATAATCAAAACCCCAAAATACCCTGTTTCTGTAGTCCATGTAGTAAAAGAAGATGATCCTTGGCTAAAGCTTGCTTGCCAAAAATCGGTTCGATTGAGATCAGCTGGTTTGTACAAAAGCCAGGTTTTATTAAAATTCCCCAAGCCAACACCAAAAAATGTTTGTTTTAAATCATGTGCTTGATTTAGTGTTTGATTAGCAATACTGAAAGAAATTCTCTGGCTTGGAAATACTTCTGTCGGTAGATTTTTCAAATGGGTCTGTGGTTGCTCTAATCCTAATTTCATGCCAACGGTTCCCCAGAGTATAAACACTAAAGAAATTATTATAATAGCCATTGGCAAAGATAAGCTCTTTGCTTGTATGTCTTTTTCTCTCCTAATGCGGATAATAATCATAAACAACATTACCAATATCAATCCATACCAAACAATGGAAAAGTTAAGTAAAAGCAAAAATATTGAACTTATTGATAAAATTACTATATATAATGTTTTTTCTTTTTTAGAGTATTTGTTATCTATTGAGTCTTTCTGATTAATTATTATTCGGTTCAGACAGACAATTACTAACAGTCCCGCTAAAATAGCTACTGAATTCATTGTCCCAATAGTGTTAAACCCAACAATTTTAGTAAAACCACCTAAAACGTTAATCCCTATAATTTTTAAAAGTGCATAAAAAACAGCAAGTCCAGAGGAAATCGAAAATACCGTTACAAGATCTATTTTTTTCTTTTTCTCTTTATAATTTGCTATTAGAAAATATAGTCCTGCCAAAACTGCAAGATTCCACAAATTTCCAAAGTTGGCCGATGATAAATTAAAGCTTGTTGCCGGGTGAAAAGAAAAAATTGTACTCAGTAAAATAGCTAATAATAAAAGTAAAATACCAGTATTGATTCTGTGTCTTTTGTAAACAATTTTTCCCTTACTGATGCTTTTATAGAACCACACCAAAAAACCAAAGCCCACAAAAACTGTTATAAAAAGCTGTTTTGCTAAACCTACTTTATCTACGCCCCATGGTAAGAACCATAATGGAGCAAGGGAAATCAAAGACAACATAATGAAACTTTGTATTCTATTTAAGACAGGAATAACTTTTTCTTTATCTTTAATAAAAAAATGATTTTGTCCCTGTGCTCTTTCTTTTTTTGGATAATCATTAAAAAAACTCTCTAATGCTTTCTTGTTAGTATTGTTTGGCGGCTTACTAATAATGTCTCTCATTTTTCTCATATTATTCCTTATGAATTATTAAGATTAATTATTTTTGACTGTCATTGCAGTTCTTGTTTTAGGTTTTCTATAATTTGTTGTTCTTGTTCCCCTTTCTCTAATACTTCTATTGCCTGGTCAATTAGATTTGATTGATCAACATTTTCAGTAGTTGTACTGCTACTTGTACTGATTGTGCTATTTTCTGTGGTAGTTGATGTAGTAGTTGAGGTGCTTGTTGCATCACTTTCATTATTGATAAAATTTTGGTTATCAATATTTTCTTCAGGCGTTGTTGTGCTAATATTTTCTGTTGTTTCGGTTGAAGTAGCTTGAATTGTGCTATTGGTTGAATCTTGAGAATTCTGGTCTGGAGTCGAATCAACGCTCTCTTGTTCAGGTTCATTATTGATGGACGCAGATTCTATAACCCAGTAATCAAATAACAAATCCTGGTCTGCAACGCTTGAGAGCTTAATTACAAAGTAATTATTTTCTGGCGTTTCTCCAGAAATAACATGAATTTCTCCAATATGCCACGATCTCGCGCCTAAATCTGTCCTAAAAGTAATAAAGATTCTGGAATATTCAGTTAGTTTTGGTTCATAAACAATCCCCTCCTGAAACTGTTCTGTAATTTTTCCAGATCCAACTATAACGGAAAAGTTCGGTAATTGATTGTTATTAGAAGAATTTTGATTGTTGCTTGTTTGTTCCGACTCTACGAGTTGTTGGTTATTGTCTACATTCTGCTGTTGATTTTCTGTCTGAGTGTCATAACTGGTTAAATTTTCACTTTTAACATCTCCTATTATTTCATCTGCCTTGTTTTTCGTTTCTTCTATTGATGCTAATAAATCATTAATTTCATTTCCTTCTTCGACTGGACTCACCCGAACTATCGGTTCGTATCCTGGAAAGACGCTATTCTTGATATCAAGAACTGCTCCAATAAGTCCTGTATATTCTGTTACTTCTGTTCTTTGGGTTAGTCCAGATGCTATTTCTTGGTTTTGGGATTCTTTAAGAAATTTAATCTGGCCCTGAACAACTTCGCTTAATTCTCCTGCCAAATAAACTCCCAGATCATTATAATAGCCACTTTTAGGAATATTTATACTGTCGTTTTTATTTACCTCTTGCCAAACACCATTCTTAATTTCTAGGGTCTTGTATTGATAACTGACATAATAATTCGTTTCATCGCTTTGAATATCAAGAATCTCCATTCCAAAATTATAACTATCAATATCAATAGATAATAGTTTGCTATTATCTATGCCAACATATTTTACCACCCTTTCTCCGACAACTGTGTTCCTAATATCTTCATTTGCAAAGACGGCGCTACCAACACCGACAAATAAAACAACGATCAACATAAATGCGTTATGGTACTGAATAAAATGTAGAACTTTTTTAAACATAATTCAATTTTAGGTTTATTTAATAAAATTCATAAATTTGTATTGTTGTTTTATTGCTTGATTGACTGTCTTTTTGTCTTATTCCAAATTCTATTTTCCATCTTCAAAATTCTCGCCTAGAGCGTCTCCCCTGTAATTATACAAGCATTTTTGTAGGGAAGGATATTGGTCATATCATTATGGTCATTGTACATAACATTGA
>JBAYJV010000003.1:0-94931 GCA_041664925.1 Minisyncoccota bacterium
AAAATATGGAAAAAGAAAAAAGAAGTGCTGAAAAAATTGAAACAGACATTCCATTAGAAATGTATGAAATTTCGGGACAAGATCCAATTACCGAACATTCTTTTAATAGGTATCGCGAATGCCAAAAAGAAGACAAGGCTATTGAAGAAGAAGCAGAAATAGAAAAAATAGAAAAATCAATGTGTGAAATAAATAATAAAATTAGAGCAATTCCCGAAGAAAAGCGCAGTAAATTGATTAGAGAAGGTCTTAATCATCTAAGTCCTAGAGTCCAAAGAGTTTATTCAGAAATGATTTGGCTTGCGCCGGAAAAAGAACAAGCTTCTTTAAGGGGTATGTTTTTACAGAAAATAATAGAGGGGTTAAAAAATGAAGATGCCCGAACTCGGAAATTGTGTGCAGAGGCAATTATCTTTAGTCAAATTCTTTATTCAGATCGTGTATTATTAATTAAAGAAGGGTTTAGTTGTCCAGATATTGAAGTGCAAAGGATAGTCGGAAATATGATCTTTGAGGCGCCAGAAGAAGAACAAGAATCTCTTGGAAAACTAGCTCTTGAGAAAATTAAAGAAGGTCTTGAAAACCCAGACATTAAAGTTCAAAAAACCGCGATGACAATGACTTGGTTTGTTCCGCTGGCAGAAAGAACAGCTCTAGTCAGAGAAGGATTAAGTCATAAAAATATTGAAGTGCAAAAGGTAGCCGTAGAAATGATTAAATTTGTACCAAAGCAAGACGCGGTATCATTAATTAAAGAAGCTCTTGACAATCAAAATGTTGAAATATGGGGTGCTGTTATTCAAGGAATAAAACATGTGCCAATAGAAGAGAGAGAGGCTCTTTGGCAAATGTTTTCTCAAAAAATTAAAGAAGGACTTAATAGTCATGATTCTCAAGTTCAAGAAGTAGTCGCAGATATAATCTATATGGTGCCTGAAAGAAAAAGAGTAATTTTCATCGAAGATGCTCTTAATCATCCAAATCCTGAAGTCGGAATAATAGTTACGGGGAAATTTTGGTCTGTATCAGATGAAGAAAAAAAATATCTCGAAGGGTTGGTTTTAAAAAAAGTAAAAAAAGATCTCGAAAGTCCAGATATAAAAGTATTCAAAGCTGCTGCGGAAATGAGAACACGCGCACCAAGAGAAGAATTAGCTCTACTCACAGAAATGACGGTAACTAGATTAAGAAAAGAACTTGAGAGTCCGGATATTGAAACATGGAAAATGTTTACTGAACATTCTCATCTTTTTCCCACAGAGGAAAGAGTAAATCTTATAAAGAGTGGTCTTAACAATCAAAACATTGAAATTCAAAAAATGGCCGTAAAGATTATTAAATATATGCCCAAAAAAGAGAGGGATGCTTTTTTGGATTTAATAGCAGAAAAAGGACTAGCTGATGAGATCATTAAGCCTCATTTATATGAAAAAAAAGATATTGATAAGAAGAAATTTTCAAGGCAAGCATTTGAAAAAACTGGATCGGAGACAATTCTTATAGGCGGAGATTTAATGGGAAAAACGATTATAAGACAAATAGAACCAAAGGCTTTTTTGGCTTGGAAAGAATTGTATAATGATTACGCTTTTTGGCAAGAGCAGGGTTTTGATTATGTGCCAATAGAACCGATCCAATCATACAAGTTAAACGAAAATGGCTTAGTAGATGTATTTAGTGGTGTATTAGATATTAGTCTTGGAGAATGGAGGAGGGATTTGGAATTAGATAGATTTACTCCCAAACTACAAGAGCAGAAAAATAAAATTCGCCAAGTCTTAGACAAAAGAGGAATTAAGCATGGACACGACCATCACGATTACAATTTTTGCCTTCGTTTTTTTAGAGACGAAAATGGAAAACCAGACTTAAAAAGAATGCCTCGTTTATATCTGATTGATTTTGATCAAGCTGTTTCGCCGTAAAATATAAAAATATGAATATTAAAAATGGCGCAAAGGTATTTATAAAAAATAAAAAACTTAGTAAATATTTGTTTTTTTTGAGAGACAATAAACCAAGTATTCCAAATCCAAATATGTGGGGAATTTTGGGTGGTGCCATTGAAGATGGAGAAAAACCAATCGAAGCATTAGAACGAGAGATTAAAGAAGAATCGAATATCAAGATTTATAACATCAAAGAACTAGGCAGAAAAGTGGTAATGCATATAATTAAAAATGGCGGCAAAGAACAAATAATTACCGGCAAAGAAATTTTTGTTTTCTTGGCAGAAACAAAAGCTAGTTTGAGTGAAATAGAATTATATGAAGGACAGAGATTAGAATATTTCACGATAGAAGAAGCGCTCAATCAAGATAATTTAGCTCTGCCAATAAGAGAAATTATTATCGAATTTAAAAAGAAATTATTATGAGACTTAACTAAACTAATAGTAGTGTTGACAAGGATATAGAAAGTAATAAAATAAGAATGTAAGAAAGTATTATTTATTATAAATCAAATTTATGACTACTATCGCAAAAGCGACAATAAGAGGACAAATAACTCTTCCTGTTCATTGGAGACGCAATTTTTCTACGAATCGCTTTATTCTTAAAGAGCAAGGAGATAAATTAGAGATCACTCCTTTGCGCATGGAAGATTTAGGCAAAAAAGATGAATACACTGTTTTTGATGCAATCAGAGACAATAAGGGGAAAGGCATTAAAGCTAAGGACTTAGTAAAGGTTTTAAAAACAACTCTTTAATTTTTCTTATGGATAAAACAAAGAAATTATTAATGAAGATTATTAAAAAAGACAGAGAAAGTTTACTATTGATTATTGAAAGGTTAATACGGGGAGAAACGAAGAGTTTGAATATTCAGAAAGTAAAAAAGACAGATTTTCTTCGTTTGCGACATGACCGTTTCAGGGTCATTTTTCATTATAAAAACAAGGAAGTCTTTATCGACAGCATTCGATTAAAAAACAAAGAAACATATAAAAGACTGTAAATTTTTAATTTTATGGGACAGATAACATTTTTAATAATATTATTTTTCGTTGGACTTGTTGCAAGTTTTGTGGGGAATTTTGTTTCGGGCGGGACTTCGCTTATTGGAATTTCTGCGATGCTTCTTTTAGGCGTTCCTCCTCATTTGGCGGTAGCAACACAAGCGGTCGGAACGTTAGGTTGGCGCATTGGCGGATTGCGTGAATTTCTGAAGGCAAAGAAAATTATCTGGAAACTTGTTTTACCATTGTCTATTATTGCTTTTCTCGGTTCGACGATTGGAGCCCATGTCTTGGTTGCTACAAGCGATCAGTTTTTAAACAAAATCGTTGGACTAATTATTCTTTTGTTTATTCCCCTATCGCTTATAAGGAAAAATCTTGGAGTTGAAAGAGCGAATGTATCAAAAAAAAGAGAATACTTAGGATATTTCTTTTATTTACTCACGGCAATTTGGACTGGATTTTTTTCGGCCGGAACTGGGATATTTTTCTTATATGTTTATATGTTATTCTTTGGGCTGACGATTTTAGAATTAAAAGGAACTGATAAAATTCCGGGAATATTTTTGGATATTGGAGCAATTATTGTTTTTGCTACAAGTGGAATTTTTAATCCTTTGTATTTGCTTGCATTTTTCCCTGGAATGCTTATTGGCTCAAGCTTAGGCGCAAAATATGCCATTAAACTTGGCGATAAGTGGCTGAGAATATTTGTTTTAGTTAGTATCGCCTTAATGAGCTTAAAATTAATTTTGAAATAATTATGGCGATTAAAATTACTTATTTTGTTCATGGAACAACAATAGACAACGAAAAAGAAATTTCATCCGGTTGGTCTGATGTTGAATTATCTGAATTAGGCATTCAACAATCTATCAAACTTAAAGATAAAATAAAAGATAAGAAATTTGACGCTGTGTTTTGTTCTGATTTAAAAAGAGCTATTAATTCAGCAAAATTAACCTTTGAGGGAATTGCGCCGATTATTCTTGATAAAAGATTAAGAGAATGTAATTATGGAATATATAATTCTCAACTCTCAGTAATAGTTGAGCCGATGCAAGAAAAACATATAATCGAAAAATTTCCTGATGGCGAAAGTTACGAAGATGTTAAAAATAGAATTGCTGATTTTTTAGAATTTTTGAAGGAAAATTATAATGATAAAAATGTAGCGATAGTTGCTCATAAAGCTCCGCAACTTGCCTTAGATGTTTTAGTAAAAGAAAAAACATGGGAACAAGCTTTTGCGGAAGACTGGAGAAAGATAAAAGCGTGGCAACCGGGATGGGAATATGTCATTTTGTAGAAAATCGGAAAGTTAATTTAAAAAGATATGTTTATAAATATTGAGGCAAGCTAGGCAGAAAGATAACAAATACTAAAAAATCCCGCGCTATGCGTTAGTGCGGGATTTGTTTTAGCTATTTTAGGATAAGAGAATAATTTGGTGAACGACAGCAATTTCGCCCACTCCACAGCTAATGGCTTTAAGTTCACTAAGCTTAATAGGCCCAATATCCTCAGTTTCGTATTCGCAAGAATAAGCGACATAGGTTACATTTTCTGACGGATTCATAGTAGAGTAAGTTCTTTTGTAAACATGAATAATGACGAGCCACTTTTTCATGCTTCCTCCTTGAACTAGATTTTTCCTATTCCTTCGACGGCAGCTGACAATTCGTCTTCAGTCGTAGCGCGATCAATTTGTTTGGCTCTCTCGAAAAGAACAAAGACTTTTTCGCTTACAGGGCCAAATGCCGGAGAATTTCGACATTGATCAATAATTCTTTCAGTAACATTCATGAGGTCGCGTTCTTTAATTTCCATTAAGCGTAGCTGAGAATATGCTCTTTCAAGCGGGGTTCCGGGTGCTACTGGACCATCGTCTCCTTTTGCCATGTTTCCTCCTTTAGGTTTTCTTGTTGAGCGAAGTGAGACTTAGAAACCTTAAGTCCTTCCGTAGCTCCGGCAAGCCGGAGCGAAGGAGGACACTTAAAGAACTACTATGATTCTAATCTTTTTCTAAAAAATGTCAAATTATAATTATCAATTTTCCATTTTCAATTATCAATTATCAATTAATGATTGAATTTCAAAGCCCAAATATCAAATTTCAAATCAAATCCAAATAACAAATAAAAACACAAGATTCTTCCCCTGCACCATACGGTACAGGGTCAGAATGACCATCCTTTGCTAAACCTGCCTGCCGACAGGCAGGCGACAGGCAGGCAAATGGCGAAATGACTTTACAATGCATAATAATACATTTATAATACAAATAGTTCTTAAGATAAGGAGGAAACATGGGATATGGGGGACCGCCGCAAAGAGATGAGGGTAGTAATAGAAATTCTTCACCAGTAAATTTTGGAGATTTTCTAGTACATATGGGATTGGTAAGTATTTTGCTTGCAGTAGCTTTTTGGTTAAATTTCTTTAGTATGGACTCTGAAACACAACGAATTTCGTGGGGCTTAGTATGTTTCGTAATCGGCATAGGTTTATTGCTTATCAAAATAGCTACAAAAAATAGAAAAAAGAGTAGATAAGAAATATAAAGCAAATAAATAGACGGAGCGATTAACGCTCCGTTCTTTTTATTGATTGAGGAGGAAAAATTTGATAGCATTAGAGTATAGAAATCAACAATTTTCAATTTATAATTTCTAATGGATTTTTAATGATGAATATATGAATCAAGAAACAAGCAAGCAAGAATTGCTGGAAAATAAACCAGAATATAATTTTAAAACTATTGAGGAGCTTGAACCGGCGATAGCGAGTTTGGTTGCGCAATTAAAAGAAAAAATTGAAACAGGAGAATACGATACACTGATTAGCGATGAGGTTGGAGGAAGAATTCCGACTCTAGTCTTGCGAAAAGTTATCCAAGAATTGAATCCGGAAAAACGGCTAAATACATTTTTTGTTTGTGGTGGACGGAGTTCAAGGGGCAAAGAAGATTACTATGAAATGGTTAGTTTTTTTAGAGAGCATACCGATAAAATAAAAAAAGCTTTAATTGTAACGGAATTTGTTTTTCGTGGGACAACAATAAGAGACATGAGCGATGCCTTAAGAGACGGCACAGATGGTAAGGCGGAATTAGATGTGGCATCGCTTTTTCAATATATTCCTGAAGAAGCGGAAGAATTAAGGCGAGGCTTAGAGCGTAAAAATGCCCGTCTTTTTGTAGGCGAAGAAGATTATGGTAGGGCGCCTGGACACGAAGAAGGACAAATTGATCTTCATAATGATGCGCAATGGTTGGGAGGCATTGAGAAATCGAAAAAGGAGCATAGTATTCATCCAATCGCATTGGTGAAGTTGATGCAAGAAGAAGGAAGAATTTTAAGAGATGAAGAATTCAATGAAATTTTTGGGATAACAAAAGAAGATTCGCCAAAAGAAGTAACAGAAAAACTCAAAGATCCGGAAAGAAACGTAGCGTATGAAAAAAGACTAGCAGAGCCGCTAACAGAAGAAGAAATCCAAAAAATAAATAATGATGTCAGAAAGGCGAGAGAAGATATTAAAACTTTGGCGGAAGAAATTAGGAAAAAAATTTGGACAGAAGCTGAAGAATAATATTTACAAAGTTTACGAAGTCTCACTTCGTAAGATTAACTTTGTAAGACTAATACAAAATATTAAAGAAGAATAAAAAAAAAGACCGCTATGAATGCTATCATAGCGGCAAGATGGCGGATACTATCGCCTGTTTTCGAAACAATTTTCTAGAGATTGAGCAAAAATGAACATTGCGCACGAATCATGAACAAATTGTCGTTCTCGTTCATGTGATGTTGGCGGCTGACTAATAGCTCTTTTTGCGGGAATGTCTTCGAAAATGCGATGACAATTTGGGCAATGAGCTGTGTCGGTTGCAAAACATGGAACGAGATTAACTCCTTCCCATCCACATGAGCATTTCAGCATAGTGCCTCCTTTAGTGAATAATTACATTATAATACAATATCTATATTTGTCAATGATTTTTTATGAATCGAGAAAATTTGGAAAAAGAAAATACCGACTATTTTTGCGAAGTTGGGGAAAGCGCAGGATTTTCAAGCGGACCGGGCGGGCAGAATGTGAATAAAAGAGCGACGCGGATCGAGTTACGCTGGAAAGTGATGCAATCAGCTTTTTTTAGCGATGAAGAAAAGGCGCGAATCTTGGAAGTATTGGCAAATCGGATTAATAAAGCAGGGGAGCTGATTGTAACAGCGCAAAAAGAGCGATCGCAATCGCGAAATCGGGAAATTGCGTATGAAAGATTAAATGAATTGATTCAGGAAGCACTGGTAATTCAAGAAGAAAGAATTCCGACGAAGCCGACAGCTGGATCACAAGAAAGAAGAATTGAAGAGAAAAAAGCGCAAAGTTTTATTAAAAATAAAAGAAGAAAACCGGAGATTGAAGAATAAAAAATGGACACATTTTTTGACGGAAGAATAAAAAATGAACACATTTTTTGACGAAAGAATAAAAAAACATTCTCATTTTAACTAAATTTTATTAGTAATTATAAAAATATGGAACAACAAGAGAATCGTTCAGTAGAACGACAAATAGAAGATTTTGAACGAAAGAGACAATTAGAAGAAGAACAAGCATTGAATCAATTACTGATTGAACTAGAAGAAAAGCAAAGAGAATTAAGTCCAGTTGAAATCGTTTTTCTAAGAAGGCAATTGGATAAAATTAACGAAGCCTTGAGAAAACCACACGAAGATGGTATTGAAAGAGATGATTTAACTACCAGATCAGAGAAGATTAATAAAATTTTAGAAATAAAATAACAATTAAATATTTGGAAGTCTCACTTCCAAATATTAAAAAAAAGCCGCTAGGTGTTACTAGCGGCGGGTGCGATGAGAACTGGAACTAGCTGGGATTCACTAACGGACGGATATTGCCGACGATGTTGTCGACATCTCCAGGGATTGTTCTCCTGAAGTTTCCTGGCTCCTGTTCTTGGTATCCTTCCTTCTCCAGGTACTTCTTGGCATCATCGTAACAAATGAATGGGCCGACTACCTTGAAGGTACTGTGACCGTCAAGAACGACAACGTTCTGTATTTCTGCCTCCTTCGTGGATATTATCATTATAGCATATTAGTAATTTGAAGTCAAGTGTTTCAAGAAATATGAAAGAAATATTATTAAAATTATTAATCATCGCCTATGCAGGTGTTGGCGTTGTTAGCGTGATCGGATATTTACCGACGATTAGGGATTTGTATCATCACAAAAAACAAAGCGCTAATATTTCGTCATATGTTTTATGGACAATAACAGGCGCGATTGCGTTTTTGTATAGCTTATTTATTTTACCAGATTTGCTTTTTATAATTGTATCAGGATTAAGCTTTGCTTCTTGTGCGATAGTATTATTTCTGAGCGTGAGATTAAGAAATAATAGTTAGTGGAATATCTTGTAAGAAAAATTTCATGAATATAATTATCTCCAATCAAAAAAAGCTCGAAAGCTTGAAAGAAATAATAAAAAAACAGGGATATAAAAATTTGCATGTTTTGTCTGATTTTGATCGGACTCTAACTTACGGATGCATTGATGGTGTAAAGACACCATCAATTATTTCAATGCTTCGCGATGGTCATCATTTAAGCGAAGATTATGCAAAAAAAGCGAATGCGCTTTTTGAAAAATATCATCCAATCGAGATCGATCCAGCAATTTCGCTTGAAGACAAGAAAAAAGCGATGACTGAATGGTGGAATACACACAATGAATTATTGATTTCTTCGGGACTGTCAAAAAAAGATTTGGAAGATATTGTTAAAAATGGGCATCTTAAATTTAGGGAAGGCGTTGGTGATTTTTTGGATTTTTTGTATGAGAAAAATATTCCTTTAGTTATGATGTCGGCTTCTGGTTGCGGGGATGCAATTCAGATGTTTTTTAAAAAAGCAGGAAAAGATTATCAAAATATAATTTATATAACAAACCAATTTGTCTGGAATGAAAAAGATGTGGCGATTGGAACAAAAGAACCGGTAATTCACAGCATGAATAAAGACGAAACCGCGCTTAAAGAAATACCCGATGTATATCGAAAAACACAAGACAGGAAAAATGTGATTTTGCTAGGCGATAATGCGGAAGACGTCGCGATGATTGAGGGATTTAATTACGAGACTCTAATTAAAATTGGATTTCTGAATTTTGATGGAGATCAATTGAGACAGAAATATAAAGAAATTTTCGATGTAATACTAGAAGGTGATGGCGACTTTAAATATATTGATTCATTAATTCGCGATATGGGATGATATAAGCGAAAAGTAAAAAAGCTGCCTAACGCTTGACATTTGGCGGTTTTTTGATAGGATAAAAGTGGTTCTTTTAAAAATGTTCATTAATAAAATAAACTGTTCGCTTATTCAAATATGTATCCTCCTTCGCCCTTCGGCCTGCCTGTCGGCAGACAGGGCTTCGGAAGGACTTAAGGTTTTCTAAATTTCACTTCGTTCAATAAGAAACCCTAAAGGAGGGCGAAAATGACAGTACAAATTCCGAAGCTTTCGTGGTGGCAAGTCAGGAGCGAAAGAAAAAGACTAGATCAACTCAGGAGCCAAATAGGAGTCAAGGTCTTTGTTGGTGCTTATTCAAGCGACACCGTTGATATGGAGGAATTGCTGACAGGTTCCATCGGAGATCATGTTGCTAGTTATTTAAAGTGTGTGGGAGTAAGTGCTAGCCAGTTTGACGGATCAATATATCTAACAGATCCTTATTGGTTTGTTGCGCCGATTCAATCTTTGAACCTTGGAGGCAGATGGCAAGATTGGACTATTTCTTTTGAGGGGCGAGGCGAACTGCCAATTTTCACAATATTTCGTTTAGCGACTGCTGATGGTTCTGTAGTTATCAATCGTCTTTTGAAGAAAATGCATTGGCCAACGACGGAATTACCTGGAAACCTTCTTGCTCTAAAAGGCGAATTGGTTGAGATAGAATATGTTGTTAAGGGACGAGTTAGAACAATAAAGGGTACTGTAGTTAATATTCGACCATTTGAAGAAATTGAACTTAAGGGCAATATTCACATACCTTTTGTCGGTAAGAATATTGCTATCAGGAAGATTATCACGGAAAAAACACTCGATAACCAAGACAAATGGATTTCTGAATGGTATAAAGCAGGTGAGCAGATTAACGAAAGTCTTGTTCCTCAGGATCGCTGGGTAGCTGAAGAATTAGTAAAATGGATTTGTTTTGCGCCAGGAAACTATCCGGTTGGTTGTGGTTACAGAGTTAGCAAGAGAGGTATTGGCGTATTCAGTTAGAACTTGGTTCAATAGAAACTAGGCGTAGTCCCTGGGACTACGCTTTTTTAATTTGATAAATATTTGGAAGTGAGACTTCCAAATATTAAAAAAGCCGCTAGATGCTACTAGCGGCGAATGGTTTGTTTTGCAAATCAAGGAACGAGAGGGACGCTACCTGAATCACGGAATGAATCGGGATCGTCCCAGCTCTCATCTTCGAGTTTACGGAGATAATCTTGCGTTACGACATTACCACTCCACTCAATTTCAAGACTGAGTGATCTCATAGAATGTTCGATGAGGGCACCAATGGCTTCTGATCTTGTTCTTCCAGTATAGCGGTAACTAGGAGTATCGGCGAAATAAGCTGTAAAGCCAAATTCATGGCCAGCGTCTTTTTCTACGATGATTGTTCTAGTCACCTTTTCTTCTTCTTGACGAGAAAGGTCGGGCAATTCACCCTCGCAAACTTGGAAAAGCCCGGAGTGAAAACCATTGGCTACTAGTAAAGTTTTAATCCCTGCAACATTTAAAATAGTAAAATCTATGTCGTAAAAAAAGATATTTTGATCGTCATTTTTAAGAACGGTAGCTTTACTGTGAAGCAATTCCTCTAAAGGACTAATTTCTTCTGGTTTCCATGCACCGGTTTGCGCAACTCTAAAGATTCTGACGCATTTTCTGGTCATTTCTCTCTCCTCCGTTAGAGATTTTTGATGAACTTTAGTGAATCTAAAAGCTCTTACGTCCTTCCGTAGCCAAGTGGCGAAGGAGGATATTTCAAAGAACTGTTTTGTGTCTCAATCGTAGTACAAAAGTAACCAAAAGTCAATGGTTTGTAAAAAAACAGGGGATGCTTTCTGCATTCCCTGCGACGAACTACTCCACTCTTGGATCTTTGCCGTCGATCGTGCCCTTTGTAATCCACTCGCGCACAATGGCTTGAACTTCACTTATTCTCTTTCCTCTTAACGGATAGTATTTATTCCATTTAGCAACATATCTTGCTTTCCCGTAAATAGTAATTTCATAAGTTCCCAATCTTCCTCTACCATTGCTAGTATAATGAATATGAACCCAACGGACGGTATTAATAAAGCCATCATTATCAACTAAAGAAATATATCCTCCGTAATTTCTTTTATCGATATCGAGATAAACAGGTATTCCATCCCAAACTTCGTCAACTCTGCTAACAAGCTGAATTTTTTGTCTTAATCCATGAGCTCGGCTATTTAGTGGTCGCAATGCTCTCTCTGTTCTTTCAAGTTCTCTTTTTAGTAATTCTCTTTGCCTGAACAATCTGACGATTCTACTTTCCGTTGCCATATAGGCCTCCTCTAATTTGAAGAACTAATGAAATTCTAATATACACTAAGTAAATTGTCAATAGTAAAAATAGTCGGAAGTAAGATTTATTAAAAAACATTCCAATTAAATTAGAATGTTTATTTTTTAGGCTTGGAAACTAATTTCGAATCATGACCGAGAAAACATAAAGGAGATACACAGTAATAAAAGCAGCACCGGCCCAACGACCAAGGGAATAATGTTTGTCTTTTAAAAACTGGCGACTCATTAGGAGAAAAAGGAAAAACAGGAGCGTGAATAAACCATAAAGAATAATATCGGTATTTAATATTGGATTAAAAGCAATCGGCTTAATTAGGGCGCTAAAGCCTAAAATAAATAAAATATTAAAAACATTTGATCCGATAATTGTACCGATGACGATATCGTTTTTTTTCTTTAAAGCAGCAACTATTGCTGTAGTAAGTTCAGGAAGAGTGGTGCCAAGAGAGATAATCGTAAGGCCAATAGCAGACTCGCTCATTCCTAGCGCCCTTGAAATAGCAATTCCTCCCTGAATGACCCATTCTCCGCCAAAAAACAACCCAAGAACTCCTAAAATAATCATTGGGATGGCTAGGGCAGGCGGATGTTTTTTGTGTTCAATTTTTGGGTGTTTACGGCTGCGAGCAATGAAAACTGCGTAGATGATGAAGAAAATAAACAAAGCTATCATAATCAATCCGTCTACGCGCGAGAGAATTGAAGAGGTTGAGCGATTGAACCAACGATCATTGGCTAGATAAAAGAGAATTGCGGGCGCAAGCAAGCAAAAAGGAATTTCTTTCCAAACAGTTTCTTTTCTAATAATTAATGGGTAAATAAGGGCTGCGATTCCCAAAACAAACAGGATATTCAAGATATCGGAACCGATAATATTACTAAAGGATAAATCACCAGAACCTCTGATATTGGCTATGATATTTATAATCAATTCTGGCGCAGAGGTGCCAATAGCGACAATAGTCAAGCCAATAATTATATCTGAAAATCCCCATCTTTTTGCTAAAGACGATGCGCCGTCAACTAAAAAACTAGCGCCCTTAACCAAGAAAACAAATCCAACAAAGAATAGGATATATGTCAGCATATATAAAATAATCAAGTAACAAAATCTTTCTCGTAATGAACATTATACCATAATTTAGTTTTTTATTTCTAATGAGATTTATAGTGGATAACTACATTTGCGGAATAAGTCATGATCGTATATAATGGGTGGTGCGAAACCTGAAGGCTAAGTTTTGTGTAGTTTTTAATTTTATGGCAGAAATAATTCGTCCGATTTATGTGGAAAAAGAAGAAGGCGTTGGCTCTGTTTTGAGTCGTATTGGAAGTACGAGCGAACAGAAATTAGCCTTAGTTTTTCCACCAGACAGCGCTTTGTTTCGCAATGTTTTAGAAGTAGAATTGCTCAAAAAAGAAGTTGATCGACTCAAAAAAGAAGTCAGAATTATTACGAGCGATCCTGCTCAGGCAGAATTGGCTCAAGGTTTGGGCTTTAATTCAAGCCGCGAAACAGAAGCGAATCAAGAAACGGACAAATTCCTAGAAGATTTTTATGGCACAAAAGAGAAAAAAACAATCAGTCCGCTTATAAAGCCAGAAATGTCTGATATAGTTAGTTCGAAAATAGGGCGTATTGATAAGATTGCCGTTAAAGTTAGTGCGGAAGAAAAAAGTTTTAGTGAACCAGATTTTAACGAAGAAAAAAAGAAAACAAAAGAAACTACTCAAGCACAAACAGAAGAACTCAGAGACATTCCTCGAGTTGAACCAATTTCTTTAACAGAAGAAGATATTAACCAAGCTCAGGAATCGACAACAAAAGGAGAAAAACCAAAAGAAAAAGCTATTTTTAAAATTAAAAAACCCAGGATTTTCTTTAACGCACTTACCGTCAGTCCTCTAAAAAAAATATTTATCACTCTTCTATTGGTAGCAGTATTGGTTTTTGTATTGACAGCAACATTTATTTTTCCTAAAGCCGACATTACTATTAAACCAGCAAGGGAAAAAGCACAGCTTAGCATAGATGTTGTTTTTGATGCAGGAGCTAAGGCTGTTGATTTTGAAGAAAATACCGTACCAAGTCAAATTTTTAAAATGACCAAAGCTGTCTCTCAAGAATTTACCGCAACCAAAGAAGAAGATATTAGTAAAAAAGCTACGGGAATTATTACAATATATAATGCTTACAGTTCACAATCCCAAGCATTAGTTAAAACGACTCGCTTTGAAGCTCCCGATGGCAAGATCTTTCGCCTTGTGAATACTGTAACTGTTCCAGCTGCAAAAATAGAAGGAGGATCAATACTGGCTTCATCTATTGATGCGGAAGTGATTGCTGATGTAGCAGGAGAAAGTTATAATATTGCTCCATCTGACTTTACTATTCCTGGCTTTAAGGGCACCGACAAATATAAAGGTTTCTATGGAAAATCAAAGTTAGCGATGAAGGGCGGGCTAGTTAAGAAAGGCTTAGTCGTTGGACAGGAAGATGTCTCTAAGGCAGAGGCTTTATTGAAAGAGAAATTATTGACTGAAGCAAAAGATGAGTTAAAAAAACAGATGGGCGAGGAATTTATCTTAATTAATGAATCGCTTACAGCCGATATTACTGAAAACGTCTCCCAGCCAGCCGTTGGGGATCCAGCAGATAAATTTACTCTTACCCTTAAAGCGCTTGCTCAGGGGTTTGCCTATAAGAAAAAAGACCTAGGAGATTTAGTCGAGGAAAAAATTGCTCTTAAGGTTTCCGATAAGCGATTAACTCTTCCTGACACGAGAACAGAGACTTTTACCAGTAATGATATAAATTTTACTAGCGGTAAGTCAAACTTTACTCTAGCGGTTGAAGAAGATATTAGTTGGAAAATTGACGAAGTCCGACTCAAAGAAGTTTTATCCGGAAAAAATGAATCTGAAGCAAAGCAAGCAGTCGCTCTTTTCCCAGAAATTGATTCTGCAAAATTCTCATTATGGCCTTTCTGGATAACAAGAATACCTAAAGATATTAGAAAAATAGAAATAGGTGTTGACTATTAGAAAAAAATAGATTAGAATAGACAAAAAAATAATTTTTTACGATATGGTAAGTAATCAAAAAGATGTGATTCAAAAAAAAGGTGTTATTACTGAGGCTTTGCCCAGTGCCACCTTTAGGGCTAAGCTTGAAACTGGCGAAGAAGTTTTAGCTCATCTCTCCGGAAAAATGAGGCTTAATCGCATTCGAGTGCTGGTTGGCGATGAAGTAACGATTGAGTTTAGTCCCTACGATCAATCACGAGGAAGAATCACTTTCCGTACAAAATAGAAGAAGATGTACCAGAAAAGGAAGACTTAAAACAAGGTCTTTTAAGGAGACTGAGGTTTTCGTCCTTGGGCGGATTCCTTAATTTTTTAAAGATATTATGAAAGTTCAATCATCAGTAAAAAAAATCTGTCAGAATTGTCAAACTGTTCGCAGGAAGGGTAGGGTTTATGTTACCTGTAAGAATCCGCGACACAAACAAAGACAAGGATAATCTTATTTCATAAGAAAATCCGAATATCGAAATCCGAAATCCGAAATAATTTCAGTACGTGATTTGATAAATTAGATGTTTGTTTAGAGTTTCGTGCTTCGAGTTTCGAGTTTATTTGATAAAATCAAATCGTATGCCTCGAATAGCCAACGTAGATATACCAGAAAATAAAAGCATTCTTATTTCACTAACCTATGTTTATGGAATAGGGCGTTTTTTGTCAGGAAAAATAGTAAAAAAAGCTAATATTGATCCGAAAAAAAAGGCTTCTGCTTTAAACGAAGACGAATTAACTCGTTTGAGAAATATTATTCAAGAAGAATGCAAGACAGAGGGATTATTGAGAGAAGAAGTTCGCAACAATATTAAACGTCTAAAAGCGATTCACTGTTATAGGGGAATAAGGCACTCAAAAGGTCTTCCAACAAGGGGTCAGAATACCAAAACAAACTCAAGAACTGTTAGAGGAAATAAAAGAACTACCATTGCTACTGGTCAAAAGAAAGCAGCGGCAAAAACATAATTATTCATGATTTTTAATTAAAATATGGGAAAGAAGAAAGTTGCAAAACAAACACAAGAGGATGTACTAAAAGAGCAAGAAAAGCTGAGTACTACTCAAAATAAGGTTCAAGCCCAGAAATCGATTCCAAGGGTGACGACTAGAGGGCGAGCCTATATTCAATCTACATACAATAATACGATTATCACTCTTACTGATATGATGGGTAGAGTGATTACTTGGGCTTCTGCTGGTTCGGTTGGTTTCAAGGGACCAAAGAAAGCGACGCCTTATGCTGCTTCTCGCGTGGTTGAAATTTTGACCGAAAGAGTTAAAAAAAGCGGAATGCAGGAAATAGAAATTTTTGTGAAAGGTATTGGTTCTGGCAGAGAATCAGCAATCAGAGCTTTAGCTGCAGCCGGTTTTGAGGTAAAATTAATCAAAGACGTGACACCATTGCCTCACAATGGACCTCGTCCACGCAAGGCAAGACGTGTGTAATTTAATATATTATGAAACGTTATAAATCAAAAACAGAAAGACGATACGGTCAAAATCTCCAAATCAAAGGAGAAAGGGGCTTATCAACAAAAGCATCTTTTAAACGACGCCCATTTCCTCCTGGACCAGCCGGAAAAACAAAATTTCAAAAGAAAACTTCTGAATTTGGGGCTCAGTTAGCCGAAAAACAGAAATTAAGAATCACTTACGGACTCAGAGAAAGACAATTTAAGAATATTGTTAATAAAGCTCTTGACGCAAAAGGACAAACTGACGTTGTTTTAATGCAACTTCTGGAAAGCAGATTAGATAATGTTATTTTACGCATGGGAATTGCTGATTCTCGCGCTCAGGCAAGACAAATTGTTGTCCATGCTCATATACTTATAAATGGCAAGAGGAACAATGTTCCATCCTATATGGTCAGAAAAGGCGATATTGTTTCTTTAAAAAAGCGCTTTAAAGAATCAGGACTGATGAAAGATATTCAATCTCGGATCAAGAACTACAATCCGCCATCATGGATTTCGCTTGAAAAAGAAAAACTGGAAGCCAAAATCATTAATCTTCCCGAAGGCACAAGCTTAAATGTTGGTATCAATCTGACTCAAGTTATTGAATATTACTCAAGATAAAGAGATAACGATCTATTCTCTATTTTCAATTATCAAACAAATAAAGCAGTCTGCTGTTTCTGTGGCGGACTGTTTTGTTTTACCTGTCATTCTGACTCTGTGCCGTATGGTGCAGGGGAAGAATCTCTTACGCCCATTGGGCTTCGGAAGGATGTAGAGCTTTCTAAAACTCACTTAATTTGTTAAGAAAGCTCAACAAATGCTTGCATTTTAGATTGAAGTGTGGTATAATGAATAGTGGAAGAGAGGTTAGGATTGTTAAGTATAATGTAGCCCCGCACCAGAGCAAAGCACGGTGCGGGACGTAAGAGCTTCTAATTCGCTAAGGCTCATAAGAATCTCTAACGGAGGAAACGAATGACGAGAGAAATCCAAAGAAACAAGCCTCATCTGAACATCGGAACCATCGGTCATCATGACCATGGAAAAACATCTGCTGTGATAGCGGAAGTAGCTATCACGGCCGCGAAGGAGGAAACGAAGATGGCGAAGCAAGCAGTAGCGACGGAAAAGAAGTGGCAAGGAAAGTGTTCGGTGTGTCACAGGGTTCATCCGCTGATCCTTGCGATGCAGGATCCCGAAGACATCCAGGCGATCAACGATGGGAGGATCATCCCGGTTCCGGGCGAGTTCATGGTTGACATCCATGACTTCGAAGGGAAGCGCTGTCCGGGATCAGTTGGTCCGTCGCCGAAAACGGTCAGAGAGGTGTATCCCAAAGGAACGATGATGGGCGTATGCTGCAGTTGCCAGAGCGCCCATCTCGTCAAAGAGAGAGAGGATTTCTCCGAGGCGCCTTGCCCAGCAGATCTTTGGGTCATGATGCCTCACAACTTTCCTGGAACCGCGACTCGCTGCGCAGGGGAAGGGACAGTTCCTCAGGCAGTCTTCGAAGCACAGTAGGGTTCGTCCACAGGGACGAACAAGCCCCGTATCGTATGGTACGGGGCACTTTTTTTGTAGTGTTACCTGGTAACGCCCACTAGAGAAACTGTCTAGGACCGTCCTCAACAGTTTTAGTGTTGAGGTCAGACCTCAACACTTTCTTGATGCGCAATACAAGATACGAAATACGAAATACGATGTGTGTTGACATCAAACAGTTTTCTGATACGATAAAGACACAAAACAGTTCTTTAAAAAGTAGGGAGGAAAAATGGCGAAAAGAACAGTTAAAGGGTTAATAGAAAAGCACTATAGTTGCGTATCAGATGAGGCAATTCAAATCATGATCGCTGTTTTCGGAGAAGAAGCATTGCTCAAGGCCGGTCCTGAATTAGAAAGTAAGCTTGCCAGGGCTGCCAATAAAATTGCAGTAATTCTTAGGGGATTAGAAAATGATCTTAAAGAAAAGATTGATCTTTTGAGAATGGAGTACCAGCAGGGCCTTGATGGTTTGAGAGATGAAGGAAGAATTCCGCGAACTCAATTCCCAGAAGTTTGTCCTGAAGCTGAAATATTAGCTAAATTCAAAGAAGTCATTTTGTCGCCAGAGTTTATTGCATCAATGACGCCTGAACTTAGAAAGGTTGCTGATAAATTTAGGGAAAGCTTTGAAAAAGGTCATTAGTGTAGATGTCGGACATCTACACTCGCAATTTTCTAAAAATGTCCGCCTTCATCAAGATTTCGGCGAGACGTAAGATTTTCTAATGCTCAGCAAGGCTTCGCAAAGAAAAACTAACGGAGGAATGATACGATGAAAAGGGTTGTGATTTGCGGATCGAGGAGATTCGAAGACGAAATCAAAGATTTTGCGGCAAAATTGAGGGACGAAGGCGTTATTGTTCACACTCCATTATTAGCTGATATTGATTGTGTACTTGAGAGTGCTCAAAGTCCAAAACGTGCCCAACTAATGGCTTCAGGACTAAGCAAGCGTCTTACTGATGCAATCCGCATGGCAGATATAGTCTTTATCTTTAATAAAGATGGCTATATTGGAGTGAGTACGGCTTTTGCAATAGGCTATGCTCAGAGAGGAGATACGCCAGTTTGGTTCCTCGAAGATCCACCGAATAATGAATTGTGGCAGAGAGATGAATCAGAAATGGTTCTTAATAATCCACAAGATGTCGCTCATTTTCTTAAAGATTAGAAATTAGATACAATACCGAAGAAAAGTTCTTCGGTATTTTTATAGTTAAAAATATTCAAATAGATGCTCTTTGAATATTTTGACTTTCATGTCAAAATTTAACTCGAAATTTTAATAAAACAGAAAAACGAATTATTAGAAACGCTTTACCATCAAGGCTTAGAGAGATTTTTGCCGACTTATCCACATTGCCCTCAAATTAAAAATCGCATATCATGAAAATATACCTGTAGGCACTCTTCTTATTATGGAGGAGTGAAGAGTTGTGCTAAAGGTATTTCAAAAATGCCTTTTTAGTTTAATCAATTTTCCTTGTGTTTTTTCTTATAATTCATGCCAAAAATTACTAAAATTCGCAAAAGAAACGGCAGGGTTGTAAAATTTGAACCGATAAAAATCGAGTTAGCAATTCACAAGGCAATTGTTGCGGTTGAAACAAAAGATGGTCCTCGAGCGAAGAAATTAGCAGAAAAAGCAGTAAAAACAGCCGAAGAAAGATTTAAAAGCAAAGATATCCCGACTGTAGAGGATATTCAGGACATTGTTGAGGAAACTTTGATAAAAGCAGGGGATGTTACGACCGCTAGAGCTTATATTATTTATCGTCAACAACACAAAGCAATTAGAGAGGTCAGTCAATTACTCAACGAGACTTCAATGGTGGATGATTATTTATCTCAGTCTGACTGGCGCGTCAAAGAAAATTCGAACATGAGTTATTCTCTGCAGGGCCTGAATGTTCATATTAGCTATTACATCATTGCGAATTATTGGTTGAATAAAGTTTTTTCAAAAGAAGCTGCCAAAGCCCAAAGAGACGGAGATTTTCATATTCATGATCTAGGAACTCTTGGTGTTTATTGTGTCGGTTGGGATTTAGAAGACTTACTCAAGGTTGGCTTTAAAGGAGTGCCCTGGAAGCTTGAGACTAAGCCAGCGAAGCATTTTTCTACGGCCTTGATGCATTGTGTTAATTTCATGTACACAATGCAAGGCGAGGCAGCTGGAGCGATTGCTTTTTCAAATTTTGATACACTTTTGGCGCCATTTATTAGATATGATAAATTGAACTACGAGGAAACGAAACAAGCTCTTCAGGTCTATATCTTTAATATGAATGTTCCGACTAGGGTTGGCTTCCAGACGCCCTTCACGAATGTTACTCTCGACCTTCATTGTCCGGGTTATCTCAAAGATATGCCGGCGATCATCGGTGGCAAGCCTCAAAAAGAGAAATACGGTGAATTCCAAAAAGAAATGGATATGTTTAATCGGGCTTTTTCTGAGGTTTTGGCGGATGGCGATGCCAACGGCAAACCCTTCACCTTTCCTATTCCGACATATAATTTATCAAAAGACTTTGATTGGGATAATAAAAACCTTGATCCCGTCTGGGAAATGACATCAAAATACGGTATTCCCTATTTCGCAAACTTTATTAATTCTGATATGCACCCTGATGATGCGAGAAGTATGTGTTGCAGACTCAGACTAGATAAGCGTGAGTTAAGGAAACGAGGCGGCAGTCTTTTTGGCTCTAATCCGCTTACTGGTTCAACTGGCGTTGTTACAATAAACTTGCCGCGCATTGGCTTTTTGGCGAAGAACGAGAAAGATTTCTTTGAAAGATTAGGCAAGATTATGGATATTAGCAAAGTAGTCTTAGAGACAAAAAGAAAAGCCCTTGAACATTTTACCGAAAAAGGACTTTATCCTTATTCGGCTTTTTATTTAAGAAAAATTAAAGATGCAACTCACCAATACTGGAAAAATCACTTCTCAACCATTGGTTTAGTTGGTATGAATGAGGCAATTCTTAATTTTTTGGGTAAAGAAATGAGCGACGAAGAAGGAATTACCTTTGCTAAAAAAGTTTTAGACTTTATGAGAAATAAATTAGCTGATTATCAGGTGGAAACAGGCAATATCTATAATCTTGAAGCAACTCCAGCCGAAGGTGCATCCTATAGCTTGGCGCTTAAAGACAAAAAGCGCTATCCAAAAATCAAGGTTCATAATCATACTAATGGCAAGAATGGCGTTGAACCATATTATACAAATTCTACCCAGCTTCCCGTTGATTTTACTGATGATGTTTTTAAGGCGCTTGACCTTCAAGACGATCTTCAAGCAAAATATACCGGTGGAACAGTGCTTCATGGTTTTATTGGAGAGAGAATGCCTTCAATTGGCGCAGTAAAAAAACTCATTAAAGCAGTTGCGAGTAATTACAAATTACCATATTTCAGTCTTACTCCGACATTTAGTATCTGTCCGGAACATGGCTATGTCGCCGGTGAGCACGAATTTTGTCCCAGATGCAAAGAAAATAAGAAAAAAATTGTCTGCGAAGTCTATTCTAGGGTAGTCGGTTATCTTCGCCCAGTTAGTCAATGGAATAAAGGCAAGCAACAAGAATTCAAAGATCGCGTAATGTATAATAAACAGCTAGTAAATTAAAAATGCAAAGTGAAAAATGCCTGCCTGCCGGTAGGCAGGTAAAATATTGAAAGAATTCATTATTTTAAGTTATTAATTGTTGTTTTTCGCTTTTCGTTTTGAGTTTTTCATTTAATCCATGCGTATTGGTGGTTTTCAAAAAATTTCCCTTATTGATTATCCTGAACACCTTTCTTCGATCGTCTGGACACCGACTTGCAATTTCAGGTGTCCTTTTTGTTATAACAAAGACCTAGCTTTAGGTGATGCTGGTCTTTTTTCCGAAGACGAAGTTTTACAAACTCTTAAAGAAAGACAAGGTAAGATTGAAGCAGTTGTTATTACTGGCGGCGAGCCGACGCTTCAAAAAGATTTAAAAGATTTTATAAAAAAAATAAAAGCGTTAAATTATTTAGTCAAACTTGATACGAATGGCACTAACCCAGAAATTATAAGAGATCTTTTAGAAGAAAAATTTATTGATTATATTGCCATGGATATTAAAGCGCCTAGAGGTAAATATAAAACTTTATCGGGTATTGAAAATTCTGATATTCAAAATATTCAATCATCAATTGAAATTATAAAAAAACTAGCGCCTGACTACGAATTTCGCACAACTATCGTTCCGGATTTATTAAATAAAGACGACATTCTTTCTATTGCGGAGTGGCTTAGCGGTTCAAAGCGCTATATTCTCCAACAGTTTGCTGTTCCTGGGGAACTAATAGACAAAAACTTAGCCAAATCTAAGTCTTATCCAAAAGAATTTTTTGATGATTTAAAATCAGCCATTAAAGATTATTTTACCTTTTGCGAAATTAGGGGATTTTAACCAATAATAATTTTATCATGTTTTACATAGAGATTAATTCTCTACGTTTTTTTTGTGCAAAATAACCATAAACTATTGCATTTTGTAAGATAATATGATATAATTTAAAGTGAGAAATAATTAAGCTTGCTTGTACAAGGAGGGACAATGCAACTGCTTTGTGAAGTTGCTCGAATCGTTGGCGATGTTAATGACATCAATGCGTTTAGGCAAGAAGTAGCAGAGGCACAGAAAGGAATTGAACATGGATCAATTCCCGAATGTCCCGGATGTCGTTCCAATGAACAAGTTGGGCTTGTGGGAAGGGATCACAAAACATGGTATTGTTTCGAGTGTCGTAGTGGTTTCTGAAGCGACTAAGGCGAAAGAGCAAGAAGAAAAGCAGTGGTGCGAATTGGAAGCGAGTGAACAAGAAGGGGTTTGCGATCAATTCGCCAAAACGTGGCAGACAGATCGCAAACCCTCTTTTTTTATTCAAGGAATATTGCTTTATTGACAATTGAAAATTTAGTAGTATGATTTAACCAGATCTTTAGAAAACAGAAAAAGGAGGTAGAGATGCTAAAAAATGAAAATGTGTGTATCAGCATTTCTGCTACTAGCGGTAAGTTAGAGTTTGTGGAGATTGCGTTTAATCTATTTCCAGGTTATCCAGATGAGGGCACAACGATAACGGGTAGTCGTTTAAAGAAACTTGGTTATGCAACACCCCATGCAGAATGGTTGTTTTTGTATGTAATCGGGCTTTGCGAAAGTAGTCAAGAACCATTATTTAAAACTGTTTACATCATTGGAAGAGATAAGGTCTGGAGAATTCATTATGATATGCATGGCACCGTTAGGTTTACCGATGGATTGAAGCTTAGCGATAAGATTCCAACCATTGGAACGCATGTGCTTCGATTTACTCCCAGTAAGCCAACTAGAAGAATTAGACAATCTAAAAAAAGGAAAACTTAAAGCGCGAACAGAAGGTTTACGTGTAAGAAACTTAAATCTCTTAGTAAAAAATCTGACAGTAAATCTGCTAGTAGAATATATGAGGAGCCCTGGGCTCCTCGTTTTTTTATCCGCAAATTTTTGTTAAAATAAGCATACCGAATTTATTTAATCACCGAATTAATCTTTAAATCTTGTGTAGATGTCCGACATCTACAACATTTATACGATTTAGTAAAAATATGCAAAGAAATTTTTTGGTTGATGATTATGTGCATGTTTATAATCGTGGCATAAAAAAGATGCCAATAGTTTATAACGAAGATGACAAATGGCGCTTTTTGAAAATTTTACGTTATTTTAATAATAATTTTTCAATTCCCAATGTTTTTCGTGATCTTGAATTGTCTACTCAAGAAGAAAAATATAAAAATTTTGAATGGCTTTCGACGTGGACACCTCAAGAACATTTGGTAAAAATCATAGCCTATCATTTATCTACTAATCACTTTCATTTGCTTTTGAAAGAAATTAAAAAAGGAGGTATTAGTAAATTTATGAAAAAATTTGGCAATGCTCTTACTGGTTATATTAATACTAAATATAGTGAAACAGGGAGATTATTTCAGGGAATTTACAAAGCAAAAACAGTAGAAAATCAGAGAAGTTTGGGATATATAGATACCTATATTCAAGTACTGAATGCTTTCGAACAGTATGAGGGTGGAATCAGAGGTGCTATGAACAATTTTGACGAAGCATTTGATTTTGCCTTAAAATATCCATTCTGTAGCCTTGGAGAGAGTTTTGGATACAGAAAGCTAAATATTATAGATCGTGATATTTTAAAAAATATGTTTCCAAGCTTAAGTATATACAAAGAGGTTGTTCGCGAAGCTTTAATTATTAGACAAAACAGAGATTTCTTAGAAAACAATAATAACTCAAATTATTTCAACATTGAGTTTTAATATAGATTCGGTGTTTAGGTCTCGGTGTTTAGGTTAGACCTAAACACCAAGTTAGAGTGTGATATATATGAATCATCTATATGAATAAGCTATATCATATACCTTTTTTGTTTTGTATTTGCCTGATTATTGGCGCGGGAGTTGGATCGTGGTTTTCTGTTATTAACCAGACTATGGTACTGACAATTTTTATTGGATCGGCGCTTTTTGCGCTTTTATTTTTTTTAAGAAAGGAACCGATTTATATTTTAGCGGGATTTAGTTTAATAGGCATTTTGCTGGGCGGATTTCTTTCAAATCAAGCCTCAATTCGTCTTGGTCAAATTCGTCAAATTGAAAATACTTCTAAACAGGTAAACGTTAAAGCTATGGTTGTCTCAGAAAAAGATGAAAGAGAAAAGTACAATAACTATATTATTGAATCAAATAAAGAAAGAATTTTGCTTTTAACTGACAAATACAATGACTTTTCTTATGGCGACACATTGGAGATAAAAGGAGCACAAGAGGTGCCAAAAAACTTTGCTGATTTTGATTATCAAGGATATTTAGCAAAAGATGGAATTTATGCCATGATGCGCTTTCCAGAAGTAAGTCTGATTGGTCGCGACACCTCACCGTTGGTAAACTTTTTTCGGGGATTATTCAACATCAAGGCTCAAATCAGATATAACCTTGTAAAAAATTTTCCTCAAAACGAATCCGATTTTATTCGAGCTTTAATTTTGGGTGACAAAGGAACTGTCAGTCAAGATTTGCGCACTGCTTTTTCTCGCACGGGCACTTCTCATGTCATTTCTATTTCAGGGCTTCATCTTTCAATCATGACGGTTTTTATGTTTAATATTTTTCTGGTATTGGGTTTTTGGCGCAAACATGCGACAATTGCAACGATTTTTATGCTTTTTTTGTTTTTAATCTTTATTGGACCAATTGCGCCGCTTGTTAGATCGGTTATTATGTCTATATTGTTTTTGATCTCAATGTCTTCGGGTAAAGTTTTCCGCAGTACGCGTATAATCACTTATGCTGCCATCATTATGTTGATATTAAATCCGCTTCTTTTAAGATACGATGTTGGCTTCGAACTTTCTTATTTGGCGCTTCTTGGAATCATGCTTTTTAAACCAATGTTTGATTATTTCCTTAAAAAACTTTCTATTCCCAAAATCATTAATGACATGATTACCACAACTTTGTCAGCGCAAATTCTCACTCTTCCAATAATTATTTCCAATTTCAAAATTATTTCTCTTGTTGCTCCAATAGTTAATCCTTTGGTTTTATTTCTTTTTCCGGTTCTCCTTAATCTTAGTTTTTTATGGGCATTCTTATCGCTTCTTTTTAATGTTTCATTTTTAGCAATTCTTCTTTATCCGATTACCAATCTAACTTTATGGATAGTTAAATGGTTTGGCGATCTTTCTTTTTCAGCCAAGCAATTATCAAACACATCATCATTATTTTATTTTAGTATAATCTATTTATTTTTTTCTCTGGCAATTTTATTCTGGTGGAAAAATTTTTATGCTCGCAATTTAACGCCACTAGCTGAATGGCGAAAATGGAAAGACCATGAAGAATAATTCCTCAAAAATCATTCTTGTTATGGTTCTTCTGATTATCAATATTTTTGTTTGGAGAGAAATTATTCTGACTGATCGTGATTCAAATATTTTAACGATCAGATTTCTTGATGTTGGAGAGGGGGACGCAATTCTTATTGATGATTCTTATGGTAATCAAATTTTAATTGACGGTGGAATGGGCGATAATATTTTGGAAAAACTCGACAAATATTTACCTTTTTACGACAGAACAATCGAAATGATTGTTTTGACTCACGCTGACTTTGATCATTTGGGCGGAGTTTTAAAAGCATTAGAAAGCTATAAAGTAGAGAATTTTCTTTATTCGGGCACCGTTTTAATGGGTAAGTCATATCAAGAATTTATCAATCTTCTTAATAAGGAAAAATTAGAAATAATTCCTGCCCAGATAGGACAAAGTGTTGTTTTAGGCAATGGCGCCAGTTTGAATGTTCTATATCCCGACGAAGCCGTTAATGGACTTGAAGTTGAAAATGCCAATGAGTATTCAGTTGTCACAAAGTTGATTTTCGATGATTTTTCTTTATTATTGCCTGGCGATGCTGGCCGGCGGCTTGAGGCGCATCTTTTGAATGCTGGCCTAAATTTGAAATCAGATGTTTTGAAAGTCGGTCATCATGGCTCAAAATATTCAACCCATCCATTGTTTTTTCTTCGGATTAATCCAGAATTAGCGGTGATTTCAGTAGGGAAAAATAGCTATAGTCATCCAACCCAGGAAGTTTTAAATATTCTTAAAAATATTTTAACTCTAAGAACTGATTTGAATGGGGATGTGACGATAAAGACAGACGGTAAAAAGATGCAAATTTTAACGGAAAAGAGTCAATAAGCTTAAAGCTCAAATCTTAAAGCGCAAAGCCAAAATTAAAAATTAAAAACTGATAAACTATAATTTTTAATAGTTATTAAGTTTTGAGTTGTAGTTTTGAGATTTAAACTTTGAATTTTAAGTTTTCCTTCTATTGACTTTTATAAAAACTGCTATACAATATTTATTGCAGTAGAAGGGGGAACAGGCAATGAAGGAAATCTTAGGCGTACTGGCGCTCCTGCTTGTTCGAGGAGTAACAGGAATTTTGGACGATTGGAGAGTTCCATAGGAGCTGTCTCATGAAGGAGAGACTAGTCGCGATAGTTGGGATAGCAATGATCGGCTTAGATCTGCTTCTTATCTACTTGTTGTTGTCTGTTGGTAGGATCTATAGGCGAACTTATAGATTTTTTCGCCCTCCTCTTAGGAAGACGAGGGAAGCCACGGAGGCGATAACTGAGTAAATATTCTTTCGACAGATAGCTGTCGAGAATCCCGGTAGAAGGAGCTACTGGGATTTTTTAATTGACGAAAAGATATTTTTTGCTAAAATAGGACAAAACTGTCTTATATTTAAACTTAAAACGCAAAATTCAAAGCGTAAAGCCACAGTTTAAAACCTAAAAACTTTTATCTAGTTTCGTTTTAAGATTTTGGTTTTGGTTTTTACTTTTAAGCTTTTAGCTTTGAGCTAATTTTATGCCAACACATAAACACGAACGGACATTAATTATTATTAAACCAGATGCTTTACAGAGAAATCTTTTGGGCGAAATTATTCAAAGATTTGAGAGGAAAGGATTGAAAATCATCGGACTTAAAATGACTCGTCTAGACGATGTCCTTTTGAGCGAACATTATGCTCATCATAAGGATAAGCCATTTTTTGAAGGCATAAAGAGATATATGAAAAGCGCGCCAGTAATTATGATAGCTTTGGAAGGACTAGAGGTTGTTAAAGCGGTTCGCTTGATTACAGGCATCACAAAAGGCAGAGAAGCCGATGCCGGGACAATTAGGGGAGATTTTGCAATGAGCAGTCAATGCAATATGATCCATGCATCTGACTCAGTAGAAAATGCTGAAAAGGAAATTTATCGTTTCTTCAATGAAGACGAACTTTTTGATTATAAAAGACTAGATTTTGATTTTATTTATGGAGAAGATGAACGCTAAGCGTTCCTAAAATTCGAATATCAAAATTCGAATTTCGAAACCCCGTAAAATTCTTGTTGAGCAAAAGCGAAACTAGAATTTAGAGAGTCCCGCGAACTTCAATATTGATTCGATAAAATATAAATGAATTCACAGGGTCTTCGCAAAAACTATCACTCGTTTATGCTCGTTAAGTTTTGCGGGACAATATTTAAACCTAAAATTCTAAACTCCAAACAGTTTAGGATTTTTTGTTTTAATGCTCAGAATCCTTATTTATGATAGGTAGTGTTTCGTATTTCGTGCTTCGGGTTTCGAGTTTAGCGTTGCTGGGGATAACTTTTTTGACTGATTAGCAATTTAGTTTTAAAATAGCAATGTTTAATTATAAAAGAGTTTATACACATGAGGCCATCTGATTTTATTTTAGATCCCGATAGACTAGACGATATTATTGGTTATATATTAACTGTTTTATTGTCTCTGTGGATGCTAGCTATTTGTTCTTTTATAAAAAGCAGAAAAAAGATAGCTTTAGTATATAAGCGTATTGTTTAAAAGTAAGTAATTGTGCACAAAGGGGATTTTCCTCTTTTTTTGTTATTTAAAAATGATACAATAAAGATGACTTTGATTATGGAGATTGCTTTGGATCTTGGATTATAGACTCAAAAGGGAGTTCTATATTATCTGTTCCTTTGGGGACAAGATTGCGAACACCCCCGCCTTCGCTAAGCCCAAAGCTTAGTATGTCTGATGATAGGACTATAATCTCGCTTTTAGCGGGTGAGAAGGCACTGGTTTTTTACCAGGAGTCCCAAAGTTTTCTCCCAATCAAAGTCAATAAAAAATCTCTCATACGAGGGATTTTTTAATTTCGCAAATATGTGGGAGGCTCAGCCTCCCACATATTTCATTTGATATTTGAATTTATTTGTTTTTAACTAATCTTTCTTTGTTGCTTTGATAATTAGGAAAGCGATGATGCCTCCCATAATGGCAGTTATCAGTTGAGGCCAAGACATTATTTGTGCTACTTTGGTCGCAACCTCTTTTTTCAAGAGGAGATTGATAACAATTGAACTTGTTACAAAAAGGAAGACAAATTTCAGGATACTGGCAAAAATCATACCTATCCAATAATTCTTTTTTCTAAATGCGCCAAAAATCATGACAAGCAAAGCATTTGACATCATAATAAACGGGACTATTGGCGCCAAGGCAGGCGATAACAATCCAAATGAAAGAGCGATTAAGCTAGGAATAAGCCCGATTATTATTGCTGATTCCCGACCAAGAATTATTGTTGATGCAAATAAGATTGCATTAATAATCGGACCGGTAATGAATTGTTGATGAATAAGGGCAGGGAGAATTGTGGCGACAGAAAGAAAAACAGAGAAAACGATTGATTTAGCAATAACGGTTTTTGCGAGAGTTTTATCTAGGGAGATAACTTTAGTTTTGAGCATGACATTAAATTAAAAATTTAAAATTAAAAGTGAAAAGTCACAGTGAAAAATTAAAAATTAAAATCAACTTATAGTTTTAATTTTTCCCCTTTTTTGTCTATGGTAACTAGTATGTAAAATTGAATGCGCTAAGTGCTTATCTTTATCAAGAAATTCGGCATAGATTTTTTTAACAATGGGATTTTCGTGGGCTCTTCTGATCTCTAGTTTATCATCAATTTCATAAAGACCATTGGCGCGCGCTAATCTGATTTCATCACTTACCGGTAGTGGCTGTCCGCCACCGCCAATACATCCTCCTCGGCAGGCCATTACTTCTATGCAGGTATATTTTTTGTCGGGATTTGATTTTAATTTTTCAACAAATTCTTTGGCGTTTCCTAGTCCATTGATGACCGCGATTCTATATGACTGGTCGCCAATAGCTAATTTCGCTTCTTTCGTTCCTTCAAGTCCTCTAATGGACTCAAACTCAATCTTTTCTAACTTTGTTTTTGTTAATTTTTCGTAAGTTGTTCTAAAAGCTGATTCCATGACGCCGCCAGATGCGCCATAAATTACTCCTGCGCCAGAAGGTTCACCGAAAATATTATCAATCTTTTGCGGTTTTAATTTATCAAAATTAATTTTATGTTTTTTTAAAAGACGAGCTAATTCTCTCGTGGTTAAAACATAGTCAACAGATGACATTCCTTTGATGCTCAGCTCTGATCGGGAAATTTCAAATTTTTTGGCGGTACAGGGCATGATTGAAACAACTCTAATTTTCTTTGAATTGATTTTTTGTTGTTTTGCCCAGTAGGTTTTTATAAGACCACCCAAAATTTCTTGAGGTGACCTGACAGTCGTCAAATTAGGAATAAATTCTGGATAATAATACTCAATGTACCTGACCCACGATGGACAGCACGACGTAAGGATTGGTAATTTTTTTCCTGACGCGATTCTTTCTACAACCTCTTTTGATTCCTCGGCTGTTGTAAAATCTGCGCCGACAGATGTATCAAAAACATAATCAAAACCAAGTTTCTTAAGCGCAGAAACAATTTTTTCTGTTACTACTTTCCCATATTCTATGCCGAATTCTTCGCCAATACTGGTACGGATTGATGGAGCAAATTGAGCAACAACAATTTTATCTTTTTCCAGAAGAGGTCGTTCGATTTCTTCAAATTCGCCAATCGCTTCAAAAGAACCGGCAGGGCAGTGATTAATGCATTGACCGCAATAAATGCAATCAATATGTTTTTTTTCAGTTGGCAGGATTTTCATTTCATGGCCGCGCTTGTAAATTTCTAAATAGCCAACGCCTTGATTTTTACAAACTTCAACGCAATTCCTGCAATCAATACATTTTGAACTATCGAATTCAATCACGCCATTAAAACTATAAATCGGATAATCGGTTTTTCGATCTTCAAATCGATTAATTGTTGCCTTATTTTCTTCGGCCAGTTTTAGAAGCTGGCAATTAGAAAGCCAAATGCAATCAGAACACTCTTCTTTGTGTTGAGCAAAAAGAAGTTCTAGATTGATTTTTCTGGCTTTTTTTACGCGAGGGCTGGCAGTTAGAATTTCCATACCATCTGACGCAATAGTCGAACAAGCAGGCGCTAATCTTTTTTGGCCTCGCACTTCAACTGAGCAAACCCGACAATTGGGCTTTATTTTTAAATCAGGATGATTGCAAAGCAAAGGAATATAAATGCCATTTTCTTTTGCGACCTGCGCAATCGTTTTTCCTGGGTCGGTCGCAACTTTTATATTATTTATTTTTAATGTCAGTTTTGCCATTGATAAGTTTATTATAAAGAGAAGAGATTGAACCCCCCGCAATCATTCCCAAAGGACAAAGTGTCGTATCTTCAAGAATAGAAAAAAGATCTGTGAGAATTTTTTGATCAGGTGTCTTCTTGAAAAATTCTTCGAATAACCGATAAGTCCCTTCACGACAAGGTGTACATTTATCGCAGTTTTGATAAATAACAAATTTCAAAATCTTTTGAGCCAACAAGACAGAATTTGTAATTCTTTTATCGTAGACAACGATAGATCCAAGACCATTAACGGGCTGATCAATCTCATTTTCAAGCAAAAATTTTCCTAAAGTTCCGCCAGATTGAACAAAGAATTCATATTGAGGCAAGTTTTTAGTTTCTTTAAGGATTTCTCTTATTGTTTGTTGGTCTTTAAGCTTAAAAACGCCTTTGTTTTTTATGTCTCCCGCGAGACAATAAAATCTTTCACCACGATATTGGTTCTTTGCAATTTGACTGACAAAATAGAAAGTTTCAACATTGTTTATTAAAGTTGGTTTTCCAAAGATTCCTTTTTCTGAAGGATAAGGCGGCTTTGGTCTTGGTTCGGGATTTTTGCCTTCAATCACTTCAAGAATTGTCGTTTCTTCGCCGGCTAAATAATGGCCAGGTTTCTCAAATGGCGCAATGGGGAGATCTTTGGCAATTTTCTTTATCTGGCTAGAATATTTTTTGTAATAATCTTTCTTTAGATAAAAATAAGCCCGAGATCCAGGAAAAGTACTTAGGGCAATTTCAATACCACAAATAACATCTTCTAGATGGTGTTTTAAAATATAACCGTCTTTTGACAATTGAGGATCGCCTTCGGAAGCATTGCAAACAATATATTTTAAATTACCTTTCGTGGCTTTAAAAATTTCCCACTTTGAAGCAGTGGAAAAGCCAGCTCCTCCACGACCGAGCAAATTAGCATCTTTTATTTTTTTTATAATATCACTCGCCACAAGTTTAAAGTTTAAATTTTAAAGTGAAAAGTCAAAGTTAAAAATTTAAAATTGAAACATACAGTCAAAGATTCAGAATTAAAAGTGCAAAGTCAAAATGTAAAGTTAAAAATTAAAAACAGTACAATTAAAAATTTAAAATGCAAAATTAAGAGTCAAAGTTAAAAATTCAAAATTAAGACACAAAACCAGAAACTACTTCTTGCCCCTTAATGATAAAATACTAGAACCTAGCATATTGGATAATTCACAGGCTTCTTTAAGTAATGCTTCTACTTTCTCCTCACTTACTTTCTGACTGTCTCTCGATAACGCGAGCCAATATTTAGTTTCATTAGAGGACTTTAGGGCGTGATTGATAAAATTGGTAAAATCCTTTTTAGACGATGATGCTTGTGCCTCGATTATATTAGCTCCAATGCTTGTAGCGCTTCTTATTAATTGTCGGGCAATAATCTCTAAGGAGAAATCTTTTCGCGTGAAGGTATCTATAAATTTAATAATTTCCAAAGAAAACTTATAAGATCTCTTAATTAGCATTTCCTTATAAGATTTGTTTTCCATAACTTTTCACTTTCAACTTTAACTTTGCAATTTTAACTTTAAATTTTTAACTTTCTCCATTTTATCATTTTTTAGAATTTTTTGCCAAGAACATGCAATCCCATTGACAATATGGTAATTATGAGATAGGATGTAAGCAGAAATAAAGGAGGTAGTTATGGATGGTTGTTGTCCAATGGGTTGCGGTCATCGTTGCGGGTCAGCATGTTGCAGTTTAGCCAGATTGTCTGAGACGCTTGATGATACAACAAAGAGGATAAAGGCTAGTATCGAAGAAAGGAGAAGAGATCATAAAGAATTTTGCAAAGGTCTCAGCTTACAAATAAAAGACTTGTTACAGTTAAGATTTGATATAGAGGTTCCAGGAGAGTTTAAGATCAGAGTTTACGGTGTCGACTGTTCTACTAAAATCAGAATGCAGGCTGATAGCAAAAGATGCTTGGTGTTGGTTTCTTTTGTCGGTATTTTCGATAAGAAACATGATCTAGTGAGTCTTATGATGGCACACATGAAGCGGGTAAAAGAACTTCATCGATCATTAGGAATTTCTTGCCCCATGATAGTACCGAATTTCTTTGAGGACAGCCTTTGGCTTGAGCTTGAAGTTTCAGGATTATTTATTGGCGAGGCATTGTCAGACGAGGTATGTCGCGCTATTATCGAACAAACTCAAACATTACTTCCTGAGCGGAAGCAATAGACAAGAAAAACAAAGCTCCGAGACAGCGTTCCCGGAGCATTTTTTGTTTATATTTTTGTTGATTTAGTTTTAACCTTATATTACTTAACGATTAATTCATATTCTCTAGATTTCATTTGTGTTGAACGGCATAATAATTTTTAATTTTCAACTTTAACTTTGCACTTTTCACCTTTAATTTTAAATTTTTTAGTTATTTCTCCAAAAGCAACATCGATAACATAGCTACGATACCGAAAATGAAGAAAAGTAGCTGAAGAAGAGATTTTGATGTTTTAAGTTCTTTGTGAAGCTCAGGAATAAGATCGGAACCGGCAATATAAATGAAACTTCCTGCAGCAAAAGGAATAAGAAAAGTTGTCAGTCCTTTTGTGTAGTGATTTAGAAGAAGGGAGATAATTACACCCAAAAAGGCAGTTAGTGCAGTTAAGAAATTTAAAAACAACGCTTTCTTTTTTGAAAATCCGCCGTAAACCAAGACACCGAAATCGCCAATTTCTTGAGGGATTTCATGAACAATAACCGCAATTGTTGTTGTGATGCCAAGAGGAATGCTTGCTAAATAGGTGGCGCCTAAAATAAGCCCATCAATTAAATTATGAATGCTGTCGCCGACTAAACTCATTAAAGAAGCTTGGTGAATATGAGTTTTATTGATAGGCAAATGGCAGTGACGCCAATGAATAATTTTTTCTACAAAAAAAGAAAAAACAATTCCTGAGATAACAAAAAGAGAAATATTAATACCAAAACCGTTTTCTTTGACCGCTTCGGGCAAAAGATGAATAAAGGCGCCGCCAAAAAGTCCGCCAGCTGAAAAACTGACTAAATACAGCAAAAACTTCTTTAATCTTTCTTCTCTTAGACCTATAAAAAGCACACCAATGAAAGAAATAAGACTGACAATTAAAACACTGACGAGAGAATAAAGCCAAATAATACTCATGTTATTTAATAAAACAGATATTGATATTTTATCATTAAACCATTTTTAAGTCCAAAAGGCTTGTAAAAAACACGCAAACCATTGATTTTTAATAAGTTATGTGGTATAATGTAGAAAAGAAGGTAGTTGAGTGTAGAATGAGGTAGTCCCGCACCAGAGCCCTGACACCAGAATAAATTCGGTGCATGGCAAGCAAAGCACGGTGCGGGATGTAAGAGTTTCTAAGCTCACTTCATTCGCGAAGAATCTCTAACAGAGGAGGCGACTATGAAAGAGGTTTGTAACTATCACGAGACAGTTCCAGCGGAAGTGAGGCGGGAAGTTGAAGAGAGTCTGGTTGATGAAATTGACCCGACTCGTGAAGACAACGACGATCTCGGGCTGTAAAGAGATCAAAAGAATGTCCGCCTTCGCTTTTGGCTACGGCGAGACTTAAGATTTCGTACTGCTCACAGGTTCGCAAACGAAATCTAAAGGAGGTAGGATAGGTCTTGGAGATTGGATTATCATCGGAGGGTTCGTTGCGTTCGTCGCATTTCTCGTGATCATGCTTCGGAGACCGAAGCTGAGAGGAGTGAGGAGTCGTCGAACCAAGGCGGGGTAGATTACCCCGCCCTTTTTGTTTTACAAACTTATCAACTTTAAAAACCGCTCTTGTATTTATATTTTCAAGGGTTTAACATTAAAGTGTAAAATGTAATTTGTTATTTATTATAAAAAGAAAGGAATTAAAAATATGTCAATTGGCGAACCAGGAGAACCACAACCAAACGTAGAATTTGATCCGGAAAAACATGTAAAAATTCCTGAAGAGGAAGGCGGAGGTTTTGTTAAAAAAGAAGCATATGAAACACAAGAGTTAGCAAAACTTTCTGCAACTTACGCTAAAGCCCTAGAAAGACAACAAGAGATTACGGGGAAGGAAACTAATTTCCAAGATATATTACATAATGAGGCAAATAAAGAAAACAAAGAAAGTGATTTATCAGAAGAAGAGAAGCTCATAGAAAGAGTTAAGGATGGTAGAGCTAATTATCGAGACTTGCCAGAATATCAAAGGAGAAACCTTAAGGTTATACAAGTAGCCTTAGAACGAAATGCAAGATTCATTAACTTTGTTCCAGATGATATTAGGGAAAAAATAGAAAAAGGAACACAAGGATTGTAAAAATTTGATATTTTTCCGTTTTTAATTTTGAAAAAGCAGAAAAAACTGAAGAGAAATAATGATTTTTAATATTTATAAGAACTCTAATGTAATCCTTCAATTGCACTCAGGATATAAGGTTTCTATTTCTCGCTTATAGCTCGAAAAGAAATTCTAATAAAAGAGCGCGGAGTCTTTCCGCGCTGTTTTGTTTAGACCACTTTTTGGTCTTCTTTTTTGCTATCAGGGTAGAAATTGTAGAGGATTCCTGCAATGATAAGCGAAGCAAAGAACCCACAGAAAGCAACCTTAAATACAACAACAGGAAGTCCATCATACCGACAACTAAACCAATTAGTACCAATCATGATTATTCCAAAAATCACAAATCCAGATAAACTTACTTTCGCTCCTTTATTCTTCAAAACAGTATCAATGATACTCAGGAAGAACAATAACACATAAATTGAATTTAACGCATAGATGCCGTCAAATGACTTGTTGGGAGATCCGTTAAAAGAAATAAACCCTGCAATGAGGATGCCAACTATGAAAAAAAAAGCATTGTACTTGCAAACCACTCTAATGACTTTTCTCAAAGAACTCACCTCCCTAGGTTAATTTAATTGTAACTCTTATAGACAAAAAATCAATATAAAACAATAAATTTGACTTATCGTCTTTTTTTAAATATGCAAGGCAATTTAAAACATTGACAAGTAATCATGTTTATGATAGAATGGGCAACGGTTGGCAAAAGATTTGCTTTTGTCAAAGTTCTTATGACAAAAGATTGGCTTTTGTCAAAGTTCTTATAAAAATAAATAGGAAAAGGGAGGAAAAATGCAAGAGAAACACGAGAGGAAGCCGCATTTTGAGACAGATGGCATTCATCATGCCACTATCAGAGGACATCGGTTCCATCTGAGATTAAAGGATCCGATCAGTGACAACTATCTTTGGATTGATGGTAAAACCTTACTTGTTATTGGTCCAAGAGATGCAAATTTTGTCCGTTATATCATTGAAGCAATGTGGAAGTTTTTAAATGGCGAAGGTGATCGGATTGAAGAAGCTGCTAATTGGATTGTTGATCAGATGAAAAAGATGTATCCCAAAGTTAATCGTCGTCGAATTCGCAAGGATCTTGACAGGATTTTTGACACCTTAATGGCGATTGCCGAAAGCGGATGTCCGGTTGAGGTCCTAGGAGAAGATGATGTTCGCGAAGTGCGATACGATAAATGGGTCGCGCCAGCGCGCATGGATCTTGCAGTCACTGGCCGTTGTAATCTGAATTGTGGAAAATGTTATCGAGGCGGTAGCCAGATTATTCAAGAATTAGATCTTGATGCGTGGCGTAAGGCTTATGGCATTCTTTGGAATGCTGGGGTTCACCAGATTGTTTTTACTGGTGGAGAGCCAACTCTGCGCGACGATATTGTTAAGCTAGTCAGCGAAGCAGATGAGTTTGTCACAGGGCTTGTAACTAACGGAACGAATCTTGAAGCATTAGCAGAAGAATTATTTGCAGCGAGCCTTGATTATGTTCAAGTAACGATTGAGTCTTGGACTTCTGCGATTCATGATGCAATGACTAATACTCCTGGCTCTCATGTCAGGACGGTTGCTGGCATCAAGAAAGCGCTTGAGGTTGGTCTGAGCGTCTCAACAAACACGACGCTTACCAAACAAAGCGCAGCAGGATTTCTTGAAACTATCAGATTCTTGCATTCGCTTGGCGTAAAACATGTTGCCTGTAATAGTCTTATTTGCAGCGGGCGTGGAACTGCTTGCAAGATAGAGAATGGTCTTAGTGACCAGGAACTTGCAGGAATTCTTGAACAAGCTTGCGAATTAGCTGATGAACTTGGAATGGAATTCCAATGGTATTCGCCGACGTGCTACACTCTTGGCGTAAATCCCATTGATCTGGGATTAGGTGTTAAGACTTGTTCAGCGGCGTCATATAATATGACGATTGAGCCAAATGGTTCTGTGCTTCCTTGCCAATCCTGGCCGGAGAGTGTCGGAAACATTCTCGTGGATGATTGGAAGAAGATCTGGGAACATCCGGTTTGCGTTCAGTTGCGCAATCATGCGATGAAAGCGCTTGGATGCGGAGGATGCGCTCACGAAACTACTTGTGCGGGTGGGTGTCCGCTCGACAAGACACCGCGCCAAAAGACGACCAGCAAAAAGGAGTGTGCGTAGCCATGAAAAAGCTCTATCTGTTGGCAACGCTTGTTTTGCTCTGTGTCTTCGGCGCGTGCGTTTTTGCCGATGACACCGGAACCTATAAGATTATTGATTATAAAGTAACCTTAAATCCACAGATAGACGGATCGTTTTTGCTGGGTTGTTACCAGAAATGGGAAGTAACTAGTGGCCATATCCCTTGGATTACCGTAGGACTTCCTAATAGCGGATTTAGTATCAAGAATTCAGGACTTAATGTTAAAACCATTAAATCTGATAATTCTAGTGATTGGTCAGGAGTCAGAATTGACCTTGATAATGATTATAAGCCTGGACAAACATTCGAGGTTTCCTTTGAAGTTAGCGTCAAGCTTCTTGGTCAAACAAAGGAAGGATATCGGATTAGCTATACTCCCGGTTGGTATGATCGGGCAGTAACAGATAGGCTAACGATCGTTCTGGATTTGACCACGCTTACCAGCGATACGTCGGGCATTAAGACCAATCCACAACCAACATCAACTAATGCTTCTCAGCTTACCTGGGAAAAGACTGGTTTAACAAAAGGCGAACACTTTGCAATTACTATTGACTTGCCAAAGACAATCTTTCCTGAAGTTGATCAAAAGAATGTTCATAAAGGATTGTCAGGCGTAGCATGGTTTTTCATCATTATTGGAATAATCGCCGGTGTTATCATTATAGCTTTCCTTATTGGTGCTATGGATGATGGCGGTTATTCCGGCGGTGGCGGCATCTTTGTTGGCGGAAGTGGTGGTGGCGGTGGAAGAAGCTCGGGTGGCGGTGGCGGGTTCGGCGGCGGAGGATTCTCCTGCGCTTGTGCCTGTGCCTGCGCTTGTGCTGGTGGCGGCGGAGCGGGTTGTTCTCGCAAAGCTGACCATACTTGTCCGCTATGCCGGGACTCTCGTCAGAAAAGGAATAGAATCAATCTTTTTAAAAGGAAGCGCCATGAATAAGAAGTACGTGGTATTTCTCTTAATGGCAATCCTATTTCTGACAGCTTGTAATAGTAATCAGGGCGGTCAGGATGCTGGAAACGTATCGATTCCTGAAGGTTGTCCTCCTTTTACTCATTTAGGACAGTATTGGGTGATTGACAATGCCAATGTTCTCAATCTGAGCACTATTGTTTATGCTGATGCGATTTTCCAGAAGCTCAAACAAGATGGTATTGCCGAGATCGTGGTTTTGATTCAGCCAGGCGTTAAAGATAGCGCTTTGCTGACATACGCCACGCACTATGGCAGATGGTTAGGGCTTGGAAAAACCGGTCCCAGTTCTCTAGGCGGCAATAATGGTATCGTATACCTGATTGTGCCAGAACTAGAGAGTAAGCTGACGATTGAGCCAGGAAGAGGCATGTTTAAGTTTACTATCAGTGATTTTGGCCCGATCGTGGAACGAGTCGCGATGGATTTTCTTAACTATGGTGACTATGACGGAGGTGTCAAAACTCTAGCAGACGAAACTGATAGGGTTTTAAGAGAGATCTATAAACCAGGGAGCTAAAAAGGAGGCTCAAATGAAGGTCGTAGGTTGGGTATTGCTTGGGTTGGTGTTTTTGGCAGGAATTATTGTTGTGGCAACTTGGAATAGTTTAAACACGAAAAATCAAGCGGTGCTTGGAGGAAAATCACTTTGTTCCTCTGCGCTTGCTAACTGTACCGAGAAGATTAAGATGGTTTGGACTGCTAATCAGCAGCAATTCGAATTCGAGAAAGAAACTCTTCGGGTAGTAACCGAAGCGCGAAATAGTTTTGAAGCAGCGATGAAAGCGTTCAATGATGCAGCTGCCAAGAGTGGCGAGACAGATACTCAAAAACTGACTCAGTTAGCTGATGCAGCTTATAGGAGTGCTCTCGCGGTGAATGTTCAGATTGAGGCTTATCCAGAACTTCATTCATCCGAGATTACTAAAGAAAACGCGCGAAACATGGAAGCATCGGTTGATCAGGTTAAGGCCGCATTTGACGATTGGATCGTTGCGATTCAGAGATACAATACTACACGTGGCGGTTTCTTTACTACTATTGTAGCCAGTTTGTTTAGCGGTCGTTTCCCAGAGTCCTATGCTTACTACGAGGGTCCGGTTAACGAGCTTAATACGGACTTGCTTAATCCTCAGGCAGCAGGGGGAACTAAGTAGCAAATCAAAAAGGACGCATCCAGCGTGGTGCGTCCTCTTTTTTTATTGACAAATGATTTTGTTTCTGTTAGGGTGTTAATAGTGTTGTTCTTCAACCCTTCAACTAAGTTTAGGGCAAGCAAGTTCAGGATGTAATCCTCCTTCGCTATCTCCTACGCTAAACCTGTCTACCGTCAGGCAGGGCTACGGAAGATCGAGGAAAGCTTCGGAAGGATCTAAGAGTTTTTAACTTTCGCAATGCTCAAGAAAAAACTCTAAGAGGAGGGCAGAATGTGGTGGATTCCTTGCATTATAATCTCTGCGTGGTTGGTTGCGGGAATATTCGCCTATGCCATTAAGAAGCACACCTACAAAATCCACTATGAAAGATGTCGTCCAAGAGGACATACAAGTAAGAATGAACGCTACTGCTGTTATTGCATACCCTTTGGGTTAATAGGGTTGATTGTGGCTCTTGACTATAAACGTTATAATCTTGAACCATTCGGTCTTTGTTGGAAAATGCCAAAAGTGCTACTGGCAAATCCACAAAACAGAAGGCGCTAGAACGCAAGTGGAACTCGCAAAAGATCGCGAGTTCTTTTTTAATCCGCAATAAAAATAAAATGGTAGATGTCCGACATCTACACTAAAAAAAGGAGTCCCTTAGGACTCCTTGACTTTTGTGCCTTCTTTGGCGACTATGTTCTCTAGACGATAGGTTATCGCATTCACTACCGATAATGGAGATCCAGTATCTATGAATTGTCGAATGCGGTTTCTAGTTATATTATCAGAAATAAGTTGACTTCCAAGAACTTTTCTTAAGATGATCCTAAGGTACACAACGCGAGACTGATCGGAAAGATTCGGCTTATTGCGAAGCTTTCTGAACTGATCAAGGAAATAAGCAGGAAGAGTTCTGTGGATAATTGCCAGATATTCTTCTTCTTGTGTGTTTCTGGCAGTTTGGTCATCTCCCAAACCATAAAGCAATTTTCTCTTAATAGTCCTAATTTCTTTAGAAGTATAGCCATACCTTAGTATTTCATCAATTAGCGCGAGGCTAGGGTCTAGGTCAATACCATTTTCTTTTGCCCACTCTCCAAGAGTTTTATTACCATCATATCTAGCAGTAAGACCAAAATAGGGAATGGAACTTTTGGCATGAGAATCAATTCTTGCCTGTTTGATTCTTTTGATACCAGAATTTTCAAGATATTCAATCAAAACTTTTTCCCAATCATCTCTTGAATTAATCGGTCCATGCCCATTGAAATAGAACGGTAACCACATTTTGTCGCCTCCTTTGGAACTAGCCCTATTCTATATTCTTTATAAAATAATGTCAATGAAAATGGGTAGAAGCTAGAAGTTGGAAGATAGAGGTTAGAATAATACCATATGGCGAATACGAGATTTTTCGCTTGGTTCGACAAGCTCATCATAAATCACTCAGAATGACAGACAAAAATCGGAGGCTAAGACTCCGATTTAACGATATCGGGCTGGGGAGACTTGAACTCCCGACCTCACGGTCGCCTCAGGCGACCGCTAGTCAACTACATGTTTAACATTTACATCTAGCCATTCTCTTCCCTTGCCAGATTTCAAGAATTTTTCTCTTCTAACTGCATCAATCCTTGTTTCGAATTTCTCTGTATATTCTAAAGAAAATGGTAGTTGGAATCTTATTGATTTAGTTAATCCAAGATTATGCTCATCAATCCTTCTTTCTAAGTTGTTAGTTTGTCCGATATAGCGATAACCGTTTTTCTTACTTCTTAACACATATACATAGTACATTTTTAAGCTAAGATTATTATTTTCTTGTATCGGGCTGGGGAGACTTGAACTCCCGACCTCACGCACCCCATGCGCGCGCGCTAGCCAACTGCGCCACAGCCCGTCATTCTTATAATATATAATTATTGAACGAAAATCAATAATTTTTATTGATCCTTGACAATTTTATGGAAAAGAGTAGGATAAAGACAGCTTTAACGTTCCAAAGGAGGAACAATGACAAAGAAGGAGCAACTGGTGTGGTTTGACAGTACCGGAGAGATTTCTTCTGGCGAAAAGCCTTTTCGCCGTAGAATCATCGCTATCGCTGAAGCTCGAAGTCTTTTAGGAGAGGCAATAAGGCTTCGTAAGAATTGGTCTATAGACGATCTTCCAGTTAGTGCTTGGTTGCGGGCAACACCAAGCAAAAGAAGATTTAGCATTGTCATCGGTGGTTTTAGAGGAGATCTGCGCCTTATTAGAAATGTTCGGTTAGTTAAGAAAGATATTTGCTTATATGCCCATGTACCAAGTATTGTCAAAAAAAGTTTTGGTAAATGGGAAGATGTTGCAGAATTTGAAGATGAAGACGGCAATCGTCTTTACGTTAGACTCATTTACATAGCTAAATACAGCGGAGCTAAGCCCTATATTGTTTCTGAGTAAAGCAAAGAGGTCCAGACGGACCTCTTTTTAATTTTATGTAATAAAAAAGATTAGACTTTGCTTTTTTTGGCGATTGTTCGAAGGCAGCGCGTACAAACCTTAATTTGTTCGCCTTCAATTTGAGTTGTTTGAATATTCGCCCTTTTCCATTTATTGGCAGTTGGGTTATTTTTTCCTCTAAGCTTCTTTCTGAGCCCACCCATCATCGAGGTTTTGTCGCAAATTTGACATCTCATAGATATATAGAATAAACTTATTAGTAAGAGGGTTTGTTTTGTTTACCTCAAGTTTTTCTATTTTAACTAAAAATTTATCAAATATCAATACATGACAAGTATTTTCATTGTTTTTCAGCTAATCGTTCTGATTTTTTCAGCGATTATCCATGAAATTTCTCATGGCGCAATGGCAAATCGTCTTGGCGATCCGACCGCAAAATCAATGGGAAGATTAAGTTTAAATCCCCTGAAACACCTTGAGTTTTTCGGCTCTTTTCTGGTGCCAGTAATGTTGTGGGTGCTCACTAAAGGAAGTTTTGTTTTTGGTTGGGCAAAACCAGTTCCAATTAATCCTTATAATATTCAAGATCAGAAACGTGGTCTAGCGAAAGTTGCCTTGGCGGGACCAGCATCAAATCTTATTATGGCGATAGTTTTTGGCATGATTTTAAGATTTTTGCCTCAAACAAATCCGCAATTGATTCTTTTTGGGACATTCTTAAGCATTATAGTTCAGGTAAATATATTGTTAGCGGTTTTCAATCTTATTCCGGTTCCGCCGCTTGATGGCTCAAAAATTGTTTTTGCCTTTTTGCCAGCCAAGTATTATCAATGGGAACAGAAAATGGAGCAAAATAAATTTATTGTTTTGGCGATCGTCTTAATTTTTGCGCCCTATATTCTCTGGCCGGTGATTTCAGGAATTTATAGATTAATTATCGGGGTGTAAAAATTGATTATTATTCCCACCGAAGCTTGATACATAAGGGGTTTGGTGATAGAATGGAAAAAAATTAAAAGTTTAAAGTGCAAAGTGAAAAGTCAAAATTAAAAGTTCAAAATTAAACTTTAACTACTTATAATTAATATTTGGAAGTCGGACTTCCAAAGGAAGACCGACTTCCTTCAAACATTTTACATTTTTCACTTTAAATTTTAAACTTGAAACATGTTGACAATTAAAGAAATTTACAATTTAGCGATAGAGCTTGGCAGAAAGGCAGATTTTCGGTCAAAGACGGAAATTGACGCCTTACTTAAACGCGCCAAAGAAAAATATGAAAAACTTTCTCAAAAAGAGAAAGAAGTTTTTGATAAGGAAAATTTAACCAATCCTTATGGTGACAGCAGAATTCTTTTTGGCGATACTGGAAAAAAGATAAAGAAAATCATGATGGGCATTGATATGAAAGAACCAGAGCTTTTGTTGGCTGATAAACTTGGCGATATTGACCTTGTTATTTCTCATCATCCAGCCGGTATCGGGCTTGGCGGACTAGATGAAGTTATGGAACTTCAAGCGGATGTTTTGGAGCAATACGGTGTACCAATTAATGTGGCTGAAGGATTAATGAGAAAAAGAATTTCCGAGGTTGCCAGGGGCGTATCGGCGTCAAACCATAATCGTTCTGTTGATTTTGCCAAATTGCTTGGGATGCCATTTATGTGTCTTCATACAACTTGCGATAATTTGGCAGCTGACTTTTTAAATAAAGAAATTAAGAAAAAGAATCCGCGCTATGTTGGTGACTTGCTGGATTTGCTTTTTGATATTCCCGAATATAAAGAAGCAGCGAAAATCAAGGCGGGACCAAGTCTTTTTGCTGGGGCCAAAGAAAATCGCTGCGGTAAAATTGCGCTGACGGAATTAACTGGAGGTACTGAAGGTTCATCAGAAATTTACGAAAGACTAGCTCATGCGGGAATCGGAACAGTCATTGGCATGCATATGTCAGAAAAACATACTGAAGCCGCCAAAAAAGCTCATATCAATGCGGTCATTGCTGGTCATATTTCATCAGATTCAATCGGCATTAATCTTTTCTTGGATGTATTGGAAAAAAAGGGAATTGAAGTTGTGCCGGCATCGGGATTGACAAGGGTTAGAAGATAAACTTAACTAAATCCGAAATACGAAGTACGAAATACGAAACAATATCTAATTTTAAAAATTATAAATTCAAAACGGTTTTGGTCATTTGGATTTAAATATTAAAATTTGTTTCGAATTTCGAAATTCGATATTCGAATTTTGCTTGTAATTATAAATCTATGACTCGTATTTACATTAAAGATACTCCAAATCATATCGGCAAAGATATTATCCTTTGCGGGTGGGTTAGGACACGCCGCGATCATGGCAAGATTATTTTTATTGATTTATGGGATGCAACGGGCATAATTCAGTGTGTTTTAGCGCCTGATCAAGAAGAGGGTTATAAAGTCGGTCAAGGCCTCAGGGGTGAATGGGTGGTTAAATTTGAGGGTGAAGTCAAAAAGCGTCCCGACAAAATGGTCAATGACAAAATCGCAACCGGGGGCGTTGAATTTCTTGTAAAAAAAGTAGAAGTTTTCTCAGAAGCAGGTGAATTACCACTGGATATTAAAGGCGATGGAACTGATATTAAAGAAGATTTTCGCCTTAAATATCGCTATTTGGATTTAAGGCGCGAGAGAATGCAAGAAATTATGAGAATTCGCTCAAGGGCAAAAACTTGGGTGATGAATTATCTTTCTGAAAAAGGTTTTACTGAGATAGAAACGCCTCTCATGACAAAATCGACCCCCGAAGGCGCGCGCGACTTCATTATTCCTTCGCGATTACAAGCAGGTAAATTTTATGCTCTTCCTCAGAGTCCGCAACAATACAAACAGCTTTTGATGGTTGCGGGTATGGAAAAGTATTTTCAATTTGCCCGTGTTTTCCGCGATGAAGATTTGAGAGCGGATAGGCTTTTTGAGCATACTCAACTTGATATTGAAATGAGCTTTGCCAGCCAAGAAGATATTTTGGGAATCATTGAACCGATGATTATTGAAATGTCAGAAAAAGTTTTTGGAAAAACCATTCAAGAAAAACCTTTTCCCAGAATCACTTATCAAGATGCGATGGAAAAATATGGCAATGACAAACCCGATATGAGAAAAGATAAAAATAATCCTGATGTTTTGGCATTTTGCTGGGTGATTGATTTTCCCATGTTTGAAGTTTTGGAAGATGGTTCGATTGATGCGGTCCATCACCCCTTTACAGCGATGAAAGATGAAGATTTGGCGATTTTCGACAAAATCAATCCAGAAAAAATTACAGAAGCTGACAGAAAAAACTTAATGAAGATTCGCGCTAAGCAATATGACTTGGCGTTAAACGGCATGGAAGTGATGGGCGGATCAGTCAGAACTCATGATGCGAAAATTTTGAAGAAAGTTTTTCAAATGTTAGGGCATAGCGCTGAAAATGTTGAGAAACAATTTGGTCATTTACTTGAAGCTTTCAGTTATGGCGTGCCTCCGCATGGCGGGATTGCTGCTGGTTTTGACAGAATGCTTCAAGCGATTTTAGGACAAAAAAGCATTCGCGAAACCGTTGCTTTTCCCACTTCGACTTCAGGTATAACTTCGGTCATGGACGCACCGTCGGAAGTGGACGAAAAACAGCTCAAAGAACTAGGAATCAAAGTTGTCAAAAAATAATAAATTAAAATATTTGGAAGTCTCACTTCCAAATATTTGTTTAATGAACCTTAAAAATATGTTTGAGGTCTCACCTCTAACATATTTCTCATATTGCTATGTTTAGAGAAGGAGAACAATTTTTACATAAAAGAGACAGTCAACTGCACACTTCTGGTCCGGTGGAGCATGAAAAATATCGCAAAGAAATGGCAGGCGAGGAAACTTCACAAAAACCAGTCGACAAGATCGCTGATTGGCTGAAAGTTATTGAAAAAACTCATCTGGAACATCGGGATGATCCAAGAGTTTTAGAAAGAATCAAGGAGTATTACCACGATCAGTTTGTCATTAAACCAGAAGATGTTCCTGAGAGTTATTATGAAAATCAAAAAAGAATAGCTCGAGAACAAGGTCATGGCGATATTGAAATTCCTGAACGGATAAGAGAACAAGGAAGAGAGGTAATTATTAATGATCAAAAATCTACTCTGGATAATTGGGTAGATTATTTTATTTCTCATGATTCTGAAAGTTTTCCAATGTGGGCAAAGTATTGGGCATTTAATGGGATGCTCAAACTCTCAACTTTTGATAAAGAAAAACATGTTTTTGGAAAACGAGATAAAAATACAGTTGCCCCTTTTCCTGATCTTAATCGCGAAGCCCTAGCCTATGTGATTGATGCTATTATTAAGAAAGCCAAGAATGAGAACATACCAATAGCGCAAGATAATCCAGAACTTCAGAAGCTTCTTGAAGGAGCCAATTTTGGCAAGCTATATATCTATGCGATTGAAAAAGTAACTCCCACAGAAACAAATGAACTTTTAAAAACAGAAGGAGAATGGGTTAGATATCCTCAAGAATCTGACCATATGCCATTAGTCGAATCTCTCCAGGGCTATGGTACGGGTTGGTGTACAGCTGGAGAAAACACAGCAAAGGCCCAATTAGAAAGCGGTGATTTTTATGTATATTATTCCCACGACAAAGAAGGCAACCCAACTATTCCCAGAGCAGCGATCAGGATGGAAGGAGAAAATATTGCCGAAGTCAGAGGCATTGGTCCACAACAAAATCTTGATCCATATATTAGCGATGTTGTTGAGAAAAAATTAGTAGAATTTCCTGACGGTCAAGCTTACAAGAAAAAAACAGCTGACATGAAACGGCTGACAGAAATTGAAAAAAGAAATCTCAAAGGAGAAGAATTAACAAAAGAAGACCTAAGGTTTTTATATCAATTGGACACAAAGATTGAAGGATTTGGCTATGGAAAAGATCCAAGGATTGAAGAGATTTTGAAAAAAAGAGATATTAAATCCGATCTTTCTTTAGCAACAGGATATTCAAAAGAGCAAATTAGCACAACAGGACAGGAGGCTTTTCAAAACAATATTGAAATTCATTACGGCGATATTTTTATTAATGATTTTGATCTTGAAGAATTGAGTTATTCTTTTGATAAACTGAAATTTCCAAAAATAGTAACTGGAAGCATTTCATTGTCTAATCTAAACCATTTTGATCGAGTGGAGTTTCCAGAGGAAATCAAGGGTAATCTTGGGCTTGGTGATATTGTGTTTGTGGAAGGGATAAAACTGCCTAAAATCGTAGGCGGGAATCTTGATCTTGGTAGTATTGAGTCTGCCGTTGGTCTCGAATTACCAGAAGTAATAGATGGAAACTTATATCTTGGAGGTTTAGAATCTCCAGAAGGATTGAAATTGCCAAAAAAAATAGGCGGCACTCTTTATCTTAGCGGTCTTAAGTCTGCAGAAGGATTGGAATTGCCAGAAGTAGTAGGTGGTAGTTTGATACTTTATGGTCTTGAGTCTGCCAAAGGCCTAAAATTACCCAAAACAATTGGTGGAGAATTAGATCTTAATGGTCTAGAGTCTCAAGAAGGACTAGAATTACCAGAAACAGTAAATGGCAATCTTGGACTTAATAGTCTTAAGTCTGTCAAAGGTCTTAAATTACCAAAAATAGTTAAAGGATATCTTCATCTTAGCAGTCTTGAGTCTACTAATGGTTTAGAATTACCAGAAATACTAGGCGGACTTTCTTTGGGCGGAATTGATAATGTGAAAGATTTGAAATTACCAAGAACAATGAGCGAAAACCTTAATCTTGTTGGCCTTACATCTGCAGAAGGATTAGAATTTCCAGAAACAGTAGGTGGTACTATTTATCTTAATTCTCTTGAGTCTGCTAAGGGGTTAAAATTACCGAAAACAGTAGGCGGAGGGATTCGCCTCAATGCTCTTAAGTCTGCTGAAGGATTAGAATTACCAGAAATAGTAAACGGTGACCTTGATCTTAGAGGCCTTATTTTTCCTCAGGGATTAAAATTGCCAAGGATAATAAAAGGAGATCTTTTACTCAATGGTCTTAAGTCTGCAGAAGGATTAGAATTTCCAGAAACAGTAAATGGCGAACTTGATCTTAATGGCCTTGTGTATCCTCAGGGATTAAAATTGCCAAGGACGATAAAAGGAAATCTTTCGCTTAATGGTCTTAAATCTGTTGAAGGATTAGAATTTCCAGAAACAGTTGGTTTGACAATTTATCTCAATGGTCTTCCACGAACTATCAGGTTTGAAGAGATAAGAAGATTAAGAAAACAATACCCTGAATTAGCTTTTCATTATTAAATACATAAAGGCAATATATCTATGCTTAGAGAAGGAGAACAATTTGATCAAACAGAAACGGGCGAGTTTGTTGAACAAAAAGTTGAGGATATAGAACCTGACGCTTTTTCTTTGAGTCCTGAATCGCGACAAACATTAGAAGATTTAAAATTAAAACTACAAGATTTTCGAGATCGTTTTGTTTCGTCTGATACTCAAAAAATTCCGTTTACCGAACCGGGCGGCGAACAAGATATTGCAAGAAAAATGACAGCGCTTCAAAAAGAAAAAATTCCACAAATATTTAAGGAAACGGATTTTGAAAGCTCTCATCTAGCTATTCATGAAACCCAAAAAGAGAAAAATTCCTGCCAATTAGCTTCTGTGAGTAATATTCTTGGAGCACTTGGCATAGAGGTCTCAGAAAAAGAGATTGCCGGAGAGATTGGCAAGAGCGGAGAATTTGCGGATATATGGCCAGACCAATTAGTTAAGTATTTAAGAGACAAAGGACTAGATGTAACTAGAATAAACGATACCCTAGAAGCGATTGATGTGCTTATAAGGGGCGGGAAAATTGTTTTATTTCTTTTGCCTCCGAAATATCCAGTTGCACACGCTGTCGCCATTTCTGGAGTAAAAATTAATCATGGGAAAATTGAGTTTTATGTTAATGATCCCCAATACAAAAATTACGCGGAAACTCTTTCTTTGGATGACCTTGTCGATATTATAATTCCTTATTCTTTTAATAGAATTACTCTCCCTTACGCTGTATTAAAAGGGAGGCATTACCAAAATAAATCTGAAAAATAGACTTAAGCTGATTGATATATTTTGGAAGTCTCACTTCCAAATATTTGTTTAACATATCCATGCTTATAGAAGGAGAACAATTTAATCAGACAGAAACGGGCGAAATTGTTGAACAAAAAGTTGAAGATATAAGAGCTGAAGAACATTGTTTTGGAGAAGATGAGGGCGAACTTGTTTTAAATTATTTGAAAGGATACATTGAGAGACACAATACGCCTCCATCAGAAAACGATGTCTATGCTTTTCTTTCCGGAAAACCCCTTTCTGGCGAACAAATGGGAAAGGTTTATGAAGAATGGCAGCAACAACCTACTACCACAAAATGGGCGGAAGATTTGAAACGATTTTATGACGAAAGAGAAGAAGACGGATTATCAAAAATGACAGGATGGATTCATTTTGATACGGCTTGGACAAAAAGAGGCGAGCAGGAAAAAAGGGAAGAAACTAAATATCGTTTTTATTTCAATCCGAAAGATGAATATGTCGGTACGGTATTTCAGAATTTAATTACGCTTTTAGAAGGCGACCCAAATTTGGGATTTGGAATTAAAACACATTCTGTTTTTACGGGCGAGCTTCCGGAAGGAGAAAAAAGATTAGTGCCCGAAGAGGCTTTTAGGGCAAAGGACAGAATCGTTCTTTATGTTGAAGAAAAATCAGCTAATCAAGTTTTGGGATTATTGCGAGATTATGTAGAAAGTCACAAAGATTGGTTTAACGAGGATGCGCTTCCTTTTTCTGCGAAAATTAAAGATAAGACTGGTGTGGAAAAATTACCTGGCATCTCAATGGCTGGAGAGCTTGATCGTGAATCCCAAGGCCGCAACCCGACCTCTTTTACGGGAATTCAGGCAAGGATTATTCAAAGAGGATTAAAAGAAATGGCGGACTTGATCGAAAATCCGGATGGACATGATCCTATTAAAGCTGATTATCTAGGAACATTCAGTCAAGATTCAGAAATCCAACAATGGGCTTTGCGAATTCAAGAGGAATATAAAAAAAGAAAAAGCGAACTTCAAGGAAGGTGGATTGATAAGGAGCGTTTGATTCACGAATGCGTTGTCGACGATCCGCAAAGCGCCAAGATTTTTCCCAAAGTTTTTCGCCATTTTTATGAAAGATTTGCTACGCTTTATGGCATTGATTTAAAAAATATCGCTTTCTATGATGAAGAAAGGCAAAAATTAATGAAGGACGTGCAATAAACTCTAAACTTTAAATAAATTGACATATGTGGGAGGCTGAGCCTCCCACATATGTCTTATTGACAATTGGTTATCTGTGTATTAATGTTGTAGTAAGGAGGGCGATATGCGTATTAAAAAGGCTAGCAAGGGATGGCGAGGCAATGTTACTCTTGATACTAGAATAAAACACGATCCTCAAGAAGACGATCCCAAATTGGGACCAATCATTAAACAAGCTTACGAAGAAGCATGTATTACAGTGTGCGGAGAGAAAAAGCCTCGAAAACTAGAGCTTGGTCAGAATCACGCTATTTGGGGAAAACAAAAAGAGATCCTGAGAGCACAAGGCATTAGTTGGAAAACTCCAGCGGAAATGACTCCAGGAACAATGATAGATTAAGAATTGTTCTTTGCCCGACACAGAAGAAAGTGTCGGGTTTTTTGATAGATATTTACTTTTTATTGCAAAACACAATCTTACGAAGTCGGACTTCGTAAAATTGTTATATCTCATTGGCATTCACAAGAAAATCTAATAAAAAGCTTGCATTTTGGAGTGGAATGTGGTATAATGAATAGTGAAAGAGAGATTAGGAGTTTCTCAGTTCAAAAACACTCAAACAAGAAGGAGAGGAAGAAGATGGATCACGCGAAAGCCAGCGAAGCGATTCGTTCTTTGGTCCAAGGAAAGCCGGCGCGCTTGCAGCTCATTTTCCGAAAGGGAAAAGACTCGATCACGGGCCTGCGACGCCTGATGGTTCGGAAGGGCGAGTGGTTCACCTACGACGACATGACCGAGATGATCATTCTCGCGGTCGTCCAGTCGAACGATTGGGACAATGACGAGAACCGAAAGGTCGTCATTGACATCCCGGTCGTCTGCTGGGAGTTCGTCAACTGGTTCTTGCAGAGCAGCGGGATCGTGAAAGACCTCGAGAGCATCGCGGTGGTGCACTAGGCTTGAGTCTTCACGAGTACAAGTACGGTGGGCGGTCAGAGGATCGCCCATCTTTTTTTTATTATGCCTAGGTCTTGGTGTTGAGGTTAGACCTCAATAGCCACCCTAATAACCAAGTTTTGTTTATTTTGTTATTTTTAGTAAGGAGAAAAGACAAAAAAACACCAAAAAGCTTGACTTTTTAATTAAATATAGTACAATTTGTGACAGAAGTAGATAAAACCAAAGAGGAGGAAAAACATGGAAACGCGCAATGTAAGGGTACTGATTTTTGAGAAGCAAGGATGCGTGAGTGGAGTATTCGAGATCATTCCGTTTGTCTACGATTCTAGCAATACAAGTGATGAAGACCTCAAGGCTTTTGTAAGGAGACAGGTAATCGAGACAATTCGTTCACGCGGCAGTGATTTAAGTGAAAAAGGAGAATTGGATAAAGCTCGATTCTTCCGTCCTGCTGCAGTTGAGAAGCAGAAGATTTACAGACAACTTCCATATAAAGTTGGGGATTCTTATGTTATCATTGATGCGTTTGTTTCTCGCGGTTTCAATTTCAAGCTTGATTGTCCCTGTGTTTTTGTCGAAGTTTGTCAGTCGCGAATCAATGATAATGATTTTTGGGTGAATATTTATGATGTTGACGATGCACAAGTCCCAATCTGTGTGATTCTCGTAGAAGAATATGTTTTTATTGGACCAATCTCCGATGTTGGTGACAAAGAGAAAGTTTGCGCGGGAGCGTAAATCAATCGTTAGTGAAGTTTTGATGGGCGGTCAGAGGATCGCTCATCTTTTTTTATTACATTAATTTTTAACATGACAATGTGGGAGGCTCAGCCTCCCACATATTTCTTATTTAGATGTAATCCTTCGACTTTGCTCAGGATATATCCTTCAATAGATTCAGGACAAGAAATTTTCTATATTTCATCATAATTCAACAAGAAAATCTAATAAAAAGCTTGCATTTTGGAGTGGAATGTGGTATAATGGTTGTTAAGAAGAGAGTTGTGTATGAGTTAGTCCTTCGACTGCGTCGCGTCAAACGCGACTCCGCTCAGGATGTAAGAGCTTCTAGATTCGATAGAAGCTCATCAAGAATCTCTAACAGGAGGAAGAAGATGGATCACGCGAAAGCCAGCGAAGTGCTTCGTTCTTTAGCCCAAGGAAAGCCGGCGCGTTTGCAGCTCGTTTTTCGAAAAGGAAGGGACTCGATCACGGGCCTGCGGCGCCTGATGATGCGGAAGGGCAAGTGGTTCACCTACGACTACATAACCGAGATAATCATTCTCGCGGTTCATGAGTCGAACGATTGGGACAATGACGAGAACCGAAATGTCGTCATCAACATCCCAGTCGTCTGCGGGGAGTTCATCGAATGGTTCTTGCAGAGCGAGATCGTGAGGGACCTCGAGAGCATCGCAGTGGTGCACTAGGCTCGAGTCTTTACGAGTACAAGTACGGTGGGCGGTCAGAGGATCGCTCATCTTTTTTTAAAAATATTAAAATTACCTAAAACTCTTGATTTTTGTAGCGATGTGTGGTATAATGAGTAGTAGGAATTTGGGACTAAGAAGGAGGAAAGATGACAGATCGAAGAGTTGTGCAAACGGGAAGGTACCATGGAGAGTTGTTGGATGCTTTGACTTTCGTTGAGCAACTCAACGCAGGGGGGTGGGTTGCCTCGGCGGGTATACCATGGAAGCTTCAGGAGCTTCCGGTAACCAAAGCGTCGCTTAGCGGAGAGACATTGAAGATTGAAGTTGGAGGGCACAGTTTTGAGCTTCCGAGCGATCGCATTCTCCTTGTCGATCCTTGGACTGTCAAGGTTCTTCATACAGTCATGCGGAGACAACAGCGCAAGATGATCGACGGTGGTGGTTGGCACGAAGTGCCTGGTATAGGGGTTGCTTTTAGTGTGCGGAATCCTGCACTTGAAGAGAGTATCCGCAGGGTTCGAGATGAGAAGGCTCGACGCGAAGAAGAAGAGCGACAGCGCCGCGAAGCTGCAGAGCACGAAGCAAAGCGCCAGGAGTTTGTCGCGCGACTCACGCAAGACTTTGTTGGCAAGAAGCTGGCAAGAATCGATGTTGTCGGCGAAGATCTCCATCTCGAGTTCGATGATGGTTCTAAGTTGTCGATCGAGCTTGCCGGTGGAGATACATATGACGCGTGGATCGATGTGAACGGAATCTCACTTCATTGTTTCAAAGCCGACACTTATCGTTGAGTTTTCGCAAATCAAAGTGGTGGGCGGTCAGAGGATCGCCCATCTTTTTTATGGCAAAAACACCATTTTGCTTGATTTTTGGAGTGAGGTGTGGTATAATAGGGAGTGAGAAGAGAGTTGGGATTTATGCAATACCTCTTGGCAATGATGTGGTTGGAATGTAAAAATTCTTACTAGATCGCTGCCAAGATGGTAGCTTCCGGTGAAGTACCGGAGAATCCCGAGATGGGAGGAAACCGTGACGCAAAGAAAGAGTGGACAAGAGATTCTTCTCTCTAAGTCAGTCTGTTTTGCCTTGGAAATGGTACGCATCTGCCTGTGGCAAGTGCCGACGGGAGTTTATCTTCTCAATGGACCATGGATGCAGATGAATATGGCGTCCAGCCTTATGGGGAACGAAAACCATGGATGTCGGCTTGTAACATTTTCAATTCTTGTCCATCCAAACACTCGCATCAGTGCTACCTGCAATGTTCGTTGTGTGAGTGGTGAATGGAGGACGGGTACGGTCGAGATCTGGCTGCTTGATGCCGAAGGCAAAAGGCGGGATGATAAGCGCTGGAAGTTCGATTGTCGATTCAACGAGAACGGCGATGGCGGGTGGAATATCCGTTGGTTGGATCCAATCAAGAGTCAGTAGGAGTAAGAAGTGCGGCTCGGCGACAGAGGTTGCCGGGCCGTTTTTTTTGTCTAAAAAGGCAAAAAAAGTTTTTTATTTTAGGAGAAAATTAGATATAATGGCATATATAATGTAATTTCAAATTTTAAAATCCAAATTACAAACACGGGATTCTTCCCCTGTACCATACGGTACAGGGTCAGAATGACCCTCCTTCGCCCATCCTTCGTTAAAACTACGGATTGGCAAGCAAGACTACGGAAGGGCGAGGCAATAATTTCTGGATTTCTGCTTTCGCAGGAATGACACAATATATATAAATAAAATTATGGAAGAAGAAAATACTTCGACAAGCTCAGTACAAGTTGCTTCGACAAGCTCAGCACAAGTTGAAAATACAGAAGATATGGGGGATATAAGAGAGAAGAGGGATACGGGAGTAGCTCTTGGACAAGACTCAGGGCAAGTGGTTGAGGAAATACAAGTTGAATCGCAAGCAGATTCATCGCAACCATCTTCGCCTGAAATTACTGAGCCGGTTTTGCCGACGGTTCAGGTTGAGGAGACGCCAGTTGTTGCGCCGACGCAAAGCGCGAATTTTGATTTGCAAGGATTGGCAGAAAAAATGAAGGCGGCGATTTTTGGAAGACGCGAGAAAAAATTGGCGAAAATTTTAGATTATTTGAATGCGAATGGGAAAATTAAAAATGAGGAGATTAGAAAATTAGTCAGAGTTTCCAGCGCAACCGCTACGAGATATATGAATATTTTAGAAGAAAGAAAACAAGTTGAACAAATTAGAACAAAAAGACATGCTTTTTATAAGAAAATTTGAGATAGCTCTATGGCTCACATTGCGGGTTTGAATGGAGATTTCTATGGCTCAAATGGAAGAAATGAGCCATAGGGTGAGCCATTAAAAATATAATAGAATATAGAAGTTAGAAGATAGAGGATAGAAGATAGAATAATTACAAACATCAAACATTAAATACGGGATGACATTTTTGTCCCCGGCGAGCCGGGGCCTCATAAAACCAATGATTCTCTCGCCTTTGGCGGATCATCAGGTTTTATGGGTTGTCCTCTTGTTATCTGGGGGCGTTTACTGGTAAAATAGGAACAGGTTTGCGTTTTGTTATTTACTTGATTTGTGTTTTATTAACATGGGATTTTTAGATAAGATATTTGCAATGTTTAAAAAAGAATCGCCGATCGAAGGCAGTATTGATGGCGGTCCGATTGTGACGGGTGGCAGCGCTGATGGAGCGGAAATTGTTGGCGATCAAGGCGCAGCGAAAACCGTTGATTTTCCGGAGCAACCGGTGCAGCCTGGGAAACCGGAACAATCTGAGCAGTCTGAGCAACCTGAGCAGCCGAAAGAGGATGTTGTGGATATGGCGGGAGGGGCGGTTGGTGACGAGGCAGGGGTTATTGCGGAAAAACCTGTTGAACCTGAAACGGTTGAAAAAGAAGTAGCTAGTGTTGAGGTAGAACCGTTGGAAAAAGTAGAAGAAGTTAAGCAAGCTCCGGTATCAAATCCAGCGACTTCGATCGAAGAGTTGGAAGCGAAGATTGGGACTGGCGCAGAACCAGAGATTATGGCTCAAGAGGGCGGGCCAGAGGAAATGGATAAACCGGAAGAATAATTTGTTTTGTTATATTAAATTAAAAAAATGATTAAATTAAAAAAAGCCAATCATGGCGCACGACCGGCATTAAGAAAAGCCCTTAAAAAGCACAAGAGAAAATAATATTAATTAAAATATATTATGCCTGAAGATAAATTAAAAACACAGGAGGGAGTTGATAAATCCAAAGATTTGGAAAGAAATGTTTTAGTAGAACCAATCGGCGAAGGAGTTGTTGTTGAAAAAGAAATTAGCCCAGAAGAAGCAAGAGAAAAAGAGAGAATAACAGAAAAAAGAAAAGAAGCGATTAGAAAAACTGTTGAGGAAAAAGAAGTTGGCGAGGAACAGAGAGAAACAATTGATGAGATAAAAAAAGAAGCGCGAAAATCGGGAACTTGGGAGGTTTTTAATGATGACCAAATCGTAGAAAGGCTAATTTTAGCGATAAAAGATGACGATAATCGCCATAATTTAGAAAATGCTTTGCAAGCAGCAAGAGAAATGGGAGAATCTGTGTTCGATAATTTAATTGGCGAACTTGCGGGCAATGACGAAGTTTGGGAAATCTTAAAAGAAAAAGGATACATAGATTATCCTGAATAATAATTAGGTATTTTTATGGAGAAATTCTTTTTTGGAGCTGTTTTTGTGATTGTTATTGGCGCTTTGTTTTTTGCTGGGCGGATTATTTTCAAAAAAAGAAAGAAGGGACACCTGGGAAATCTCTTGGGAATGTCTCTTTTTTTAATTAGGCTACCGAAAAACGAAAGAAAACTTAAAGAGGGCGAGACGAGCAGGGATTTTCGCGAAAAAATTGGTGCGATTGAACAATTTTATGCGAGTTTTTCAGGTTTGACTCGCAAGGGATGGAAAAAGTTTATTTATGGGTTACCCAGAATAACAGTTGAGATAGCTAATACAATTCAACAAGAAGAAGTCGGTTTTTATATTTCTGTGCCAAAGGGACTCGAGGCTCAAGCCAAGAAACATCTTCAGGGAATTTATCCGGAAGCTGAAATCGATCGCTGCGAAAAAGATTATAATCCATTTGTTCCTCAAGGAGAATCGGCTGGAGGGTATTTTGTTTTGAGAAAAGATATTTTATTGCCCTTGAATACTTATACAAATCTCAAAATTGATCCATTAGCGCAAATCACCAATACGCTTAGCAATATTTTTCCAGAAGAAGGAGCGGCGGTTCAACTGGTGATCAGGCCAGCTAATAATAAATGGAATGAAAAAGCCAAAGAAGCGGTCAAACAACTAGGCGAAGGCAAGAAATTTTCGGATATAAAAAAAGGCATGAATATACCTGCTGGACTTGGAAGCGAATTTAAAAAACTTGTAACCATGGAGAATAAAGATGAAGAAGAAAAGGTTCAAAGAGTTGATGAGACTACTCTGGAATTGGTAAAGAATAAATCCCAAAAAACATTATTCGAAGCAAATATTAGAATTGTAGCATCATCACAAGATAAGATGTCTGTCAAGAGAATTCTCGATGCTTTGGTCGCAGCTTTTGGTCAATATGATTTGAATCAGGGAAATTCTTTGGAATTTATCAATCTTAAGAAAAAACCATTGAAGCAGATGTTTTATAATTTTAGTCTGCGATTTTTTGATACGAAAAAAATAGTTATTTTGAATGCGGAAGAATTGGCAAGCATTTTTCATTTATCGATTGAAAATCTTAGAACGCCAAAGATAAAAACCCTAAAAACCGCGAAGGCGCCTATACCTGTCGAACTTCCCGATGCTGGACCAGTTATTTTGGGTGAGGCAACATTTAGAGAAGAAACGAAAAAAGTTTATTTTGCGACCGATAACGATCGCCGCAGACATTTTTATATTATTGGACAAACCGGTACTGGTAAAACATCTCTCTTAAAAGAAATGATCCGTCAAGATATTGAGGCTGGTCGGGGCGTTGGTGTGGTTGATCCTCACGGAGATTTGATTGAAGATACGCTATCGAATATTCCGCTTCATCGCCGAGACGATGTCGTTCTATTTGAACCATTTAATACGGAAAATCCAGTGGGACTAAATATGCTTGAATATGACACAGAGGAACAAAAAGATTTTGCGGTTCAGGAAATGGTTGCGATTTTCCAAAAACTTTTCCCGCCAGAAATGATCGGGCCGATGTTCGAACATTATATGAGAAATGCGATGTTGGCGCTAATGGCTGACAAAGATGATCCGGGAACGCTAGTCGAAATTCCAAGAATCTTTACCGATGATTTATACATGGAAGAACGACTAGCTAAAGTTAAAGATTTGGTAGTGAGGCAATTCTGGGAAAAAGAATGGAAGAAAACAACAGGACAAACCAGATCTGATATGCTTGGCTATGTTGTCTCCAAAGTTGGCCGATTTGTCGAAAATGCGATGATGCGCAACATTATTGGTCAAGCGCATTCGGGTGTCAACTTGTCCGACATCATGGACAAAGGAAAAATCTTTCTGGCGAATCTTTCCAAAGGTCAAACTGGCGAGGTTAATAGTTCTTTGCTTGGACTTATTCTTGTCAGTAAATGTCAAATGGCAGCCATGAGGCGAGGCAATATTCCGGAAGATCAAAGACGAGATTTTTACTTGTATGCCGATGAGTTTCAAAACTTTACCACCGATTCAATTCCGACGATTTTATCAGAGGCTCGCAAATATAGACTCAATCTAATTTTATCTCATCAATTTATTGCCCAACTTCAAGACAATATCAAAGACGCGGTCTTCGGGAATGTCGGCTCAATTTTATCGTTCAGAGTTGGCGTTGAGGACGGCGAGAGATTGGAAAAGCAATTTGAGCCGGATTTTACAAGACAAGACATCATCAATCTGCCAAACTACGAGGCGATTATAAAACTGATGATTAATGGCCAAGTCAGCTCGTCTTTCCGCATGAAAACCACTGCGCCCAAGATTGGCGACAGAGCTCAAATCCAAGCAATTAAAGATATTTCAAAATTAAAATATGGAAGAAAAAAGGAAGAAGTTGAAAAAGATATTGCCAGGAGGGCAAAGTTAGGAAGTTTATAATAAATTTTAAAATAAAATCATGCCATCACCAGAACAATTCGGATTAAGGACAATCGAAACACAAGGAAGTTTTCATGAGGTTGAACGCGAAAGGTCATTCGGTAGTGCTGCCGAAGATCTTTTTATTGAAGCGCTAAGAAATCATCCGGCCATTGATAAAGTTGAACATGCCTCGAGAGAAGATGATGAAGTGGGAAAAACTGACATTTTAGTTTATTTTAAAGGAGAATCAGGGCCGATAAAAGTGCAATTATTCGCTGGAAAAAACGAAGAAATTTTAGACAAAAAAGAAACAACCTTGCCAAGGGGGGTCACCTTGGTTCATGACAAAGGAACACTATCAAGAGCGCTAAGAAGAAGCGGCGACGATTGGTCAGAAAATGGCATCAGAAATGCGGCTGCATCTTTAGGTCAGCATGAAATAAGCGAGCTCTTTGGTCAAATTCTTGATGGCATGCCAAGAAATGAAAGGGCGGCTTTATTAATGAGACTACAAGGACGGCTCACAACAAGGACATCAAAAAACTAGTCAGCCCTGGGTTGACTAGTTTTGTGGTTTATCCACCAATTTTTACTCGTAGTGCTGCGCCTCCCTTTGTATCAATTACGAAAGATCCGTCTTTTCTTTCAGAGATGCCTCTGATTTTTTCTCCATCTACAAGACTGCCATCTGTCACAATCTTACGAAGTCTTTCAATCAACTCTTCTTTGCTTGCCATTTCGTCCTCCTTGTTTTGACGAAAAGAACTTACTATAACACTAGCATACAAACATCCCTTTGTCAATACTTATATCGATATATCGGAGGCTAAGCCTTCGATTTTTTTGTTAAAAAGAATAAAATTACCCAAAACCCTTGCATTTTAATATTAATTGTGGTATAATAGGTAATGAAAGAAGGTTAGGGTTCAGCAACTCAAAAGTACTCAAACATCAAGCAAGAAGGAGGAAGTACGAAAGCACTAAAATGGGTTCTGATTATCGGCGGCATTGTGGGATTGATCTTCGGAGTTGGTTGCGCATTACTATGGATGGGTGTAGGCGGATAAGAAGTGCGGTCTGGCGACAGAGGTTGCCGGGCCGTTTTTTTATTAAAATCTGTCGAGGACGGTCCTAGACAGTTTTTATACCCAAAACACTTGCATTTTAGATTAAGGTGTGGTATAATAGATAATGAAAGAAGGTTAGGGTTTTCACTCAAAAGCGCTCAAAGAAGGAGGAAGAGAGAAATGATAAAGGCGACCGTTGATCTTCACGGTTTTGGTGCTAGAGGCAATAATGCAGAGATCATGGCTCAGCAGATTTTCGACGAGTTCGGCGACGATCTCAGGAAGAGTGTGATCGTGGTGCCATGCGAATCGCAGCCTCTCAAAGAGGACATGTTCGCAGAGCCATTCGTCAGGGTCTTTGCTGACAGTCCCGAGACTGCGTCAAAGATCAAGAAAGCAATCGGGCGAGTGAATTTCAAACTCAGCGTTCAGGTGGTGTCCGCTGATTCTGAGTTCTACTCAGCGAGCGATTAGTGGAAGTGCGGTCCGGCGACAGAGGTTGCCGGGCCGTTTTTTTTATTCCCCCGTCAAAAAAAGCATTTTTTTTATTCTCCCGCCAAAAAAATCTGAAGTTCTGTTTCAGATTTTTTTATTCTCCCTGCCAAAAAAGTATTTTTTTATTCTCCCGTCAAAAAAACACCAAATTATTTATAAACAAAATTAGTTTTTTTATTTTAAAAATTCTTTAACTAATTTTTCGGCCTCTAATAAATCTTCAATCCAATGGATTTCTGAATCGCGCTTGAACCAAGTAATTTGTCGTCTTGCGTACGCATGCGTGGCAAACTTTATTTTCTGAGGCAATTCTCTCTCGTTTATTTTTCCATCCAAATATTCTATGACTTGTTTATACCCGATTCCGGAAAACGCTGGCGCAGATTTGGGATATAATTTTAATAGGTTTTCCACTTCGCTAACCAGTCCATTTTCCATCATTTCATCAACTCTTTTATCAATTCTTTTATAAAGATCTTTTCTCTCTGATTTTATAGCAATTTTTAAAACATCAAACAATCTTTCTCCTTTTTTTTGATTTTGAGAAAAAGTTGTATTTCCTAAGAGACAAACTTCAAGGGCGCGCACCAATCGGCGCTTATTATTTTTATCAATATTTTTCAATGAGTCAGGATCAAATAGTTCCAGTTGTTTTACTAATTCCTCATTACTTTTTTCCTCCAGTTTTTTTCGTAATGCCAAATTTGGTTTGATTTTAGGAATTTCTAAATTATTAATAAGAGTATCAATATATAAACCAGTACCGCCAACTAAAAATGGCAATTTTTTTTGAGCGATAATTTTTTTTATTTCATCAATTGCTAACGATTTAAATTCAGATGAAGAAAAAGTTTTTAGAGCATCTAAAAATTGAACGAGGTAATGGGGAATACCGCTAGAAATATAAACATCATTTTTCCATTCGCCCTGAACCAATCCTGAACCAATGACAAAATCGCGATAAATTTGACGCGAATCAACGGAAACAATTTCTCCATCAAATTTTTTCGCCAGTTTTATCGCCAAATCCGACTTTCCCGACCCCGTCGGCCCCAAAATGGTAATTATTTTTGGCATTATTTTTTGCAACATAAATTCTAACAATTAAAACCTTCAATTTATCGAAGTCCGACTTCGATAAATTTTAACAAAAAACATCAAATTTTCCTATGATTTTAAATATGCTTTATGCTAAAATTAACCTTATTGTATTATTATAGTTAAATAAACTAATTATGAAAAGGCCAGAATTTTTTTGTAATAAAATATATCATATTTATAACCGCGGCGTTGATAAGAGAAATATATTTTTAGACGACATTGATAGATTTCGTTTTATTCACGATTTATTTGAATTCAATGATATTAATCCGGTATTTAATGCTGGTTATAATTTTAGAAACAAATCTATTGAAGTCGGACTTCAATATATTGATAATAAAAATAAACCGAGAAAATTATTGGTTGAGATTTTGGCTTTTTGTTTAATGCCGAATCATTTTCACTTACTTTTGAGACAGAGAAAAGAGAATGGAATTACTGAATTTATGAGAAAATTAGGAACCGGTTATACCAATTATTTTAATCAAAAATATACAAGATCTGGCGTCTTGTTTCAGGGTAAATTTAAAGCTTTACTAATAGAAAAAGAAACTCATTTTATATATCTTCCACATTATATCCATACAAATCCACTAGACCTGACAGATGCTAAGTGGCGACAAGATGGTATTTCAGGCTTAAATAAAATATTAAAGTTTTTAGAAGAATACCGTTGGAGCAGTTTACCCGATTATTTAAATAAGAAAAATTTTCCTTCAATTACTCAGCGTAATTTTCTTTTAGAAATTTTCGGAGGAGAGAAACAATACAAAAAAGATTTAACAGATATTATAAAAAATGGAAATTTTGAGGAAATAAAAGATTTAGTTTTTGAATAGCTCTTGAATATTTAATAACAAAGTTATTACTAAATTTATCGAAGTCCGACTTCGATAAATTAGTTTTTTTACTAGACTAGCTCATTCTTTCTTTTTTTTTGACAAAGAAATCTTATCTGGTAACATTGTTGTATATGAAAAATCTTAATAATATTTCACAAGATTTATATAATTTAGTCAAGAGCGAAGAAAAGCGTCAACAAGAGATGATTAGTTTGATCGCTTCGGAAAATTATGTTTCAAAAGCTGTACTTGAAGCAGCAGGTTCTGTTTTGACAAATAAATATTCTGAAGGCTATCCAGGAAGACGATATTATCCTGGTAATTTTTATATTGATAAAATTGAGGAAGTTTGCAAGGCAAAAGCTAAGGAAATTTTTGGTCTTGGCGATGATTGGCAAGTCAATGTCCAACCTTACTCTGGCGCTCCTGCCAATTTAGAAGTTTATTTTGCATTGCTTGAGCCAGGAGAAAAGATTCTATCGCTCAAGCTTTCTCATGGGGGCCACCTAAGCCATGGCCATAAAGTTAATGCCTCGTCCCATTTCTACCAGATTGTTCATTATGGCGTGAATAGCGAAGGATTAATCGATTACGACGAAGTTGAAAAATTAGCGATTGCAGAAAAACCAAAAATTATTATTTCAGGAGCTACGGCCTATAGCCGAGAAATTGATTTTAAAAGATTTGGCGAAATTGCTAAAAAAGTTGGCGCTTATCATTTGGCTGACATTTCTCATATTGCCGGATTAATTGTTGCTGGTCTTCATCAATCGCCATTTTCTTGTGCTGACATCGTTATGACAACGACTCACAAAACTTTGCGCGGGCCAAGATCAGCAGTTATTTATTCTAAATCAGAAATCGCAGAAAAAATTGATAAGACGGTTTTCCCCGGTTTCCAGGGCGGACCCCACGAACATATTATTTTAGCTAAAGCGATTGCCTTTGAAGAAGCGCTCAAGCCCGAGTTTAAAGAATACCAAAAACAAATAATCAAAAATGCCAAAGTTCTAGCCGATGAGCTTATCGTAAAAGGATTCAAGCTTGTTTCAGGCGGCACCGACAATCACCTAATCTTAATGGATTTAAGAGGCGTCATTGATGCGTCGGAAGCTGAAAAACTTTTGGAAGAATCAAATATTTTAGCTAATAGAAACACGATTCCTGATGATCCATCGCCTTTCAAACCATCGGGCCTGCGACTGGGAACGCCTGCCACAACAACACGAGGCATGAAAGAATCAGAAATGAAAATCATCGCTCAATTTATCACAAAAATTTTAAAAAAGGAGGGGACACCTTTGGAAATAAAGCCTCAGGTGATTGATCTGTGTAAAAAATTCCCCATCTATGAAAATTAAACTGATTGCTTCAACTCCCAATCCGGAAAAGATCGTTTACTTGGCTGCGCGTCAAAGCAGGTATGCTGATGGAGTAGGCGATATTCCTAAAAAAGAAATCACAGATCAAAAAGTCAAAGATTTAATAAAAAAACTTTTAGAATGGGGGCATTTCGGACCTTTTGAGCACCCTCATTTTACTTTCGTTCTCTCTGAAGTTTCCCGAGCATTCACTCATCAATTAGTCCGGCATCGAATGGCGACATACGATCAGCAATCGCTTCGTTATGTCAACAAGTCTGGTCGCAACCTCGAAACGGCATTTCCCCAGAAAATATCTAGCCAAAATAAAAAAGCAATTGAAGAATTTAATCGCCAATCAATTACGCTTTATGAAAAATTAGTCAAAGATGGCGTGCCAGCCGAAGACGCAAGATTTGTTTTGCCAATTGGCACAAAAACCGCTATCGTGATGACAATGAACGCCAGGTCAATGATGCATTTTCTAAAATTGCGCTTAGACAAATCAGCTCAATGGGAAATTCGTGAAGGCGCAAAGGAAATTTTAAAAATAATGAAAAAAGAAATGCCGACAACCTTTGGTTGGTTCGCTAAGAATTGGGAAAAGCTAAAACTAACTCCTTAAAATTTTATAATAAATCATAAAGAACTAGCAGTAATTGCTAGTTTTTTATTGAAAAAAATTCATACTTGCCCTTCCGAAGCCTTGGCGTAGGAGGGCTTGTCCGTCCGAAGTCCCGGCTCGCCGGGACGAAGGAGGGTCATTCTGACCCCGGCAAGCCGGGGGAAGAATCTCTGAATTATAGCTTTGAATTTTAAGTTATGGTTTTCCTGCCTGCCGGTAGGCATGGGAGTTTTGCGCTTTGAATTTTGATTTTTCACTCAAACTCTTGCATTTTATGCTTAATTGTGATATAATAGGTAATGAAAGAAGAGTTAGGGTTTCGTCAAACACACAAGCGAAAGAAGGAGGAAGAGAATGGAGCGTTCGGTTTTCATGAAAGATGGCGGAAATTGGGTTTGCACAAGTGGGCCGGACGAGATGTTTGTTTCTTCTGCGGTTCGGTCGGTTTTGACAGCTTTCTCAACTTCGGCGATAAATCTTGTTCGCACTTCAGACGGCGATCTGGTGATCGAGACTGAGGGTTGGGATGTTGTTCGTCGAAACAAGGTGATTTATCGAGGAGCATATCATGGGTTTTTCGATCTACAGAATGTCGGCGAAGTTGTCGCGGAATTGAAGGAGGCTTTGTTCTCACGATCTGTTCAGATCGGTGTTCTTGAGAGCTCAGAGATCAATGATCTCGTTTTCGATTTCATATCGAGGTTTCTTGACAGCCCGGAAAACGACATCGAGAAGAAGTTCAAAGCGGTTCTCGTCGTGATCCACGGAGGCGCGAGGACGCGAGAAGAAGTCGAGCGTCTTGTCGAGCTTGAGTGGTGGAAGCTTCTGGCTGCGGTTCAACTTGCTCGTTCGGAGCAGATGAGCGCAGTCGAAGTTCTCGACCTTCTCGAACCAGTCGCCGCTTAGGAGAGCGGTTCGTACTGGTAGAATTGGTGGATCCGTCCCGGTAGAAGTTTACCGGGACGTTTTTTTTATTTCTGTCATTCTGAATGGTTCGACAAGCTCACCATAAATTCCACGAAGAATCTCATGTTTTACAATTGATTTTCATCAAATCCATTGCATTTTACACTTAATTGTGGTATAATAGATGATAAGAGAAGAGTTTGGGGTTTTCTTTCAATAGCGACTTGGTTGGAAATTTATTCTTACTAATTCGCTGTTGAAACGACAGCCTTCGGTGGAGTACCGGAGAAATCCCGAAACGGGAGGAAACATGTCAAAAAAGATTACACTCACGAACACAACGGCGTTGGCACTGCAGATGGCGCAGGCATGCGCTGTACGTGCGTATGGCGAGTTGGAGAATCGTTTGTTCCTGCACTCGGAATACGATCCAATGGATTTTGTCTGGCAGGATGGCAATGGTGAAAGGATTGTTGACGGATCAATATGGTTCTATCCCCAGGACAGTGTTTCCATTAACTTCAAGTGTACTCTTAACTACGAGTACAGGAAGTTCACAGAAGCAACAGTTGTGATTAGGAGATGGGAGAAAGAAGACAAGAAGTTCATTTGTACCATTGAGGCCGGTGAGTTGCGGGTAGTTGACTGCAACGCCGAAGCTAAGAAGACTGAAGAAGTACCTGTTTCTCGTGGATTCTGGCGATCACTCGCCGATTTCTTCACGAGAAAACATGGTGCGAAGAAACTCTCGGTCTAGTCACTGCTTAGGAGAGCGGTTCGTCCCGGTAGAATTGGCGGACCCGTCCCGGTAGAAGTTTACCGGGACGCTTTTTTTATTGAAATTTATGTCATTCTTGCGAAGGCAGGAATCCAGTAACAATAAACAAAAACCGTCTAGGACCGTCCCGATAAAATAAATCCTCGACAGTTTTTGACATATGTGGGAGGCTGAGCCTCCCACATATGTCAGGGAAAATGGTATTGAGGTCAAACCTCAACACTTTCTTAATCTTATTTTGCTCGTCCTGCTTGGTTCGGTGGATTCGATAAACTCACCACAAACAAGCTCACCATAAACTCCACGAAGGAACTTGTCCTGAGAGAAGTCGAAGGAACTTGTCCTGAGAGAAGTCGAAGGAACTTGTCCTGAGAGAAGTCGAAGGAACTTGTCCTGAGAGAAGTCGAAGGAACTTGTCCTGAGCGAAGTCGAAGGAACTTGTCCTGAGCGAAGTCGAAGGAACTTGTCCTGAGCGAAGTCGAAGGAACTTGTCCTGAGCGGAGTCGAAGGATTGACTTTTCTCCATTAAGCATATACACTAAAATTAGTTCTTCAAAAAGTCCGCCTACGCCTTTTGGCTACGGCGAGACGTAAGAGCTTGTAAATTCGCAGGCTCATCAACAATCTCTAACGGAGGCGATACAATGGCAGGAGGATCTCAGTTTGCGTTTGCGATAATATTAGGCATTTTCAGTGTTTTCTCATTTGTTGGTCATGTATTGATTCTGGGAATCGTCTTGGCAGTTTTGGCGGTTTTGATGATTATAAGGGGAATAAGAATATCGTCTGTAGTTCTTAGCGGCGATCATCCCGAAAGAAGAAAAGACGAAGTTTTTACAGGCAATGTCTATACTGACGATTTTGATGATCTTAGAGGGCTATATGGCTCAGGAGTTCGTTTCGGAGGGGTAGCCTATACTACTGACGGGGAATCGCTTGCCGGTACGCGCTTACGTCCTTGTTTCAGGACTATTGAATCTGTTGAAGCATTTGAAAAGAGACGAGCAACAGAAGAAACAGAAGCAATCATGAGAACCTTACGAGATGGTGGCGGACACGTGATTATCGCATAAGGAGGAGGAATGGGTAAAGACATGACTTCGCGGTTTTCAAAAAAGCGTAGTGTTTTTTCTTCCAGAGAAACAAGAGAACCGCAGTTGCCATTGCCGGCAACGCCAAGCGAAATTCGTTCTTTCAGAGAAGGGCTTAATGCGTCTTGTTAAAGACAAAGAGGACGCAATCAAAAATTGTCGATGCGATCTCCGGACAGAGAAACTTTGATTGTGAGGGCGACTAGTTAGCCGCCCTTTTTTAATTTAAATGAAAATATACAAAAAAGTGAAATATGTGGGAGGCTGAGCCTCCCACATGTGTCTGAGAAAATAGAAATGATTTTAAGTTTTGCCCTTTCGATTGATTTTTCCCGAAGAATATTATATATTAAAATTAAGTTCTTTAAAAAACAAAAGGAGATAATGTGATATACGGCGCAGTAGAAAATGCTAAACGCACAGTAGTAAAGGAAATGAGTGTAATAGGACCAATGATTCAAACAATTGCCACAAGACAATCAAAGGAGAGAAGAAATGAAGCTGCTAACAAACATTTGGCGTAGGATTACGGGAAGAAATCTTCCTCAAGAATTTTATCAAGGAATCAACGTTAATTTAATCGGTACAATGCCCGACACAAGGAAAAATGATCCGAATCTTACTTCTGAGGAAATGGCATTGCGAGCTAAAGAAAATAGGGAAAAAATAGAGAGAATGTTTATTGAAAGTATGCTTAAAAGAGAAAAGATATTACATAAAACAACTTTTCATACACCATACAGTCGTGGAATAAGATATAAGGCAGCAGCATAGTTCATCCTTACTTTTAGTTTCGGCGAGACGTAAGTCCTTCGACTTCGCTCAGGACGTAAGATTTTTCATTTTTTCGTTAACACTCAAAAGCAAAATCTAACGGAGGGAGGAATGGAGCTAATGAAGGTCGATGCAAGTAAGGTTGATGTATTAAGGAAATTACCAGATAGCGTAAGAAGGGAATACGAAAAAGACCCAGAAGGATTTAGAAATAGAAGAATTACTTTAGCGAGACACAAGGATGAGAAATCTGGCAACATCAAGACGACTTGTGCGACAGTAGGCAAGAGTCGTAGAAAAACATAGACAAGGAGAGAGAAAATGAAGAAAAAGAAAGGATTTTTGAAGTCTAGGACTCCTGGAGGAAAAGCGGCAAGACAACGAAGGCGGATGGTTAGGAAGACACTGATTGCTGGCGACAAAGAACTTAAGCCAGAGAGAGATCGAGCGATTTTTGGTGGCCCAAATCCAAGAGACATAATTGTTGATGGATAAGGAGGAAAATGGAAGAGAGACAAGGTGATCAGAAAGAAAGAGATTTACAGACTCGATTGGGTTCTGAATTTCAAAGAGATCCCCATGCAACTGTTGAAGGGTTTCTGAGAGGGGCTAAGGAAAGGCACGATCGTTTTCAGAGAATCTGTGATGGATTTCAAGGAATGCCAAAACCGATAAGAGATTTGCGATTTGAGACATTAGTTCATTCGGTTGCGACCATTAACCTTGATGAACTAGAAAGAGAGATTACTGAAACTATTCAAACAGAAGAAGATAAGTTAAGAGATCAGCATCCTGACTGGCAAAGAATTCCAGTCGAAGCCCAGAGCGTTCCGTAAAGCGGAACGCTTTTTTTGATTTTTGATTTTTTAATGATAAGATAAGGAAAGTTCTTTGAAAATATATAATTAATATAGTCCTTCGACTGGAACTGCAAATAGCGATACCCTCCTTCTCCCGCCTGCCTGCCGGTAGGCAGGGCAAGCCGGGATACGGAAGGGTGTAAGTTTTTCTATTTTCTCTCTTATGGTTCGAAAAGAAAAACTAACAACGGAGGGTGAAAATGCAGACGAGATACGGTGGAATTGATGCAGTACTTTTTGATGTCAGCGGAGTCTTAATTGATGACATGAGAGCGGTTTACGAAACTAACATGAGAACGATTGAAGCTCATGGACAAAAAAGAATTACCTTTGAAGAGTGGCAAAGGATGCAGCCAATTACCTTAAAGAAACTTCTTGAAAAACTTGGCGTTATCATGGAGCAAGAAGAAATCAATCGAGATTTTGAAAGAGTTTTTCTTGAAGTGCGTAAAGATCCAAGATTCGATCTAACTTTGATTGACGGCGCCGTAGAAGCACTAGCCAAGCTTGAGCGTTCAGGCATTAAGCTTTTTGTGGTGAGCGCTCACGCAAAAGGTACCCTAGAACTAGAACTTGCAAGACTTGGTATTAGAAACTTTTTTGCGGATGTCATTGGCGGGACAAGTCAAGATAAAGCAACCGCAATTAAGAAATTGCTCCGATCAAATAATTTGGATCCAAAAAGAGTTATTTTTATAGGAGATACAATTCATGATCTTATTTCAGGGAAGATTGCCGGAGTTAAAACTGCGGCAGTTTCGACGGGATATAACACTCACGAAACATTAATTGCGCAGAATCCAACGATTTCTGTTTCTCGTTCTTTAGATGAGTTTCTCAAAGAACTTGGCATTGATTAGCAATCTACGGAATAACAAAACCCACCTAAGAGTTAGGCGGGTTTTTTAAGTTTAAAATTTAAAGTTAAAAGTTCAAAGTGAAGGTAGGATTTTTTCCAAAAAATCCTTAATTTTCATTTCCCCAATATCTCCCTTGCCTCTTTCTCTGATTCTAACTGTTTTTGCGCCAACTTCCTGATCGCCAATCACGAAAATATAAGGAGTTTTTTGCATTTCTGCTTCTCTGATTTTCTTGCCAATCGTTTCGTTTCTTTCGTCGAGTTCAACTCTAATTTTTGAAGCCTTTAACTCTTTGACAATTTCTCTTCCATAATCAAGGTGTTTATCTGATATGGGCAAAATCTTTACTTGGACAGGAGAAAGCCACATGGGAAAAGCGCCGCCGTAATTTTCAATCAAAACGCCCATGAATCTTTCAAGCGACCCCAAAAGGGCGCGATGAACGACAAAAGGTCTTTCTTTTTCACTTTTTGCATTAATAAATGAAAGATCAAATTTTTCCGGCAAATTAAAATCAATCTGAATAGTTGATATTTGCCAGGTTCTTCCGAGTTCGTCTTTAACTTTAATATCAATCTTTGGTCCGTAAAAAACTGCTTCGCCTTCGTCGCGCTGGAATTTCCATTTTTCTTGCTCAAGTGCCTTTTCAAGAGTAGCTTCGGCGTCATTCCAACCCTCTTCGGATCCTAAGTATTTATCTTTATTTTTTGAATCACGAACACTTAATCTCACTTCGTATTCTTTGAAATCAAACTTTGTGAGAATTTCTTTAGTGAGGCGAACGACATTTATTACTTCGCTTAATAATTGATCTTTGCCAGCACAGAAAATATGAGCATCGTCTTGAGTAAAGCCGCGAACGCGAACCAATCCATGCAAAGTGCCTGATTTTTCATAACGATAAACTGTTCCTAGTTCTGTGTAGCGGATAGGAAATTCGCGATAACTTCTCAAACTCGATTTATAAATCTTCATATGAAATGGGCAGTTCATCGGCTTGAGCTGATAGTCGCCCTTTTCTTCCTTGTCGATTTCTGCCATATGAAAAGATGGAAACATGCTGTCTTTATAAAACCCGGTGTGTCCGGAAGTTTTCCAGAGTTTTAAATTAGCAATATGAGGGGTATTTAGCAGCTGATATCCTTCTTCAAGATATCTATCCAAAACATAAGTTTCAATAATGCGTTTGAGTAGCGCTCCTTTAGGATGCCACAAAATCAGTCCCGGACCAACTTCATCATCAATATGAAAAAGATCGAGTTGTTGTCCTAAAAGACGATGATCTCTTTTCTCAATTTCTTCCTGAAGTTTTAAATAAATATCCAGTTTATCTTTTGATTCAAAAGCAACGGCATAGATTCTTTGAAGCTGGGCGTTGTTTTCGCTTCCCTTCCAGTAGGCGCCAGCAAGCTTGGTTAGTTTAAATCCTTCCGGATCAATTTCCTTAGTATTTTCTATATGAGGACCCTTGCACAGGTCGACAAAATCGCCGGTTCTATAAATAGAAACTTTCTTTTCACCCTCTTCTTTTAAATCATGAATGAGTTCCAATTTATAGGGCTCATTTTTGAAAATCTTTTCTGCTTCTGAAAAGGATTTTTCTTCTTTAATAAAATCAAGATTTTGTTTTATGATTTTCTTCATCTCTTTTTCGATTTTCAGAAGATCAGCTTCTGTTATTTTAGAAGATAAATCAAAATCATAATAAAAGCCGTTTTCAATTGTCGGTCCGATGCCAAAAATTACTTTCGGATAAAGTTTTTTAACCGCCATTGCCATAATGTGAGATAAGCTATGGCGTATATTTTCTATATTAGACATGATGTAAATTAAAAACTTATTTTAATTCTTGCACTTTTTCGCAGATCATTTTTGCGACATCACTCCTGGTGTCAATTTTACCTTCAACCAAGATAATCTTATCTTCTACCCAGATACTAGGATCTCTGCGCAACATCTTAGGAAAGACAATCACCTCTATTTTCCCGGTTAAATCTTCCAGTTCTACAAACACCATTTGATCGCCTTTCTTTGTAACAACTCTTTTGATCGAGCTGATGATGCCGCCGATTTTCTGAGTGCTGCCATTAAACCCAAAGCTAGTATCTATATTATCTATCGGAAAGGTCTTTTTTTCAAGAGTTTTACGGTATTTTTCAAGAGGGTGAGATGAAACATATAACCCAAGAAGTTCTTTTTCCCAACGAAGCGTTTCTTGGCCATCGACATCTGGATATTTTTTAAGCTTAAGATTTAGGTCTTTTACATCTTGTCCTGAAAAAAGACTGGTTTGGCCATTAGCTTTATTTTTTTGATTTTCTTTAGCAATTTTAAGAATATTTTCAACGTTTCCCAAGAGCGTGCTTCTTGATTCAAAACTATCAAGAACCCCGGCTTTTATAAGGGATTCTAGTGATTTTTTATTTAAATCTTTATGATTGACTCTTTCAATAAAATCTTCGATATTTTTATACGGTCCGTCAGTTTTTCTTTCCTGAATCATAGCGTCAATAAGATGATCGCCGACATTTTTAATAGCTGTCAGCCCGAAACGAATCTTATTAGGAGATGAGTTTTCTTTTTCCGGTTTGACGATTGTGAAGTTTTCCCATGATTCATTAATATCTGGCGGAAGAACTTCAATCCCCATATCGCGAGTAGCATCAACCAATTTAGCAATTCGATCAATATTGGCGCTTTCCGAAGTCATCAAAGCAGCCATAAATTCAGCCGGAAAATGAGCTTTCAAATAGGCAGTTTCGTAAGCAATATGCGCGTAGCAAGCAGCATGGGATCGGTTAAAACCATATCTTGCAAAGGGCTTGATGAATTGCCATATCTGACGAGCAATATTTTTGTCAATGCCATTTTTGATCATCCCTTCAATCAATTTCTTTTCCTGGGCTGCAAGAAGTTTTTCAATTTTTTTACCTACCGCTTTTCTTAATTGATCTGCTTCAGTATAAGTCAATCCGCCCAATTCTTGAGCCAGCTGAATGATCTGTTCCTGATAGACGATAATGCCATAAGTTCTCTCAAGGCCTTTTTTTAATTTAGGGTGGATGTATTCTGGCGCCTCAAGACCATGTTTTCTTCTAATAAAACTAGGAATAAGTTCCATGGGACCAGGTCGATAAAGAGCCACCATCGCGATAATATCTTCCATTTCTGTCGGCTTAAGCTGTTTTAGATAACGCGTCATTCCTCCAGATTCAAGCTGGAAAATGCCGATGGTTTTGCCATCGCGCAAAAGCTTAAAAGCCTTATCATCATCCAGAGGAATGTCGGAAACTTTGATGCGCTGTCCGCGAGTAGCTTTTACAATCTTAAGAGTATTTTCAATAACAGTTAAGTTTTTCAGTCCCAAAAAGTCCATTTTCAAAAGTCCTAGCGATTCAACGGCGTGCATTTCATATTGGGTAACAATAGTTTTATCACTTTGAGAGGCATACTGAAGAGGGGTGAAATTTGAAAGCGGATCTTCTGTGATGACAACGCCGCAAGCGTGAGTAGAAGCATGGCGAACCACGCCCTCAAGTTTTTTTGCATATTTAATCAGTTTTTTAGCGTTTTCATCTTTTTCACAAAGGTCTCTGAGCTCGGTAACTTCTTCAAGCGATTGTTTAAGCGAATAACCAAAGGGAATCATTTTAGCAATTTGATCGCAGAAAGAATAAGAAATTCCTAAGGCGCGACCGACATCTCGAATCGCCATACGCGATGCCATTGTTCCAAAAGTAATAATTTGTGCGACTCTATCTTGGCCATATCTTTGACGCGCATATTCAATCACCTCATCACGCCTCATGTCGGTAAAATCAATATCAATATCTGGCATGGAAATTCTGTCGGGACTCAAGAATCTTTCAAACATCAGATCGTATTCCAAAGGATTAACATCGGTAATGTTCAAAGCATAAGAAACCAAACTTCCCGCCGCGCTTCCTCTTCCTGGTCCCACAACAATTCCGTTATTCTTTGCCCAGTTAATAAAATCTTGAACAATTAAAAAATATGAAGCATAACCGGTTTTTTCAATGATTGAAAATTCATAATTGATTCTATCTTTAACGACTTTTGTGTCAGCCTCTTTTTTAAGGCGCTTCTTTATGCCAACATCAACCAACTTTCTAAGATACAAAAGAAGATCGGTTTCTCCTTCTGGCAAATCAAACTTTGGCAAATGAATTGTTTCCAAATCAAGTTTGACGTCGCATTTCTTCGCAATATCTTGGGTTGTTTCAATTGAAGAAGGGTAATCCTTGAAGCTCTTTGTCATTTCTTCTGGAGATTTTAATGAAAAATCGTAATTCTTCATCGTCATTCTGTCTTCATCGTAAACCTTATTTCCCGTTTGAACTGCCACCAAAATATCTTGAGCAAGCGCATCGTCGGGATTGATATAATGCGAATCCTGAGTGGCAACAATCTGCACATCAAGTTCTTTTGCAAGCTTCGCCATCGCTTTATTGACAATTTCCTGTTCTTCAAGTCCAGGATGATGTTGAAGTTCCAAATAAAAATCGCCTTTTTTGAAGATTTCCTTCATTCGCAAAATAATCTTTTTCGCTTCATCAATTTTTCCTGAAAGGATTGTTTTGGGAATATGTCCTGAAAGACATCCTGACAGTGCAATGACGCCTTCCGAGTAATTTTCCAGCAGATCGTAATCAACGCGCGGCCTATAATAAAAACCCTCTAAATGAGCGAGGGTTGTCAGTTTTAAAAGATTTTTATAACCTTTTTCGTTTTTGGCGAGAAGCGTCAAGTGATAATTAAGCGCATCTGACTTTGATTGCTTATTTTTCATACCGCCCGGCGCAACATAAGCCTCAACGCCAATAATCGGTTTGATGTTTCGAGCCTTGGCTTTTTGATAGAACTCAATAGCGCCGTACATGACGCCATGATCAGTCAGCGCAATTGCTTCCATTCCATCTTTTTCGCATTTATCGAGAATTTCATCAATCTTGGAAAGCCCATCAAGCAAGGAATAATGGGAGTGGACATGCAAATGTGTAAACAAAGATTTCGCCATAGCCTACAGGGTTAAAAAAGTTTAAAGTTTAAAGTGAAAAGTTCAAAATTACAGTGTAAAATTTAAAATCATAAATTCTTCCAACATTTTGCACTTTTCCATCTTCCGCCAAGGTTCTCCGACATTTTGTCGGAGGTTCTTCCTTTTAACTTTTCACTTCCTTTCTATTCTAAACTTTTTTATACTAACTTCAATTGGGGATAAGTGTCAAAATTCCACAAAACTCTTGCATTTTACACAATATTGTGCTATAATGTATAGTGAAAGAAAGGTTAGGGTTTTCGGTTTGAAAATACGCTAAGGAGGCAAAGTGAAAGACGGCAAAGTTGTGATTCTTGTCGTGGATGACAGTTTTCCCGACTGGAAACACGAATGGGAACATGAGCTTCCCGATGGCGTTGAGGTCGTTTCGACTATGGAGCTTGAGGAAGGCAGGAGGCTTTTCCAGGAGCGCAAGAACGAAATCGACATCATCGTCATTGATTATCAGGTCATCGGCGGAACGACGCCGGATCTGATTCGTGAAATCAAAGCATCGGGATTTAAGGGAGTGGTAATTGGCGTGTCTTACACGACAATTCAACCGCTCATCGACGCTGGTTGCGATTACACTTGTGACCGCAAGTGTCTGTTCCACGATCGTGAACTTAACATCTTCGGTCACCTCGAGGAAGAAATCGCGAAAGCGAGGAGGGCGGAATGAGGGTTACGTTCTTGAGGCAAAGAAAAGGTATACAGATGGAGACTGTCAGAGGAGCCGACAGTATCGGTTCCTACGATGTCGTAAGGAGAATTGTGGAACTCCTGGAAAGTTCGGCAACGAACTTGATCAGGGCGGGTAAAGACAATCTATTCCTCTACTCCTACGATACCGTCACGGATGAACCAGTTTGTGATGTGTACCATGGATTTTTCGATAGTGATCGTAGATACTTACTCATCATTCTTCTGTATCAGGAATTGGACAGGAGATTGAGAGATAAAAATCTCAATGGGTTTGAGGAGGGATTCGTCGGTGTTTACATGCCGGGACTTCTCGATAATCCAGAGATTAGTATCGAAACAAAGTTCAAGACGGTTGCTGCCGTTCTCTATGGCGGGGCGCGGCGACGAAGTGATGTCGAGCGTCTCATGGAGAAGGATTGGAAGGATCTCATCGCGGCGATCCGAATCGCTCAGAGTGAGGGAATCGGCGCGGTCGAGGTTCTCAATTTCATCGAACAACAACCAGTTGCCGCTTAGGAGAGCGGCCTGTCCCCCGGTAAACGACCGGGGGACTTTTTTATTGAAAAATATTGCATTTTATTAATTATATAGTATGATAAATTTGTTTCTTGATAGCGAATTGGTTGGAAAATATTCTTACTAATTTGCTGTCAAGACAGACAGTTATCTAGCAATCGGGCTGGATATTCCCAAGACAGGGAGGGTGTATGGATTTTGTAAGTCGTGTCAATCAAAATCAGTCTAAACATACTGCTCTTTTGGTGGCAGAACAGGCCTTTCGTCATAATTTTCCTGACGCCAAAATCATTGGAATTGATGGAGTGTTCAATTTTCTTTATATGGACGAGACGATACCACATTTGCTTGCGATTATTGATTACAGTTTTGAGACGGAAGAATGGCAGTGCCGAAAAGGAAAAAAGTATAACCAAGTTAGGATCTCTGTTAGTTTAAGAATGCATAGAGATTTTCCAACCTGGGTTCCTGTTGAAACGGTTAAAGTCATAAAGTTAGAAGAGTTTATTGAAGTCGATATCAAAACAGCTGAGTTTATTGTCAAAACAAGTCATGATGCCATGAGAGAATGGAATCCTAAGTGGGAACTTGTTCCTTTGCCGAAAAAAAGCCAATAGAGTTTCATTCAGGGGAGTCAGCGTGCTTCCCTGTTTTTTTGATTAAAAAAACTTATGTTATTTTATATTATTTCTATACCACTAATGAAATATGTGGGAGGCTCAGCCTCCCACATATTTCAAATTCAAATATTAAATATGATATAATTTTAATATGAGAAAAATAGAATTCATAACATCCGATATATACTTATATCACATCTACAATCGTGGAGTAGACAAGCGAAACATTTTTTTAGAAAATGATGATTATGTTCGTTTTATTCATGATCTTTTTGAGTTTAACGATACAAGACCGGCTAGAGAATTTTCTCGTGCAAAAAATATAATTATTGATCAAGAGAAAAGAAAATTGAAAGTTGAAATTCTTGCTTTCTGTCTTATGCCAAATCATTTTCATTTATTATTAAAGCAAAAAGAAGATAGGGGAATTAAAGAATTTATGCATAAAATAGGAACTGGATATACGATGTATTTTAATAGGAAAAACAAGAGATCGGGAGTATTATTCCAGGGTAGATTTAAGGCAAAACTTATAGACAATGAACCATATTTCAAGTATATGCCCCACTATATTCATGCCAATGCGTTGGATTTATTCCAGTCTGATTGGCGTGAACAAAGCATAAAAAACATAAAACAAGCATTAGAATTTTTAAAAAAATATCGTTGGTCTAGTTGTTCAGATTATTTGGGGAAAAAGAATTTTCAATCGGTTATATCAAAGAATTTTATTGATAGCATGTGGGGGAATTCAGAACATTATCAACAAGACCTTGAAGAATATATCAAAAATAGAGATATGTGGGAGGCTGAGCCTCCCACATATCTCGGATGAATTCAAAACAAGTATTGAATATTTATCATTCAGAACGATTGACTTTTGAAGTTAAATAGAATAAAATATTACTATAATTATGCCCAGGTGGCGGAATTGGTAGACCTGCCGGCAGGCAGGCGCGCAAGTCTCATTAACAGAAAATTATGGCAGATAAATATTGTATATATGTTATTAAGAGTATTTCTCATAAGTACATATATGTAGGGTTAACTAATAATTACGAAAGAAGAATTAATCAACATAACAAAGGCAAGGAAAGAACGACAAGACATTATCGTCCTTTTAAATCGGTTTTAACAGAAGAGTTTAAGACTCGAATAGAAGCGAGAAAAAGAGAAAAGTATCTTAAATCAGGTATTGGCAAGGAATATTTAAAATCAATATAATGTTTATGCCGGGGTGGCGGAATTGGCAGACGCGCACGACTCAAAATCGTGTGAGATTACTCTCATGTGGGTTCGATTCCCACCTCCGGCATATTATAGCGGAATTGGTAGACCTGCCTGCCGGCAGGCAGGCGCGCAGGTCTCAAAAACCTGTGAGATTACTCTCATGTGGGTTCGATTCCCACCTTGGGCACGAGTTTTATTTTTTTAAAGGAAAATTATGAATTTGGAAAAACATCAACCATTACCAGACGAAATAAAAAAGGCAGAAGATTTTTTAACAGACGAACAGAAAGAAATGAGCGAAGAGCGAGAAAAAAGCTTTCTTATTCCGGATAGTATAAATTTCGATAATAATAGAAATACTTTATTAATTGGCATTAATAGAGATATGATTGATTTTGGTATTTTAAGTGAATTGGCAAACGAAAATGGACTTGAAGTAAAAGACAAATTTCATATTACTGTTTTGGGTTTTAAAAATGGCAGTGAAATTAAAAAAGTTTTAAAGGCATTGCCAGAAGAGGAAAAACAGAGCATTCTCTTGCAAATAAAATCTCTTGCAAGTAGCACAGATTGGAGTTTTGTGCTTGAGCCAAAAAGATACCATATTTCTAAAGAATACACTACGCCAGATCCTAGAGACAAAAGCGTCGAGCTAAAAGAACGCAGGGAGTCATATATTCAGATGGTTCACTTGCCTGGCATGAGAATATTTTACGAAAAATTGAATACTATTCTTGGAACTAACCTTGAAGCTCCTCCTGCTCATATAACTCTTTATACTGGTGGTAATGATAGAGAGAAATCAAAAATGGGTATCGGCATAAACTCACAGGAAGAGTTTTTAAAATTAAATCCCGAATTGATTCAGCTATAATTTTCAAGCTCGTTATTTATCTCGAACATAATAAAAAGACTTTAACGGGTCTTTTTTTATGGAGAGAAATTGATTTCGCTTGACTTTTTGTGATAAATTGTTATAATGCAATATGTACTTTAAAAATTCATAAGCGTTTTAAAAAGGAGGAAAAGAATGAAAGTCAATGTTATTGGCGGGGTTTCGGATAGTGGTCGTATTAGCATTGAATCTGATCTCTTTATTTCTACTGCTCGTATCAATAGACACGGCGACATTGTACAGGAAACCAAACGCAAATCGCCTTTTCGTGTTTTTTTAAGCAAATGTAGTAGATTTCCAATACCTCGATTAGTTTCTGTGGCATTACAGATGCTTGGCAATTCCAAAGATCTGTTGTCGAGTGTTGGTGGCTTTGCTTTTATTTACATTGTTGTTTTCCTGGTAGGTAAATACATTCCAAGGAAACCGCTTCTGCCACTTAATAGCTGGTATGGAGATTTGCTGTTTGCGTCTTTTTCTATCATTTTCTTCTTGCTTTATGCGCGGTTTTTTGTCGCCAAATACCATGCAGCAGAACATATGGCGATCAACTCATACGAAAAAACAGGATCAGTCGATATTGATGACATCAGAAAGGGAAAAAGAATTGATATTTACTGCGGCGGGCGCTTTGTGTTTCCGATGATATTAATGGTAATCTTACTAAATGCACTTAATCTTGATAGCGCTATCGCCTATATCATTGGACTTGGTTGTATTTTTGAGATTGATAGTAGAGTAATAAAATGGAGCAGGATTCCTGTATTTGCCCAAGCATCGTGGTTGCTCCAGAAATATGTGACGACACAAAAACCGGGAGCTCAGGAATTGCTTGTTGCACAGAGAGCGCTTCAGGGTCTTGTTGCTGCCCATGAAGAATTAGGAAGGGAATCGAGCAAGAGCTAAAAACAGTACAAAGTCAATCAATAAAGGAGATGAGATAAATCATGATAGATGTTATTCCTGGATTGAAACTGATTAAACACAATGCCACTGATATACATCGACCCGATGATCCTACTTTTCCGTTCAGATTGGAAGTCAGTTTTCACCCACCGCAACTTACGGATCGGACATTTGTTGGATTATCTAGTTGTAGTGATGAGCTTATTATGCGTGGCATGACCAAAGAAGCGATAGATGAATTTGTTAGAAGAAGTGGTTTTCGAACTCATCCGCGACTTCGTCGTCTGACGATCACTGGTCCTGAGGGTGTTGTAGAACAGTTGCCCTAAGGATGACAATCCATTATACTCCCTGCGGAATTCGTTAAGAACGAAAATCCAAAGGGAGTTTTTTTATTAACAAAAACTTAATCTGCTTGACTTCTTTGTCAATTATGATAGATTATCTACATGTACTTTAGTTTGATTGTTTTTTAAAAAGGAGGAAACATGGCAGAAGTCAGGCAAGTAGAATCTTTAGATGATGTTTTTCAGAGAATTTGCGATCGCATAAGATCACAATTTCAGGATAGCACTTTCCATTTTCTTTCATTTAAAGGTTGGCGTTATTTACAAAAAAGTCATGAGTATTTTTCATTCTGGTTTATACATCTTAAAACATGGAAAACCTTAGTCGCTGTCAGGCTTGGAGATACAAATGTTGTGAAATGCGGTTGTTACGATCTATCTATTTTTCGTGTAATAGAAGAAGAAATGACCAAATACGCTGAGCAGATGGGTATAGATAAGATCATACTTGAAAAAGTCCATGACGAATAGAGAATAAATGGTGGTTAGCGCAGATGCTAGCCACTTTTTTTATAAAAAAATCCCCCGGTTACTTACCGGGGGAGCGCCTGAGGCTAGCTATTGCCTCTACGGCTTTGGCTCGCCTTTCCTCCTTTGTTGCCTACGCAGAATTGGCTCGCCTTGAGGCTTTTATTGCCTCCTGAATATTGGCTGTATCGAAATGTTAGTATATTGATAATAAAAAGTCAATAATTACAAAAAACTCTTGACTTTTTGACAATCTTGTCATAGGATATAGGAGTTCTTCAAAAAATGGCAGTAAACAATCCGCCTACACTAAACCTGCCTGACGCCTGCCTGTCGGCAGACGGGGCAGTCAGGGTTTCGGCGGGATGTAAGATTTCTTAATTGTTCGCCAAGCTCACAAAAGAAAACTGACAAAGGAGGCAACATGCCAAGAAAGGGAAGCGGAACGGCGGTGCTTGGTCCGGAGACTCAAGAGATTATTGATGCGGTGAAGGTTAGTCCGCTAAGCACACTCTATAATATGTTTAGAGATGTTGAGCAACTAAGAGTTCGTTATGCAACAAGACAAACACATCTGGGAAAAAAGTAGTCTGTCCTGATTGCACTAAGCGTTGGCCAAATATTTCCGCAAGAGCGACATGGATCCCAAATGCAGTAGTCAAATCTTGTCCTCATTGTACGCAATGTGGCAGAAACCTCTCTATTTACAGAAAAGAAAACGATAATGAAGAGGGTGTGGAAAAGAAAGAAAGAAGTTTGCCGACAACTTGTCCTATTTGCGGAGGAAGAGTTTGTGGTCAGACAAAATTTGATCGCGCTCCAAAAGTTGATCTTTTAGTTAGAAAGTATCTGCCAAATTTCGAAAAGCTTGAAAAAGAACTGAAATCAGCGCTTGAAAAGAGAGTTAAGGATCATCCTCTTTGGCAGGCTTGGGCTAAGGATGTAAAGGGCTTAGGTGCGGCGACTCTTGGCAGAATCATGGGGATGTGTGATATCAATCGGTTGCCGACAGTAACCAAGATGTGGGCGCATGCGGGTCTTGGTCTTAAAGAAGGTAAACCCCAAAGACGCCAAAAAGGCAAGCCGCTTGACTATAATGATCAATTGAGATCGGCTTTTTATCTCTTGGGCAATTCTTTAATGATGCAAAAGGGAGCTTACTATGACTTCTATTTAATGCAAAGAGAGCGAGCCGAGGAACTTGGGTATTCCAAAGGACATGCCCATAATGACGCTCGATTTAAGATGTTGAGACTGGTTGCGTCTCACATTTGGCGGAAGTGGCGAGAGGTTGAGGGACTTCCTACGCCCATGCCTTATGTGATCGAATGCCTTGGTCATAGGGACTATATTCCTCCTGAGAATTGCACAGGAGAAAAATTCAAGGGATTTGTAAGTTTGCCGGAAACGCCGGAAAGCATCAAGGCAAGGCGAGAAGCTGATGCCAAAAGAGCAGCAGCACAAGCTGCTTTAGTGGATTCTGAACAAGAAACGGCTTAGAGAGACGAGGGTAGTGGAAGCACTACCCTCTTTTTATTGACCGTGTTTCTGAATAAGTGAAGATTACACAGTCAATAATACCGCACCGTATTGATGCTGGTGCGGGGTATTGTTATTTCTATAATAATTATGCTTTGGCGAAGGAGGAATTGACAATTATATGAAAATTAATATAATAAAGAAGAGTTCTTTGGTAATTAAAAAATCAGCCTTAAGGAGGAAGGCAATAATCATATTCAGGCAAGTCAAATGATACTAGGCAACAATACGTTGCAGACGAGCTATTCAAGGACAAGCAATAATTGAATAGAGGCGAGCCCTTCGATTTCACTCAGGGCAAGCCAAATACCGAAAGGCAACAATCATATTCAGGCGAGCCAAGGTACTATATGCAACAAACAAGAACAGGCGAGCTTTTCGACTTCGCTCAGAGCAAGCCAATCTCACACAGGCAATACGGCGCAAGAGGCGAGTCAAGCAGACAGAGGCAATAAACACGCAAAGACGAGTCCTTCGATGGATTCGACCCTTCAACTGGGTTCAGGGCAGGTAAACTCACCACAAGCTTCACTCAGGACAAGCCAAATACACGGAGGCAACAAGGCCACTTGGGCGAGCTCTTCGACTTCGCTCAGAGCAAGCCAATCACATACAGGCAATACAGTGACCTAGGCGAGCCAATGGACACAAGGCAATAATTACCGGTAGGCGAGCTAATACTTCTTAGGCAACAAACAAGGGTAGGCGAGCCAAAGCATGGCAGGTAACAATGGAGGTAAGGCGAGCCACAAGGAGTGAGGCAATAACCATATATAGGCGAGTCTTTCGGAGGTAAGCAACAATTCACATCAGACGAGTTGTACAATACTAGGCAATAATACGTCGCAGGCGAGCCAATTGTGGAGAGGCAATAACGTGGTAAAGGCGAGTCCTTCGACTTCGCTCAGGGCAAGCCAACATTAGTGAGGCAATAAAGAGGGTAAGGCGAGCCAATTCATAGCAGGCAACAAAGACGAGAAGGCGAGCCAAAGATCTACAGGCAACAAGCGTCCTAGGCGAGCCAGATATGTATAGGCAATAAGCTAGGAGAGGCGAGTCAACTCACCTCAGGCAGTAGTCAGGAAAAGACATGGGGGCAGTTAAGCACTGCCCCTTTTTTATTAAAAAACAGCGAATTATACGATCATACTATTGCAATAAAAAGAAGATTGTGGTAGTATATTTTTGTATGGAAACAAAAGAAAAATTTGAAATTTCTGAGCTAGAAAAATTTCTCAAAAAACACGAACTTGAACACATTCATTCTGATGTTTTTGAGAGAATTGTAATTTTAGTTATTGCGGCTCTCGGTTTGATTGCTGCGCTAGCGTGGGATGAGGCGTTGAAACATATTTTTGAAGAAATCTTTGGCGGCAAGGGAACGCTGGGCGAAGAAATTTCTTATGCGGTGACAATAACCATCATTACTGCATTCATATCAGTACGACTGGGAAGGTTTTTTCCAAAACGAAAAAAGAAATAATCTAAACTTTTCTAATTCTAATGCACGAGATTAAAATCCGTGCATTTTTATTTCATTAAGATCAATTAGTCCCGCGCAAGAATCTTCGGGATGAGATCATAATTATCTGCGACTTAGATTATCAAAATCGAGAGTTTCATATTCTCAGCTATGGATTAACTGATCTAAGATTCATTTCATTTATCAAGATCAGTTAGCCCCGCGCAAAAAAGATAATTGGTTTTACCTCATTTCATTATTCATAATGTGGTTGCCATTTTCATATTCTCAGCTGTGGGCTTAATGGTCTAAAACTTGCTATGCTCGTTAAGACCATTTAGTCCCGTGGAAGAAAAGACAAGAGAGTATAGTCAATATATAGTGGCATATCGCTTCGGGTTTTTTTGAACAATCTCAACTATGGACTAAACACCCTAAAATTCAGTCTTCATTAAGGGTGTTTAGCACTCTTGACCCTTCGACTTCGCTCAGGGCGAGCCAATAATATAGTTATGAGTAATCAATTTGTAAAAGACTTGTTTCAAGTTTGTTAACGAATTGGCAGTCTTGACACGGGAGTGCTAAGGGAGTAAACTATGTAGCATAAACTTCAGATTTTAAACAGGAAATTAAGCATTGTATCTCGGATTCTAACTTCTAGCTTCTAACTTCTGACTTCTAAATTCTAGTTATGGAATTAACCAATCGACAAAAAGAAGTACTAACTTCGGTAATTCAAGAATATTCTAAAGAAGGCAAGCCCGTGGCTTCGCTTGATTTGGCTCAAGAATATGATTTTTCCGATTCACCAGCAACTATTAGGGCTGAGATGAGCTTTCTTGAAAAAGAAGGATTTTTGGAAAAACCTCACACTTCTGCTGGTCGTGTACCGACAGAAAAAGGTTATCGCTTTTACGTTAAAGAATTGATGAAAAGAAAAGAATTAGGAGAAGGCGATAAGAGAAAAATAAAAGTCAGAGTCAACGAGATAAAAAAAGAAGACGATTTTCATCAAGAGTTAGCAGAGGTTTTGTCCAATTTTAGCAATTCATTGGTTATGGTTGGCCAGGAAGAAGAAAACCATCTCTATTTTTCTGGACTTGATGAGCTTCTTGAAACAATGGACAGAGAAATGTTTTATAGCGTCGCCCATTTTTTAGAGGAAACAGAAAGGGACATGGACGATCTTGTTGAATATTCAAATAACGAGCCAAACATTTTTATCGGACAGGATCACCCATTGCTTAAAGGAGCTAAATGCGGACTAATCATCTCAAGATACCGAAGAGGTGGTGACAATGGCGTTGTTGCTCTTTTAGGGCCGGACAGAATGGACTACGAAAGAAATCTTTCATTAATTCAATATATTAATAAAATTTTGCAGTAACAATATTAAATTCGAAATTCGAAGCACGAAATTCGAAACACCTGCCTGTCGGCAGACAGGAATTCAAAATTCTAATATTTAATGTTTTAAACCGTTTAGAATTTATGATTTCGAGATTAAATATTGTTTCGATTTTCGGATTTCGATATTCGGATTTATATATTATTTATATTCTTATGACAAAAAAAGAAACAAAAAAAACTCACAAGAAGAAAGAAGAAACAAAAAAAGTTGAAGAAAAAAAAGCCAGCCCAGGACTGGAAAGTATACCAGAAAAGACCAATGAGTATCTTGAGGGATGGAAACGGATAAAGGCGGAATTCGACAACTATCGGAAAGACGAGCAGAAGAGAATGCAGGATATGGGAATCTTTTTCAAAGCAGGCATGGTGCTGGAAATTCTTCCGACACTAGACAGTTTTGAGGAGGCGATCAAGCAAGTTCCAGAAAAAGACAAAGAATCAGATTGGGTAAAAGGACTTTTAAAGATTCGTGATCAGCTTCTAGAGATTTTAAAGAAACACGATATAAAAGAAATGGAGGTTTTGGGAAAGGAATTTGATCCATATTTTCACGAAGCGGTTGGCGAAGCGGTTGGCAAGGAAGAAAACAAAGACAAAATCATTCAAGTTCTTCAAAAAGGGTATCTGATGGGCGATAGAGTTATTAGGCCGGCAAGGGTCTATGTCGGAAAGTAATAAAAAAATCTCCCGCACGCTGTACGGGAGAAAAATAGCTCTTAGGAACTTTATTCTCTATCATCTTTCTTCATTACGAGTTGAATAAGGTCACCTACCGTTCTGATAGAATCAAGTTCTTCGTCAGAAATTTCAATTTCGGTTTCAGCTTCAATATCCAAAACAATATTATACATATCTTCGATATTTGCTCCAAAATCTTCAACGAATGATTTTTCGTCAGTAACATCAGACACATTTACTCCAAAATATTCTGCAACGATACCTCTTAACTTATTCTCCATTCCTTGGGGATTCATAATGCCTCCTAACGCTAAGATACCTATATCCTATCACAAGAATAAAATTTGTCAATAATAAAAATCCCCACATCTAACTTAATGTGAGGATCAGAATTTTACGAAGAACTCTTTTTCTCGAGCTTTCTCTTGATGGTACTGATTGCTTCTCCGACAGTTCCGATTTTCTCTGCTTCTTCATCAGGAATTTCTATGTCGAATTCATCTTCAAACATCATAACTAGTTCAACGAGATCAAGAGAATCAGCTCCTAAATCTTCAATAAAATCAGAATCTTCCGTAACTTCTTCAGAATCCTCTAACATGAGTTGATCCACAATAATATCTTTAACCCTTTTTGCGACAGTATCGTTATGATCCTGTAAGGCGTCTGCGATTCTTGCCATTTTTTCCACCTCCCGATGGACTAAACACATCTTAGCATATAGTTATAAAAAAGCAAAAAAAATTAGAATATAAATTATGTATTTGTAAATTAATAAAACTATGTCAAAAATATTAGGAATCGATCTCGGTACAACAAACTCTGCTATGGCTTATATTGAAGGCGGAGAACCCAAAATTTTAGAAAACAAAGAAGGCAATCGCACTACTCCTTCAATTGTTGCTGTCTCAAAAAAGGGCGATAGATTGGTCGGTCTTTTGGCAAAACGCCAAGCGGTTACCAATGCTAAAAATACCCTTTATTCATTGAAGCGTCTTATTGGTCGCCGATTTACCGATGCTGAAGTTCAAAGAGACTTGAAGCTTTTTCCCTTTGAAATGAAAGAATCGAAAGAGGGCGGAGTTGAAGTTAAAATGCAAGACAAGTGGTATGCGCCTGCTGAAATTTCAGCAATGGTTTTGCAAAAGCTTAAAGCTGATGCCGAAGATAAACTGGGCGAACGCATTGAGGAAGCAGTAATTACTGTTCCGGCTTATTTTGATGATTCGCAAAGAAAAGCAACAAAAGACGCTGGCGAAATCGCCGGTTTCAAAGTAAAGCGCATTATCAATGAACCGACAGCGGCTGCTTTGGCTTATGGGTTAAACAAGAAAAAAGACGAACAAATTATTGTCTATGATTTTGGTGGCGGTACTTTTGATGTTTCTGTCCTTGAAGTTTCTCAGGACACGGTTGAGGTTAAAGCGACTGGCGGAGATACTCATTTGGGCGGAGATGATTTAGATCAAGTAATTATCAATTGGATTATTAACGAATATAAAAAAGATCAAGGAATTGATTTGAGCAAAGACACATTGGCGCTTCAGAGATTAAAAGAAGCAGCAGAAAAAGCGAAACACGAACTTTCATCAACCGTTGAAGTTGATATTAATATTCCGTTTATTACGACTGATGAGGAAGGTCCAAAACATCTTGAAATGAAGATGACCAGGGCGAAACTTGAAGAACTTACAAAAGATTTTATTGATCGATCAATTGAAAAAACCAAAGATGTCTTGAAAGATGCCAAAATGGACATAAAAGATATCGATGAAGTTGTTTTGGTTGGCGGACAAACAAGAATGCCAGCCATTCAAGAAGCAGTCAAGAAACTGTTTGGCGGTAAAGAACCTCATAAAGGCATTAATCCTGACGAAGTTGTTGCTTTAGGAGCGGCAGTTCAGGCTGGTATTTTCCAAGGAGATGTCAAGGATATCTTGCTTTTGGATGTTACGCCTCTTTCCTTGGGACTTGAAACATTGGGCGGTGTTTTTACAAAAATTATTGAAAGAAATACCACTGTTCCAACTTCAAAGTCACAAATTTTTTCAACGGCAGCTGATAATCAGCCGTCAGTAGAAATCAATGTGCTTCAAGGAGAACGTCCAATGGCCTCTGATAATAAGACTTTAGGAAGATTTATATTGGATGGAATTCCCCCATCTCCTCGTGGTATTCCGCAAATTGAGGTTACTTTTGATATTGACGCGAATGGCATTTTGAGCGTATCAGCTAAAGATAAAGCAACGGGCAAGGCGCAATCAATCAGAATTGAAGCATCTTCGGGCATCAGCAAAGAAGATATAGAAAAAATGAAACAAGAAGCCGAAGTGCATAAAGAAGAGGATAAACAAAAACAAGAATTAATTGAGGTAAGAAATCTTGCGGAAACATTGATTTATACAACAGAAAAAACCATAAAAGATGCAGAAGGTAAAATTAAACCAGAAGACAAGACCGAAGTTGAAGAAAAAATAAAAGCGCTTAAGGATATTAAAGATAAAGATGACAAAGATGCTATTAAGAGAGCAACAGAAGACTTATCTAAAGTAATCCAAAGAATCGGAACGGAATTATACAAACAAGCGGGCGCAGAAAAGAAAGTAGAACCAACTTCCGAATCGACAGGAAATGAAAATAAGAAAAATGATGAGCCGATCAAGGGCGATTATGAGGAAAAAGATAAAAAATAAAAAATAAAATATAAAATATATAAATGTTTTAGCGATAGCGCATGAAAGATTATTATGAGATTTTAGGAGTGTCTCGAGATGCTACTAAAGAAGAAATTAAGACAGCATTTCGCCGACTTGCTCACAAACACCATCCTGACAAAGGAGGAGATGAGGCCAAATTCAAAGAAATTAATGAGGCCTATCAAGTTTTGTCGAATGACGAAAAGAGAGCTCAGTACAATCAATTTGGTAAAACATTCGATAATGCGGGTCAACAGGGTGGTGGTTTTGATTTTTCGGGTTTTTCCGATTATTTTTCTGGAGCGAACCAATCTGGCGGCGTAAAGTTTGATTTTGGGAATTTTGATGTCGGCGATATTTTTTCTGACTTTTTTGGCGGAAGATCTGGTTATTCGGGTCCGACTCATACAAAAGGAGAGGATATGGAAATCAGGATTGATATTGATTTAGAAGAAGTTCTTCATGACACAGAAAGAGAAATTACCCTTAATAAATTTATTAGATGCAATAAATGTTCTGGTTCCGGTGTTGAGCCGGGAACGAGTGTAAAAACTTGTGATGAATGCCAGGGCAAGGGTCAGACAACAACAATTCAAAGAACAATTTTAGGAAATTTTAAACAGGTCAGAACCTGTCTTAAGTGTCGAGGCAAAGGGAGAATTCCTGAAAAGCATTGTTCCGAATGCAAAGGGCAAGGAAGATTGAAAGACAGAGAAACTTTGATTATAAAAATTCCAGCTGGCATTGAAGATGGCCAGGTGATAAAATTAACTGGAAAAGGCGGTGCCGGAAAAGAAGGCGACGCATCCGGTGATCTTTATGTTGTTGTTGGCGTGAAAGAACATCGCTTATTTAAGCGTTTTGGGGCGAATTTAGTGATGGAACAGACTATCAACTTTACCCAGGCAGCCTTAGGTGATAAGATAGAAGTTCCCACTCTTGAAAATGAAGTCGTTCTAAAGATTCCTCAGGGCATAGAATCTGGTCAAGTTGTTGCGCTTGAAGGGAAAGGATTACCTCATTTTAATCAAACAAGGCGGGGAGATATTTTAGTAAAAATTAAAGTTACGACTCCTCGAAGAATATCTCATCGTGCTAAAGAACTTTTGGAACAACTTAGAAACGAACTTTAATTTTATTTGTTAGTAAAAACATGAACTTGGCAAATCTGCTTAAGGCAACACCTCTTGTATCTTGGGATTTTCTAATGATTTTAGGAATTTTTCTTTTTTTCTCGGTACTAGGATTTTTTTGGAAAAAGAAAAGAATGTTGACAATAGTTCTGTCTTTGTATCTTGCTCGACTCTTTTTAGCTCTTTTTGGATTGCCAGCATTTGCGAAAGATCTGAAGCTTGGACCATTAACGCCTGAAGTTGTTGTTTTTTGGGTTTTCTTTATAGCGCTTTTTCTATTGTTTGCAGCCGGAGGAATTGCAATGAGCGCTTCGTCGGGTAAGAAAGAAAGTAAGAGCAAAAAAGCACGCTACAAGTCAATAAAAGGGCTAGTATATGGCTTCTTCAGCGCGGGATTATTTTTAAATCTCAGTCTCGCCTTAATGAGCGCAACGTTTATTAGCGATCTGTCTTTAGTGGGAAAAAATATATTTATAGGAGGCATAGTTAATATTGCCTGGACAATTATTCCTTTGGTTATAATGTTTTTCTTGAAATAAAATATAATGGAAAATTTGGTAATTTATCGAAAATATCGTCCTCAAACATTTGCTCAAGTCATAGGGCAGGATCATCTTGTCAAAACCGTGACCTACGCAATTTCTCAGGGAAAACCGGCGCACGCTTATCTTTTTTCCGGAACACGGGGTGTTGGAAAAACTACTGTTGCCAGATTAATTGCTAAAGCACTAAATTGCGAAGTTAGAATTAAGAATTTTAAATCTAGAATTAAGAAAAAATCTCTAGCTTCTAACTTCAATCTTCAAGCTTCAGACTACGAGCCTTGCAATAAATGCGCTAGTTGTGTTTCTATTGATCTTTCAAGGTCAGTTGATCTGCTTGAGCTTGATGCTGCCTCTCACCGAGGCATCGATGAAGCAAAAAGCTTAATTGAGTCGGTAAAATATCCGCCAGTCAATTCTAAATATAAAGTTTTTATCATTGACGAAGTCCATATGTTGACAAAAGAGGCGTTTAATTCTCTTTTAAAAACAATCGAAGAACCGCCTCCATACGCGGTTTTTATCTTAGCAACCACGGAACCGCAAAAAGTTCCTCAAACAATCATTTCGAGATGCCAATATTTTGAACTCAAACGCTTGTCGGTCGAAGATATCAAGACCAAACTCAAAATGATTATAAAAGAGGAAGGGATTACTATGGATAAGCGCAGTCTTGATTTTATTGCAAGAGGTGGGCGTGGATCTTTTAGGGATATGGAAAGCTTGCTTGAACAGATCATTTCTCAATCAAAAAAAGATATTGCTTGGCAAGATCTTGAAGATATTTTGGGAATTGTCAGTCCGGAAGCGGTCAGAAATTTTTTGGGAATGATTTTTGATAAAGATGCGAAAAAAGCGATAAATTTTATTGGAGAAATATTTAGCAGAGGAAAAGATCTTGAGCAGCTTAATACGCAAATTATTGATTATTTAAGATTAACGATCTTAGGAAAGATTGACAAAACGCTTCTGGAAGCTCATAATCTAGATAAAATCGAAGAAGAGGAAATCGTCGAATTAGGTAAGAAAATCCAAGAAGCAAAAGCGCTCAGGCTCATAGAATTATATGCCAAAGCGTATCGAGAAGTTAATCAATATCCGTCTTCAGAAATGTCAACCGAAATTGCCACCATCGAAGCAGTGGAGATACTTAAATAAGAATTTAGAAGTTAGAATTTGGAATTTAGAATCTATATTCCAGCTTCCAGTTTCTATATTCTATCTACGTTGCGGGATCGTCTAATGGTAGGACAGTGGCCTTTGAAGCCATCAATCTTGGTTCGAGTCCAAGTCCCGCAGCAATCGTGGACTTTTTGAGTAAAGTTCAACCAATTCAGCTTTATTTTTCCCTTTTTTGAGGGGTTCTAACCGCTTATCTTCCTTCGAAAGCGCTTCTATCGGTATTAGCGTGTTTTCCCTCTTAATTACGATAATTCTGTCTTTTAACAGGAGGTTCGAACCTAAACGGGAGAGTATCTCTTTTTTCCTGTTAGGGGCACCAGTTTCAAAACTTGCTTTAGCATCACGCGCAAAACCGAATATTTCATCAGCCTTATCCAGCCACTGATCTACTCTTTGGCTGGTTTTATTAAATACTTCCTCCCAGCGTTCTTTTTCTACGGTTAACGGGAACTTGCGCAGCTTGAATTCTTCTTCGTTTATTTCGCCAGCTGCCCTCATGTCTATTAATCCTGATAGTTTTTTGAGGCAATCCTTATAGCCCTTTTGTTGGCTATCGAGGATATTGTGCGTACTTTGGGATTCGTTTTGATTTTCTTTTCTTAGCCACTCTAAAGCAAAGTCGTGAAGCTCTGGAGGGATATTTATTTGGTTAATCGCTAACTTAATTTGTTTTTCCAGTTCTGCTTGCTCGATGCATTTTTGGGTACAGTTCGGATTTTTTCTTTTAGTGCAGTGATAATAAATATATCGGTGAACATTGCCGTTTTGTTGTCTCTTTACCTTTTCTTCGGCCGTAACCATACAACCGCACTCAGCGCATCGTATAAGCCCTGTAAAGGCGAACACGTGCGTCTTAGGGCGCTGACGCCCCTTTCTACCCAGCAAGAATTGGATTCTGTCATATTCCTCGGTAGTTATCATTGCTTTGTGCGTTCCTTTGTACCAAAGTCCGCTTCCTTTGGGATATTCGAACATTCCGTAATAAACTGGATTGGTAAAGAGATTATAAACCGTGGTTCTGCCCATTTTATTGCCATTGGGCATTTTGAACCCCCAATCGTTATTGGCCGCTCTTAAAACTTGCAGTGGCGAGTAAATTCCTTTGAGCATCATATCAAACATTTTTCTGACCAGGTCAAATCTATCAGGATCGGGCAGTATTCTCTTTTTCCCTCGATCTGCATATTTTTCGTTGATATAGCCAGTTGGCGCAGGAGAAGGGAAGAGTCCGTTCTCGCATTTTGTCCTTAAGCCTCTTTTTACATCTTCGCCTTTATTATCGTTTTCCAGCTTGGCCTGGCTGCAAAATAAGTTGAGCAAGAATTTATCGTTTGGAGTGTCGCGGAATGTTTGGCTTGGAGTTTTTACTTCAACCAGCCTGCTTTCATCCATTAAATAAATAATCTTGCCAGTGTCGACGGGATTTCTTGAGATTCTGCTTGCGTTCCAAACCAAAAGTCCGTTAGCGTATCCGCTACTTATTTTTTCGATTATCTCTGCGAAGACGGGTCGGTCTAATTTTTTGGCCGAGTGAGACTCCTCAAATATCTCTATAATCTTTAAGCCTTCGTTTTCTATTATCTTATCCAGCTCTCTTCTTTGAGATTCAATTGATAACACTTGTCTGTCTTCCTGTTCTGAAGATTTTCGGCAGTAGACTAAGTATTTAATTTTTTGAGCTGGCTGTTGCATATTATTTAAATAATCCTGTTGTATTGAGATACATTATTAGGTATCCGCCAGAGCTAACTCGTGACCAGATTGTTGGGAATTTTGACGGAAGTTCGGCAGTCAACCCTTCTGGCAATTTGTAATCTTTGTTTTCATAAATCCAGGCATTGTGAGCTGAGATTGTTTTTGGATTTGCCGAACTCCCTTCGTAGATAAATTTATCTTTTATTTCATTAAAGTTTTTTACTCCTCTCTGAGTATAATCCATTGCTATTTCTTCTATTTCTGAGAGTGTCAGAAGAGGCGTTTCCAAAGAGTGAGAATCTTGGCATTCTTCTTGTTTTTTAGGATTTTCTATAACGCCCTCTTGAGGATAGCGAATGCCCACCTGTACAATGTCGTTATTTCTTATATCGATTTCGTATTCGTAAACCTCACAAGTTTTGCCGATGTATTCTTTTTGCTGATAAACTTCAACTTTTCTCTCCCAGCCGTCAACATCCTCTGATGTGTAGCCGTTGTCGGTTTGGTTGGTGACTATGCCGACATTAAAGTTTGACGGGTGGCGGGTGCGTATGTATTGCAATTGCAAATTTGGCTTGGCCATAAAATCTCTAACTGCCTGCATTGCTTTTTCTCTTTCCGATTCTGGCCGAGCAGTTAAAATATCGAGCTGCGCGCTAAACTGGCTGGATTTGAAGGACATTTCTTTTGATAAATCCTCTTTCTGTTTCTGTAGTTCTCCGCAGATTCCTTCAGTTGAAACTACGCGCCACTCTTTTTCTATCATCTTTTCTCCTGTTGCTGTTTTTGTTGATTCTATATCCTTTAATTCTATGCAGCCTTGTTCTTTCTGCTTATCGGTTATTTCTCTTATTTTTTGCATATAACCTTCACTTACTTGATCTCTTTGGCTTTTTATTTCCGCCATTTGTGCTTCAACAGAATTTCCTTGCGCCTCTTTTTGATTGGCTTTATTTATCTGGCCGAAGGCGATAACTGCGCCAGTGCCTATTATAAAAACTGCTACTAATCCTAATCCGATTATTAAAATTTTCTTGTTCATAAATTTATTTAATTAATTATTTAAGATATTTCTCAATATTTAATTTGTGTTCTTCGTAGGTTTTGGTGCAGTGTGTTTGTCCGTTTGAGTCGTGCAAGTAGTAGAGGCAATCAGTTTCATCTGGATTCAGCACGGCATGGATTGCATCCAATCCTGGGTTGCAAATCGGGTGAGGCGGGAGTCCAGTATGAAGATAAGTGTTGTAATCAGATTCAGTTTTATAATCCGCAGGTCTTATTTTAGGCCACCAATTGCCCGATTCTCCCAGCGCATACTGGACAGTGGCATCAATCTCTAATTTCATTGGCGGATCGTTAAGGAGCCTGTTCCAGATTATCCCTGCGATTAAAGGCATATCAGCTTTGTTTGCTGCTTCTCTTTGCACCAGTGAGGCAATTTTTAATGCCGTTGTCCATTTAACATTTTCTTTTATGCATCTGTCAGCGTATGGCTGGAATTTTTCATTGAATTTGGCACGCAACCTGTCTGCGATCTGTAGTCCCGTTTCATCCTTTGGGAGAAGATAAGTGTCAGGGAAGTAGATTCCCTCAGTTTCGTCATATTTCATTGCGGTATATTTGTTGATCCAATCGCTCTTTTGTTGGTCAGTCCAGCCGAGTGCATCTCCAATAAGGTCTGCGATTTGTTCTTTTCTTAAGCCTTCAGGAATCACAACCCATTTCATGTAGGGCTCCTGAGTTAACGCCTTTGTCATCTCCCAGACGTTCATGCTTTTTGAAATTTTGTATCCGCCCGATTCGATTTCTTTTCTTTTGAGCGCGTAGTTCAGCGCCCATTCGCTTTTAATAAGTCCTTGATCGTGTAGCTTTTTAATTGTGTCCTGTGTTTTTGTATTTTGCGATACAATAAATCTTTCTGGCTCGGTTTGTTTTTCTGGCGCGCCGAATAAGGAGTAGTAAGTAAAAATACCCGCTGCTGTCAAGGTCAGCAGAATAATTCCGCTTATAGTTATAATGATTATTTTTGTGATAATTGGCTTTGTCATATTGTGTCAACTTTTGTTAATTGTTTTCTGTAAGGCAACATTATTCGGAACATGCAAGTAAGTCAAGCTGGAATGAGTGGAAAACAAAAAGGGACGACCAGAGCCTGCGTCCCACAAGATTGAATTGCACAAGGCAACCAATTGTGGAGGATAGTCGCCCCTTTCAGCCCGCAATTGGGCTTCAAAAGAAGCAATTACCCTGTGCTTTAATTCAAACTTGTAGGACGCAATT
>JBAYJV010000004.1:0-93448 GCA_041664925.1 Minisyncoccota bacterium
ATGGTCATTGTACATAACATTGATCTTTCCTTTTTTTCCGGTACTTCCAAAAATCATTCTTAATTCTTCAATAGTTTTATCGATTGACCACATTCTTTGAGAAAAATCCATAACTTTTTGTCTGTATTTTGGATCAACTCTTTTATCTTTTAATTCTAGAATTTTTTGATTAAATTCGTTCATAGAGTGACATTTAATAGCATTGTAGAATTGTTCTTGGGGTCTATCTTTGGCCTCGTGAATAATCGGGATACAACCTGCCACTAAAGCTTCTCCTATGACTAGTCCTATGCATTCAGATTTTGATGGTAGTAATAAATATTCTGAATTTGCTAGAAGCCCAAAAACTTTATCTGCAGATTGGTTAAATTTAACCTTTTTCACTATTTTATTATAATTATTGTTTTCTAAACAATTAATATATGCCATATCAAGATAAATTTTGTTTTCCAGCATAAATTTCCAAACTTTTTGATCAAATTTATGATCGTTCCACCTTCCCAAGTAAACGAAGCGATACTTTTTTTGTTTATAAGCTTTGATTTTCTGATTGTAAAAATAAGGATAAGTTACAGGAAACACAATTCCTATATTTTGAGTTCCAAAAGCAAACTTAGCGTGATTGGGATAATTAAGACTTATGGTCTTTACAAAATGAGCAATGTGTTCAAGGGTGTGTTGAATGACATAAATGTGTTTTTTTTCTACTTTTAATATTCTATCAAAGGCTTTTTTATCTTGATCTCCTAAATTTAAAACCACAAAGTCATAATCATCAATTGTTTTTGAAATTACATCTTCCTGTAAACAAGCATTAGATGTATTCCAAAAATCAATGCTGTGTCCCAACTTTTTTAATAAAAGCACAAAAACATAACCAATCTGCTCGTGCCCTGAACCAAGAGGTGGGTTGTGAAACAAAATTTTCACTTTTTTATTTTTTTGTAAATTTTTGTTTCTTTTGAGCTTGTTTTTTTTCGCAAGATAGTAAATTTTCTTTTTCAATAGCTTCTTTTAGATTTAAAAGATAAGACCGGCTTAAATCAAATGCTGGTGGTTCATAATCAATAAATCTTCTTGCTCGATTCATTAAAAGTTGAATTATAGCTATCGCTTCCATTAGGCTTGACTGCGCTTTAATTATCCCATCAATTAGTTTTAGATTCTGATTGATAGTTGGATCTTTCCCCAGCATTTGGTTCCAATTGAAAATAAACAACGAGTAATTCCCTATTAATTCTTTGATTATGGGAGTTATTGGCTTCTCTAATACTATTTCCAAAAAAACACCGATTATTTCTCTGGCCTTTTCTATTTCTTGCTCTGAAACAATTTTTTCTTTTTCATCTTTTATAAAATCGTTGATTTGCTGTCTAAACATTTCAAAGGAACTATTAAGTTTTTGTTGCCATTTATCTGAAAACATTTGTTTCAATTTTTCTTCCTGTTTGAAAATAATTTCTATTTTCTCTACTGTCAATTTGTATCCATTTAGTTCTTGTTGATTCATAGAAGTTTTTAAAATTAAATTAAATTATTAAATCATTTTTTCTAGTTCTCTGAGAGCCAAAGCTTTCTTTTCGTCGATTTTTTCCAAGACATCCTCAAAAATTTTTAGTTCTTTATATGCCTTGATCATTGATCCAATTTTTACATGCTCAAGCTGGCATACGGTTGGAATAGGAGCAAACATATCTCCAGTGATCTCAAGTTGACTTCCGAAACACCCAAATGCGCACAGATACTTCAAGAGACAATTTTCGCAATATGGCTGATTTTTTGCATCGTGTGAATATGTTGCTATCATCAACTCTGGACTCTTTGTTTCTATGCTAACTATTTTATTTTTTTCTGTTTTAATTTGAGCCAATATTAGCGGTTCGTAACTTGTTCTATGACAAGGAACTATGGTTAAATCTCCCAATCTAATAGTTAAGTTCGCTTGAATACCGCAACCAATGCCACGACCTATAAAAGAAAGAGGTCCTCTTAGTATATTGTATCCGCCATCGTTAAAAAGAAAATCTATAAATTTATTATTATCAGAGTTACAGCGTTCTTTAAATGTCCATTTTATTAAAAACTCTATAAACTTGCCAAAATCAGTTATCTGTCTTTCGTTCCATTCAGCATTTCTCACCTCTAAAAGATAAATATTACTCCAGGGTAATCCATGTTTTTTAAAATTTTCCTGAAACCATAAAAAATTTTCTTGCCAATTTTCTATTAATTCTGAATAAATCATTGGATGAAATCCAAAATTCCATTTTTTGGCAAATCTAAAAACTTTTTCATAGTATTTATCGTCGCGTTTTTCAATTCCCACCTTGAACGGCCGATTCCCTTCGCAATATTTTCCATCCATTGAGGTGCTTAAAAATACTGGTATATTATATTTTCGTGATTTTTTTAATAGTTCTTCTACTTTTTTTGTTAATTGGTCATTTAAAATAAAAGTTAGATTTGTTGGTACAGAAATAAATTCTGGCTTCTTTTTTTTATTTTTAAATTTTTCGATGATCATCTCTATCCCTTCAAATGCTTTGATATTAATAAGTGGCTCTCCTGAAAAAAATTCCATTCGTTTAGGAGCAAATTCATTCTGAATCATCCAATTCAAAATCATTTCTAGGTTTTTTAAAATTTTAACACTATTTTCTATCCGCGCAGGGTAAAGCTCTTCGCCGTACTTGTTTAAATAGCAATATTTACAAGCCAAATTACATGATCTTCCCCAAAAAAACTCTACCGACTGAAAATTTGCTAATTTTTCATCATGAGGATTTCTCCAACCATTAAAGAAAGTCCTTTCTAAAAAAGATTGTATTAATTGATTATTTTCTTCCTGAAAATTCATATTGTTTTTAAAATTTCTCTAAACGCCCCATTGCCAAACATTCTAATTAAAGAGATCGGTGTTAAATGAATTGATCCTGTGTTTAAAAAACTCTCAATTGGACAAGAGCAAGCAATGTTAATAAAAAGTGAAAAAAGATTTAAATAGTTTTCGTTTTTTAGAAATAGCTTCTCTGTTTGTCCTACTAAAGCTAGTTCCTTGGTAATTGCGCTCACATTCGCTAAGTGAATTCTCCAAAAATCATGATACCCTCGCATAACATAAAAAAGCCTATTCTTTGCAAAATTATCGTTAATTTCTGGTGTATACCATTTTATTAAAACATTAACCATTCCTTCGTTAAAGTAAGATACACTCCAATTATTCATATCGTTTTCTGCTAAAACGCTTTTTATGTATTTTTCCTTATCAAGATAAAATCCGTGGTGACAGATATGAATTTTGTCAGAAACTCCAATACTAGAATCCGCCGCACAACAAGTGAACATTGTTCTTTTATTGCTCAGTTCATAATAAAAATTCACTATTCTCTTTAAACTGTATGTATAAGAGCTTTCGTGATTTTTCTCATGAATTTTTTTAAGAAACGTTGCAAAGGCTTTTCCGTCTTCTGTAGTATATTTTCCTGGAACTGTTAAGGTCGGTACATAGCTTTCTTCTTCTAGTTTAATATTTTTATTCTTATTGATTATACTAAATTGATTATTGATATCTTTAAAATACAAGTAAAAATCATCAATTCCACTTGATTCTTCAATCATTTTCCTTATATTGTCAATCATTAAAGTAACTTTCCAGCGAAAATTAATTTTGAGTTGGATTTTTTGAATTTTTTTGATTAATTTAATAAAATTTTCTGGTATTTTTTGTGCCGCTCCCTTAAAACGATTCTCATCAGTAATAAAAGCTGGGCCATCCAAAGAAATTTGGATGCCTAATTTGATTTCAGGACAGATTCTATCCATAGCTTGAATAAAATCTACTATTGGATCAATAAAAACTAATGATGTTGAAAAATCGATTTTCTCAATTTTAGGAAAAGCCTTTGTGATATCGTTTAATTTTTTAGATAAGATTCTAAGCGTTGTTGCTGGTTCGGTCCCCCAAAGACCAAGATGAGAAAGATTTTTACCTATTGCTTCGTTTAAATTTTTTATGAATGCCCCGTTACTTAGGGATTCAGCAATATCTAAGTGCAATTCTTTCATTAGCGCTGTTTTTGGTATATAACAATAATGGCAATTTAAAGGGCATTTTCCTGATGTTAGTAAGCTGGCCGCGGTAATTCTTGATATTTGATGATTATAATTCATTATGCTTAATGCTTTTAATAATTGCCTCTTAATTAACAATGATAAGTTGCCTTAATAAGTTGCATTAAATCCTGAGTCATTAATATTCTTATATGTAGCCTCGTGAGTTGAATTATTGCTAACATAGTGTAAGCTTTTATAAAGTGAGTCAGCCGATGAATTAACAGAACTCTCATCCCCGCTATTGTAAGTAGTATTATGAATTGCAAGATTTGTAGGATTGTGAGTTGAATAGACTGTTGAGTTTACCGAAGCATCATAACTCGCACACCAGTTATCGTCAGCATAATCAGCAACATCTCTTAATTGCTGGATTTGCGTTGACTCAATAAAACTAGCTGGCGGAGTTTCGCCACCACTTACTGGAAGCTCCGTCCATCCGGCTCCTGATGCACATTCTGTTCTTGTAATTCCCAAGAAAGTATAAATCGTATCAAGGTTAGTTTGGATTTCATTGATATCTTCATTGTCTATTGAGCTTTCTGCATTTATATTTTGTTGCCAACTAAAAGCCATATATTTTATAGAGCAGAATCATAAGTATGATTATGAGATGTTTTGTTGGTATGATAATGCGTTGAGCAATCGGAGGTTTCTACAGCCGAATTATAAGTTCCTTTATCGCCAGAATTAACAGTCCCATCATCTCCACTAAGTACGCTTAAATTGTGTCCACTGAGATAAGTAGAATTGTGCGCTCCTTGATGTGTTGTGTAGTGAGTTGCACACGGGCTTGTAGTGTGCGATAAGCATTTTTTATCATCAACACTATCAACATTAGTATGAAGCTCTGAAAATGTAGTGCTTTTTACCGGTTGACCAGCACTGATATTATCTGTCCAAGAAAAAGCCATAAGATTAAAAAATATAATTAACTTATTTTAAACAGGATAAGTGAGCAGGTATCGAAAAGATACCTTTTTTGCTGGTTTTTTTGACATAGAGCACAATTCTTTCTTGCCTCTTGAATTTTTTACCACAAACAGCACATTCCGTTTCTTCGAACTTGAGATCTCCATAAACAGCCCCATATACAGCGCTAGCATGAATATGGCCAGCATTTTCAATATCTTTACCGCCCATATCTAAGCGGTTTTTTGAAATTCTAATGGAATGGATACCAACCTTTAACTGTCCACAGGTAACACAGGCAAAAACGGCCGTTTTTACTTCTTTTCCGTCAATGTTTCCAATCAAGCTTGCCCATTTGTGTTTGCATTCTTGTCGAATTTTTTCCCTTGTCATTTTTTTAAATGATGTAACAATTTCTATAATATATTTATTAAATTCAAGCTTCTAGCTTCTAACTTCTAACTTCCATGCCTACCGGCAGGCAGGCAAAATTATAATTTTATTGTTTATCAATAATCAAGATTTCTTCGCCTTGATCATCCATAAAGACTAATTCATCCTTATTATCACGCACTTTAAAATTACCAACTTTTATATCTTTTGTATTTTTGTCATCCTTATTTGACCCTTTGGTCCAATCAGCAATTTTCGGCAACAAAAACTTTCCCAAGATAATCGCAACGACTCCTATAAAGAAGAATTTTAGAAAATTTCTTCTTTCAATTTTCATGCTTAAAAGTTTAATAATTTACTTTTTCGTTTTTGTTTCTTCTTTACCAGTAACTTCTTTTAATTCTTTTTCCATTTCTTGTTTTCCTTTTTTAAATTCACCGGAAAATCTTCCCAAGGCGCGAGCGATTTCTGGAATTTTTTTACCGCCTAAGAGAATAATCGCTGCGATAACGATGATAATAATAATTTCTGTAAGTCCTAACATATTTTTGTTATTAATTTACTTATTAATTGATTCGACTTTTTTTGTTTTTCTAAACGACAAACTTGCGCCCAAGAAATAAAGAACCACCATGGGAATTGTCAAAATAATCATTGTCACTCCCGTGCCATCTGGGGTTATTATAGCAGAGAAGATTACGAACGCCAATACTGCATATCGCCACTTGCTTAGCCAAATTTTTCTATTCGCAATCCCTAAATAATTTAGAAACCCCATGAAAATCGGCAAAAGAAAAATAGTACCTACTGCCAATATTAAACAGAACACTATCTTAACAAATTCGTTTAAAGAAAAAAAGGCCAAGGCTCCGCTTGCAAATGTATAGTTATAAAGAATACTTAGTGTTAAAGGAACAATTAGAAAATAAGAAAACACACACCCGCCAACAAATAGCACCAACGAAGGAACTAAAATCTTTGCTAGTGCTTTTTTTTCTTTCAGGTAAAGAGCTGGTGATAAGTATAGGATAAATTTATAAAGAAAGATGGGCAGAGTGATAATAAATGCTAAAAATCCAGCTATGAACACTTGGGTCAAAAAAGCGCTTAAGGGGTCAGTTACGATTAATTTTACGCCTTGAGGCAAAAGATCTTTTTGAATAATTTTAAGAAATTCCAAAGAAAAAGAGTTTATTGTTGGCAGGGGCAATATGACTTCTCTGTGAAAAATTACTACACTTTTAAAGCCAAAAAGGAAAAAGACAACAAAGCCAATAATCCAAAAATAAATCCATGAAATAATGCTTCTTCCTAGCTCTTTAAATTCACTAATAAATGCCATGTATTTAAATTATGTTGAAGTTGCTCCTTGGTCGAAAATGATTAATTCAGTATTTGATGCATCAAATAAAGTCACAGCGGCTTCCGTGCTGCTTGGAACAAGTCTAAAGCCATTATCCAATATAATCGCTGTCTCAACTACTAAATTGCCTTGACCAGTTGTCGTGGCTGCGCACGCTCCCCCGCTACACACAAAAAGATTTTCATTTAAAAGATTAATATTTCTGTTGGTTCCGGTTGCAGAAATTGTCATATCTCCTAAATTATCAATTTTAATTTCACCATAAACACTAGCTGTTTGACTTATTCTTATTTGCGGATTGCTGTCTGCTGATAAAATTTCTAATTTTCTATTAGGAGTAGTTGTTCCAATTGCAACATTGCCTATAAAAGTTGATGTTCCCGTAACGGCAAGAGACTCTAGTGTTCCTAACGTGGTAATACTCGTTGAACCTGTATTAAGTAAAAGCGCCATTGATCCTAATCCTAATGATGTTCTTGCTGTAGAGGTTACTAGATTCGTTGCTGTCCCCGTCCAATAGATATCAGATAGGTACTCTGTTGAAGAAGCAATTTTGTCATTTAATATAGAAGTAGCACTCCATGTGCCTGTTCCAATCGTTCCTAATGTTGTAAGATTTGTTGATCCAGCCCAAGTAGATAAAGCAGTATTTTCAACATTGTTTAATTCTAATGATGTTCTACCTGTTGCTGCATTTAATCCTGCGCTTCCTCCGCTCCAACCAATGTCAGCCAAATATTCCGTTGATGATGCAATTTTAATATCAAGTATTGAATCAGCATTCCATGTACCAGTGGCAATTGTTCCTAACGTGGTAATACTCGTTGAACCTGTATCAAGTAGAAGCGCCATAGATCCTAATTCCAGCGATGCTCTGCCTGTTGCCGCTACTAAATTAGTCGAAGTTCCTGTCCAATAGATATCTGAAGTAACTGTGGGAGACCAAGAAGGTGCTACTCCTTCTCCATTAGCAGTTAATACCCAAGTCGAAGTACCGCCAGGCAATACAGTCATTGCTCCTGTCGCATTAAAGTATGGAATAGAGCCTGTGGCTACTGCTGACCAGTCTTGTCCAGTACCGCCATTAGTTGTTGATAAGGCTGTTCCTGACCAATTATCATTGTTAATAGAGCTGAGAAGGGCTAGAGACCCTAATCCTAAAGATGTTCTTGCTGTAGAGGTTACTAGATTCGTTGCTGTCCCCGTCCAATAGATATCAGATAGGTACTCTGTTGAAGAAGCAACGTAGGCATTAAGAATGGGGTCGCTATTCCATGTACCAGTGGCAATCGTCCCGACTTCAGTAATTGCGGATTGGAGGAAATGCTCGCCTGCGACAAAATTTAATAAACTATCATGATCAATTTCCCCTAAGATTAATCCCAAAGTATCCCCTGTTAAGCTGATGCCTGTGGAGGTGGCAAGATTGGTATAGTCAGAGATATCAATATCCGTCCCATTCCAAACACCTGAAATCACAGTACCCAAGGTGGAGGTAGTTGAAATTAAAGTGTCGGTTGTAAGGCCTCCTGTAATATTCGCTCCTCCCGAAGAAACAGTCAAAAGCTTAGAAAATGTCGTTGTTGCAGCGTTTAAGGTATTAAAAACTGCATTGCCAGAGTTGTCTATATAATAAGTAGTCCCTCCGGCAAAATACAAAGACGATGAAGCGCTAACTGTTGTTGTCGCGTTTAGATTAATGCTGCCTGCAAAAGTAATTGTTCCAGTAGCCGTATCGTCAGCATTAGAACGCAAAAATTCTGACGAATCAATGCCGTCTAACTTATCTGCTTCAAATGCTGCTGGCACTGCTCCAAGTTTCTTACGTGGGGTCATTTCTCCATCCCAGGAAGGTTCTGTAGAAGTTCCGCCAATATTTACTCCCAACCATAATTCTTGATTAAAATCGACGCCGGTAAGTGGATTTACCGATCCCAAAAGATGAGAAAAAAGACCGCTTACAACAGAAACTCTGCTTGTTGTCGTACAAGTTTCTGTCCAAATTGCTGCCCCACCCGTTGACGTCGCATAAAGTTTGAATTCTATGTTCCAGTTACCGCTCGTTGCCGGAATATCGCTCGTGTCAGTAAGTTTTCCTTGATAATTGATCTGCGCGTTAAATGAACCTTTTGCAAAAAAGGCAATAACAAAAATCCCAGCTACCACTATTCCTGCTATATATAAGATTTTAGTGCTGAATCGGTTCATTTAATGTTAAGTGAAAAATTGAAAGTGAAAACTGAAAAACTACAATTACATTGTCGTCTTTAGTTTTTCATTTTTAGCTTTTAATTTTGCGATTCTCCACCATAAATACCCCACAATCGCTAACACACATAAGCTTATTAAGATTACCATCATTCTTCCTAATATTTCCCAAACGCTCACTTCTGTTTGAATCGGCACAATTTGTTCTCTCAATAGAAGCTTCCCAGAAAGTTGTGTTAAGTCTTGATGTTGAAAGTTTAAAATACTGACTGCAATTGGATAAATACCTGCTTCATATGGAGACAAAATCATTGCCTCGTAAGCAGTTTTCTCTTTGTTGACGCGCAATAAGAAAGAAAACGTGCTTTTGTCTTTACATTCCGATTCACGGTTAACGATTAACGATTCACGGCCTTCCTCACATCTTTCTAAATTAACAATTATCGTCTTTAAAACCTCTGGTAATTTATTATAAGAGATTGATATCTTTGTTGGCTTGCCTACATCCGCTAAAACATTATCGTTTTTAGTATAAATTTGTTTTCCGTCTTGAGTGAATATAATATCTTCAAATCTTAATTTTTGAACTTCTGGTGGAATAACCGGCGGTTTTATAGGAGGAACTATTGGTTTTGTTGGTGGCTCAACTGCTCTTTTAGGTCTTGCTTTAATAATCGCACCTGATGAATAATTACCCAAACCGTCATAGCTAAAAACTGTATAGTAATAATCTTGATTAAAAACCTCTTTATCTGCCAATTTCTCGTCTTTGCCTTGATAAATTATCTCTCCATCATAGGGATCTTGAGGATAAAATTGCTCATTTTTTATAATTCTTACCCCACCAAAGTCAGAATCTAGGGGATTTTTCCATACTATTTCAATTAAACTATCTCCTTCTGTTGCTTTTAGATCGCTCACGTTCGCTGGCGGTGTGCTGTCTGGTAATCCCAATGTTTTAAAGACCTGATCTCTAGTAATTGTTTTGTTGCCAAACTGATCTGTGGCTTCTATTTTTACATGGTATGAATAATTTGATTTTAAATTTTCAATTATTGTAGATTGATTAATTGCATAGTCGGTTTTTGAAATTATCCCCATTTCATAGTCTGATGTTTCTCCCCAAAAAACATTTGAGATAGCTGGCTCATTTGTTCGCCAATTAATAGTTGCAGAAAACTGGGAAGGAATAATTACCAAATCATAAATATTTGGCGGCGTTATATCAATAACGACCACTCCTCCGCCACTACCACCGCTTGGAGGGGTTCCGCTAGTCTCAACTTCGAGAGAAACGGTACTGGTACCAGTTACCGCATAAACACATAATGGTAACAACATCGCAAGACTAACGCAAAACAACAATATCGTTAACCGTGAATCGTGAATCGCTAATCGTCGTGAATCGTAAATCGTGAATCGCTGCATCATTAATAATTTTTAACAGAATGAATTAAACCATTAAGAACTTTAAATCCTCTAAAAACCGACTCTTTAAGTTGATTAAAATCTTTCTCTGATAGATACCTTAGTTCATGCGCGATAATAAGCAAATTTTGTACTTCGCAATTCGATTCTCTTGCCTGATAATAAAATCTATTCCTGTCAGCATGATGGTATCTTCCCCATCCCTCAGCAATATTGTTGGTTATTGAAACACTCGCTCTCCTTATTTGGTCTGTTAAGCCATATTCCTCACTAACGGGAAAGTCCCGAATCATTTTATATATCTCTAAAACTACTTGGTGGTTAACTTTCCAAACATCTAGATCGGTAAAATGTTCAATTTTATTATCCATAAAAGGTATTATCGATTAACGATTAGCGCTTAACGATTAACAGATTTAATTCGCCATTGCCGTTGCTGTAATAGTCGCTGTATAATTGCCGGCTTCTTGAATATGGGCACTTCCCGATTCTGCTTTAAGTCTAATTATTGTTTGTGTTCCAGATGGATTATTAGCGATACCCAAATTTGATATAGATTCGTCTGAGATACTAAGTCCATACCAGCATTTGTCCGGATTATCGCTTCCTCCTGTATTACAGCTTTCCCCGTCATCTTTGAATTTTTGATTAATGTCAGTGCCCTCAGGCGAAAATCCAAACTCTGAATCTGAACTTGATATCAACCAATTGTAATCAGGTGTGCTAGTAGAAGCTGGAGCATAGTCTGCAAAACTATATGATCCGCTTTTAAGCGCCGGATTTGTGTCTGCTTTTACGGACAAAGCATATCCCACGGGATTATCAGTAATAACGGTAAAAGATGTTGTCGCTGTTGCTGTTCCGCCCGTAACACCTCCAATGCTTGGCGTTAAAGTTGCCGTTCCGCCTCCAGAAATTGATATTGTATAATCCGCTTCCATCTGGCGATACCCCGCATAAATCTTATAAGAAGTACTAGTAGAATTTCCCGTCGCTACTTCGCCAACAGTATCTTTTATCTGATAGTTCAGAGAAGTCGCTGTATCTAATCCTCCTGTATTAATTGAGTCGTTTTGAATTTTATAATTAGAACTAGACATAGCGCTCGTCTTAACATTAACCACAATCAATAGAATATTAACTATTAGAACTATTATGGGAAATTTCTTAATTTTAAACTTCTTGTTTTTTTGCAATTTTTTTAAATCAATGAATGAATTTATTTCTTCTTTTTCTTAAACTCAACATTTTTTACTAACCAGATCACGCCAAGTACCAGAGCAATGATTACTAAAACTGCTATGGTAACAATTTTCCAAGGAACTACCCAAAATCCAATTTCTTTTTCATCCACAATATTTTCATACCCTCTGTTGAGGTATATGTGTGCTTTATAGTACCCCATCGCCGAAGCTCTTTGCCAATTAATTTCTTTAGATCTCAGCGCATTTGGCATTACAAAGTACGGCTTGATTTCAACTTCGTCAATTTTTTTGTTGAATATATTCTTGATTTCAAGAATTCCGTACGGTACTAAATAAACGCTTCCCGTGTTTTTATATGTTGCTACAAATGGAACAGAAGAATTGGAATAAATTCTTTTATTGTTAATTGTAGTGAATTTTTCGAGTTGTCCTTCTTCTAGGGCATTTCCCTTAACTCTCACAAAGAAAAGCGAAGCAACTCTGCCAACAAATTTTATTTTCCCGCTTGCTCCAGTTTCGCTAATTTCAGTATCACCTTCTGCCGGGATCGTTTTGATAATAACGGCTCCGTATAAGCCACCCGGCGTTGCATCTTGCGGAATAGACACTTTGATTGGAAGATCTATTCTTTGTCCATGTTCTAGGGTAAATTCACTTACTTCTGGATGAATATAATTTTTGAGAGAATATGGTCCCTTTTCGCTACCCAATAGAATCGCCGCCTCTGTTCCTTTATTAGAACCAGTAAAATCCTCTATCTCAATTTTAAATTTCGTTGTTTCGCCAAGACGGCTTGTGATATTGATTGTTTTTGTTGCTTCCTCTCCAGGATTGAGCCAAAACTCAGCCTTACCCGGTCCAATAGTGAAATCACCCACAATAGGCGCATCAATTAAATTCCGGATATTGTAGGCATAAATTTGTCTTGCAACAAATCCGAAAACTAAAAGAACTGTAACTAAAGCCAAGATCTTTTTGTAGGAGATTGTCCTTTTTTTCATATTACTAACTTCCTTTCAGTCCTCCATAACGATATAGTGTTTTAATTTTTTATTGAGTCGCTGCAGTACCGGTAACAGTTGCTGTATAGACTCCCGTAGGAGCATAAATACTATCACCTTGTTCAGCAGCAATACAAAGAGTAGTCGCCGTACCACTTGGAGTGGTAACTGTACCAGACGATGCAGCCGCTTGGGTGGCTCCCGTTGTTGTCGCAAAACCGGCATAATTCAAACTTGTTGACGCGACATCAACTGCCGCTGTTCCGCAAGAAACCGCATTTCCCCATGTTGATGTTGCCACATCATTTCCATAGGCCGAGTAACCCCAAACGTAAGAACCTGCATCTGCTTCACTCCAAGTAATTGGGGTTGTTGTTGAAATATCTGTGAATGAGCCACTGCCGCCGTTAGTGAGAGCATTTGCTCCGCTAGTGGTAAATTTAAGAGTATATCCGCCATTTGCATTCGTTTTAACTGTCCAAGAACCACTGCCAACGGAAGATTGCTGGGTTGTGTCAATATTTGGCGATAGCGCAATGCTTGCTGGAGGCGTAAGAGAAATTTGTTCATCAACGGTAAGGGTTACTGAAGTAGTGGTTGCGCTAGAAACTGCCGTAAGCCTTGTTGGTTCAATAATCGCATAACTGCCGAACAAGAAAGCTCCGCCAAGCACAGATAACCCAGATCCAACGATTAACCATTTTAAGTATTTTTTATTCATGTTTTCAATTTTTACAATTAATTAATTCCCCTTATTTTATCTCTTGGGATAAGAGACGACCTTTACTACAATTTTTAATTTTCGATTTTTAATTTCTAATCAAATCCCAATGCCCAATGCCTAAAAGATTCATTTGGTCATTGGACATTTTGGCATTAGACATTGATTACCTGCCTGCCGCAGGCAGAGGTCAATTAGGAATTAGGATTTAGAAATTCTATCAAGATTTATTTTTCCGCCAAGATTCTCCATATTTTATTGGAAATTCTTCTTTTTCGTTTTTAGTTGCCTATGGGTACTAACATATAAAGGTATTTTTGATCAGTTTGTTTTTTAAAAACTGGCTTAATGATCCCCGACTGTCCCGTTTTGTCTGGCTCAACAACCACTTCATCAGAAAACATTGATTTTATTTTATTTTTGTTCTGTTCGTCGTCTTTAGTTGAGGGAATAACAATTAAACCTTCCTGACTTTGATTAACCGGCGCTAAATTCTCAACATCATTTACTTTCTGGGATTCAAGATTCTTAATTCTTTCATCAAGATATCCAATTTGCTTTTCTGTTTCCGAATGATATACAAAATAATTTTTAATTTTTTGGAATGATTTAGTAATAAAATCAAAATTAAATTTTAATTGCGCCACTTGTTCTCTGGCCCCACCACTTATATTCGCCAAGACCATTTTCTTTATCTGCGCTAACCTGTTATCAATCTGCGCCAATTTAGTATTGTTTAGCGATTGCCACGCGTACATCTGCCTCCTTAAATTCTCCACTCCTCTATCTAAAATTTTCTTTATTCCTTTTATCTCTTTTATTCCTTTATTTATTCCATCTTTCATTTCTGTCTCAAAAGCAATCAAGCTTTTATTTGTGTTATTTTCTATTTTTCTTTTAATACTAATTAATTTTACTGAAACATCTGAAAGACTCGCTAAGGATTTATTTAAATTCTTACTGATGCCTTGAATTGCTATATTGGCATTTTCTATAAATAATCCTGCTTTTTTTATTAGAATATTCGCCGATCTTGTTAATTCGGCAAAGATTTCATTATTCACCCTAAATTCTTTCCCCCCAACACCCTCTCTTCTTTCAATTATTGACAATCTTTCGCTCAGACTTTTTACAATACTTCGATCATAAAACAGTCCATCGTTGACTCCTAAGTCATCGGCCACTAGGTAAACTTTATTACTTATACTATTTAGTTGAGCCATAAGGAAACCATTCCACCCTTGGTTTGGAGTTATGATTGGCAAAATACCCAAGCAAAATATAAAGATGCCCAGAAAAATAAAGCTCGGTCCTAATACTTGATGACTTATAGGAATTCGCATATTTTCCGTCGCAAAATGTCTATTCGCTTTTTTTTCATGATTTATGGTTGGCAACTTTCTATTAGAGATTTTCCAAAAAATCTCTCGTTGCGTTTTTTTAGCCAAGACTTTGATCTTTTTAAAAGAACTTTTTATTTCTTTTGCTCCATTGTTAATGATAAAAAAGCTTATTTCCAGAGACGTTTTTGGAAGTAAAATCACTGCGCCTGTAACTTTTCTTAGTGGATCTATGGTTAAATTTGAGAATTCTAGATTTGAATTTAGTTTTTTAAATTGATTGACATAATATCTGGCTTCCTCTCGCCATAGCTTAATTTCGCCAGTTATCTGTTTGCGGAAAGTGTTGGTTTTTACAAAATTATTAAATCTATCCGGAAGTTTAGTAAAATTTCCAATGAATTTTTTACCTTCTCTGCTAATATCCAAGATAAGCGGCTTAATAGCCTTTTTAAATTCATAAACTGCTTTTTTGATTATTTGTCTTTTTACCTTATTTTTAGAAACGCCAATATCAGAAGCAGTAATCTCTTTTTGTTTTATTCTTTCGTCTTCTTTTCTCGCTTTTCCGGATTTCAAAACATAGTTTTTTACCCATTCATGGGTTGTAAAATAAAAAGACCCTAATTTTTCACCTTTAAGGTCTCCTTTGCGAATTAAATAACCCAAATGATCACGAGTATAACCATAAACTCGCGCTGCTTCATGAAGCGGTATATAAACTCCTTTATTTCTATTGTCCATAAGGCTATATCGTGAATGCAATATGAAAATCTTGGCTTGTTTTTATTATACCACTTATCTTAAAAAAAGGTTGTGGATAACTTCACAACCTAATTCCTAATTTCTAATGACTAATTATTCTAATCAAATCCCAATAAAACTAATGTCTAAAAATTTATCTAGTCATTGGACATTTTGGCATTAGACATTGATTAAAAATTAAAAATTTTATTAAAGGTATTTTTGTTTATTTTTAAGGTGCTCTTGATATGTTTTGGAAAAAATTGTTTTTCCATCTTTAGCGCTCAAATAATACCAATAGTCAGTTTTGGTTGGATTAATTGAAGCTTTAATTGATTCTATGCCTGGATTACAAATCGGTCCTGGTGGTAATCCTAATTTTTGGTATGTATTATAAGCTGATTCTACCTGAATGTCCTCTACACTTACTGGATTATGCTTATAACTTGTTTCAATTAAATTATCTTCTAGTGTCTTTGCGTATAAAATGGTTGAATCTACTTGAAGTGGCATATTAGCGCCTAGTCTTTTTAGTAAAATTCCTGCAACAATTTGTTTATCAGAATATTCTTTAACCTCTTTTTCTAGCAAGGATGCTAAGGTAATATTTCTTCTTGCCATGTTCTGATTATTGTAGCCAAATGATAAAAGTTTTTTGTTGAAATTGTTAATAAATTTGTCGGCTATATTAGCGGCGTTTTCTCCTTTCTTAAAGTAATAAGTATCGGGAAAGAGGTGTCCTTCTAAGGGAAACTTGAGATCACATAAAATTTCTTGTAAATTACAATTCATAATCGTAATTAGTGACTGTCCTTCTTTTTCGGTTGCTAAGGGGTAGTGATCACTTGCGAACAATAAAAAATCATTTTTTTTGATAACTTCCTTTTTTTCAAGCAATTGGGCTATTTGCAAAACATTATACCCTTCAGGAATAGTTACAATTGCTTGATTTGCGGTTACTTCTCCGTCAATAAGAATCTTCATAATTTGGGGAATATTAAATTTCGTAGAAATTAAGTATTGTCCGGCTTTAATTGTTGGTGGCGTACCTATTTTTCCTGAAATATTCTTAAAATAAATCATAAAAAAAAGCTTGTTTGTAATCAAATCACTATTTTCAAGCTCTTTTGCTATATCCTTAGCCGTTTTTCCAGAACTTACTGTAAATATTTTTTCTTGATATCGTCCACCGATTGGTGAATTAATTTTATAATGGAGGTACAATATGCCTCCACTCATTAATATGCATAAAAATATGGTGCATAATATGATAAAAAATATAATATTTTTTGGGATTTTGATTATTTCTTTTGATTTAAATTTTTTCATTATAAATTTTCACTTTTCACTTTAAATTTTAAATTTCCCTACCCCTCCCCTACCTCTCCCCCAGATAATTATTTAACAAATCTATATAAGTAGATACGCTCCACGCCTGACTTACCGACCCATTTGGTTGAAAGTCGCTAGCTGAAGACAATTCTGATGAATGACCAAGCGCTCGATGCCATAAAAAATCTTTGATTGATGCCTTCGCTATTTTTTTAATCTTATCTGAAAAAACGTCTTGATTCAAGTTTTGCATACAAATAGCCGCTATATTGTTTATCCAAAACCAACTATCTCCTCGATGATAGCTTGCAGTAAATTCACCAGTATGATTTGGGTTAAACAATGAATGATGCTTATCTATGCTCGCCAATCCTCCCCAATTAAGCCAAAGCCGCTCAATATAATAATTAAAACACCTAATCCATTGCTTTGTGTTTAATATCTTTGGATATACGTAATAGGCCAAAAAAATATTTGGTCGTATAATATCTTTTTGTGTGTTGTCTTTTAAGTATTCTCCTGTCCAAAATTTTTCCCTTACCCTTTGTAATAGTTTTTTCTCTAGTAATAGATATTTTTCTTGGTTAGTGATTTTGTGAGCCAACAAGTACATTTGAAGCATCAATACCTGAACTTCAATGCACGCCCCTTCTCTGTCGTCATTCTTGTATTCTGTGTCCATCCATGTTTCAAGACCATCATTAACCACTAGCCCATCTTTATTCGTGTGATATTTCAGAATTTTACTAATGGTATTATTTATCCAGAAATCTATGTTCGGGAAGACAGTATAGATTGATTTCTGATTACCAATGATGAAATCATTTAAGCAGAAAGTAAGCCATCCAACGCTATCGGCGCTTTCTGAAAAGGATAATTCTTTGTTTCGCACGTTTAAAATTCTGCCATCATTTTCTTGCGAATTCATTAGTAGTTTTATTATGTCTATACCAGCTTTATAATCAGTTTTTAAAAGCGTTTTGGTTGAAATCGCCTCATCTCGCGACCAAAATTGGAAAAACCACGGTAATCCCGCTCTTAGTCCTAAGACATTACTATCTGTGTCACTCACAACCAAAGATTTCAAAGAACAACTGGCCAAACTTTTTATGAAATTATTTTGTGCATTTCCATTTTCTTCCGTTGTACCAGGAATACCCCCCTTGTTGTTTTGATTAACATCGGTGGATGCATCAATGTGTTGGTGTGGTCGGCTTTTCACATTCATTATTGCCTCTTCCAAGGAAAGTCCCGCTCCCAGCCTAATCTTATTTGATTTAACATTAATACTTAGGGCTCGATAAACATATTGCTGATACGGAGGTGATTGTCTTTTTCTGTCAAAACGATTTTCTTTCTCTATCCATGATCCGATAATCTTGTAATCATTTAATAAATCAAGGTCAATTGCCAAAAAAATGTTATGCGCTTCACTTTTATCAGAATATGAAATTATTAAACACTGATCTTTTTCAAAAAATTGATATTCACGATTCCATTGTGGTAAAACATAGGATTTTCGAATATCAAGAATTAATTCAATTTGATTAGCTTCTCCGTTTAGTTCGTAAGATAAAATGTGTTTATTGCTTTCAAGGTATAAAGTTTCTGCAATTTTGTCCTTTTTTTTAAAAATTCTTAATTTATTAAGTTTATAATCACCTGTCTCTGAATCAACCCACGCATTTTCTACTTTTGAAACTATTTCTGTGTTTTTGAGTCGAATTTCATCAATAATCTTGTACATTTGCCCATCTAAACATACGAACCAACCCTGATATCTACTAGTCAATAATTGATCAGGATTAATCCATAGGTAATCCCCAGGTTTATTAGTAGTTAAAAGACTGGTACCGTCTCCTACGGATTTCGATATATTCTGATCGTTGATTGAGTGAATAGCGAGCATAAATTAAAAATTAAAAATTCTGCCACTCTCCTCTGTAAAACATTGCAGCTTCTTCAGGGCTGATGCTGACAATGCTATCACCTCCGCTTAGTTCAAAACCGGCCTGAATATTGAGTCTTGGTAAAACTTCAAGATGCCAATGAAAATTTTTATCTTCTAAGCCATACTGGATATAGAAACAGTAAGATGCTCCTATTGATTGTATTTTTTGAAGAATCATTTTTAGAATATCTGCTAAACTGAGGTATTTTTCATATGATAATTCGTTGATTTTTTTCATGTGATCTTTTGGAAAAATCCATATTTCGTAATTGAATCTTGGAGCATAAGGGGTAATGGCTATAAAATCATTATTTTCATAAACATTCCTCGGTCCATTTCTTTCTAGACCTATAACTTCACAATAAGGACAGTTTTTATATTGATTAAATGCTGTCGATTCGGTTAAAATCCATGCAGGAATTTTTTCCACTCCGATGACCTGTGAATGGCTATGTGCCAATGAAGCTCCTCCTTCTTTTCCTTGATTTTTGAAAACCAAAACATAATTAATATCTTTTAGTTTAGAAAGCTCTTCTATTCGATGATTGTATGTTCTTAAAATGATTGATAAATGTTCACAAGAAAAATCAACCATTTGTCTTTTGTCTGGGGTTTCAATAATTACTTCCTGAACACCGTAAGATTTTCTGGCCTTGAAATATTGATTATCAGAAATAATACCGCCCGTTTCCGACAGATCAAGCGCTGGATATTTATTGGGAAGCCACCTAATTAGCCACTCACCCTTTTCTTTTTCTATTCTTCCCTTTTCTTCCGGTGTCATATTTTCATGTCCTTTGCAGAATGGACAATCTTTAGGATGATCAATAATAACACTATTTTCAGAAGAAAAATTATTTAATCTCTTTCCCCTGTTTTGGCTTATGTATGACCATCTATCTAATATATAGTCTTTGCGAAGCTCCATGGTGATTTTTAAATAAAATTATAATTTTATTCTGTAAGTCTATTATAAATACTTAGATAATTCTCAATTAAGTTATCCCAATTCGCTAAACGAGACAAGTTACTTGCTTCAATTTTATTCCGGACTCTTTCGTCATAAGAAAATTGACTGTAGCGGTACAAAATATTACTCAAATCTTTTACCGACTCATCGTAACTTTTCTTATAGCGCCTATTAATAAAAATACCAGGGTTGTCTTTATTGGTAATTACCGGTTCGATAAATCTTCCAAATCCTGCCAAATCAGTTGTTACGGCCGCAACGCCCAATGCAGCAGTTTCCAAGGGAGTATATCCCCATGGCTCATAATAAGACGGAAAAATTCCAAGGTGAGATCCCTGGACACATTCATCGTAAGATAAATTAAGTAACCCGTCAGAACCAGTAAGATAGTCAGGATAGATTATAACTTTGACTTTATCTTCTTTTTTATTAGTAAGTCCTTTTTCTTTCAAATAAACAAGCATTGGGTCATTGTTATCAATAAAATCATGAGATGATGTTGGAGGAAGTCCACTGTTCTTTTTAAGTTTTAAAAGTTGTTTTTTGATCCTCCTCAGCGTGTCTTGTTCAAAAAGTGTTTCTATAGAAAGTGGTTTCTCGGCCATAATGTCATAAAGTAAATTGCTTTCGGTTGTGACCCTTGATGCTTCTATTGTTTGTTCTACGTCAGAAAAAACTTCTCTTGCCTCCCTTAGGTCTGGTCTAATTCCACTAATGCCCGCTGGTACCCATAAAAAACAAATAATTGTTTTGTCATCTTGCTTACTGTTGTTAACAAGAAGTTTATTTAGTTCGGCTAACGCGTCTATAAAAACATCTATGCCCTTGTTATGAAATTCATTGCGACCAGACATAAAATAAAATAGGCTTTTTTTGGGATCAAAACTGTAATATGGAAAAAAATAATAGAGAAGAAACTCTCTCATCCTATCTCTTTGAAGCCTATGAGATAGAGATATATCCTCAAAAGTTAGGCTTTTACTTAAGCTTAGTCCATTTGGTAGAAGTTGATCTGGTTTGCGTCCCAAAAAGTACTTCACTTCCATAGCAGTAATTTCGCTAACAGTTGTTAGTATATCGGAAATGTTTGCTGATATTTTTTCAACCTGGTGTTTCGCCGCAACTCCCATGGCATAAATTTCTTTATTTATATCAATTGAAGACAAATCATCGTACAAAGGATAGTTATTAGAGGACAATGCTCTTCCCAGGACTGTAGCGTGCGTCGTAAATACTTTTTTAACTTTTGTATTGTTTTTATCTAAGTAGATTAATGCTGTTCCACTAAGCCATTCGTGACAATGAACAATGATGTTGTTTTCTTTGTGGTTATTCTGAATAACCTCTATTAATCTTCCAACACACCACGACCACAAAACAGGATCATTAAAATCTGACTGTGTGCCGAGAGAATCAATTTTATATTTTTCCCATAATTTTCCTTTAATTTCATTAATATAGGGATAATGATTATTAAAATCGACTAGAATAGTGTTTGGTTCACCACCTATAACCCATTTACCGTAATGGCAATCAATTCCTTCTTTAAGGAGCGACGAAAAAACTATTTTTAGTCCTTCTGGAGGAGTTATTTCTTGAAATTCACCCTTTGCTTTATTCAAAAAATATGGACCAATTAAAAAATAATTATCTTTAAAAATATCTTTTATTCTAGAAGCTTTACTTGTTAAAACAGTATAAATTCCACCAACTTTATTGCAAACTTCCCAACAAACTTCAAATAACATAGTGTTTTTATTCGATTTTTTAACCATATTGATAATTTATTATTACTCTAGCTCAATTTAAACTCTAGATCTCTTAAAATATTCATGTAGTTTACATATGCATCGTATGGTGAGTCGTAAGGATTAAAGTACTTGTGAACATCACCATCATTAGACCACTTAGTACATACGTAATAAAAATGATCAGAGGTTTGAAGCCGTCTCCATTGATTTATTATATAGGCATTTTTTGAAGCAAGAACTTTCTTCTCCAGACCATAGAGACGATAAGCTATATCTTTTTGCAAATCATTGCCAATCCATGCAGACAAATCCCTTTCCGTGTCTGCCCATGTAAGAGGATCAACAATGTTCAATTCTTCTGTTCTTGAATTGTTTTTTTGAATAACCTCTCCTGGAGTCAGAAACTTAAAGCCTTGGCTGATAGCCTCTAAAACAAAGCTTTCAAAAAAATCAAAGATGCCTGTTTCTCTCCACTGATGCTCTCCAAATGTTTCATAGTCCATGAATATATTAATTGTTTGATTCTCTAATTTCCCTTCTTGTAACGATGCTTTAATCCAAGATAAGAATTTTGATGGACTTAATGGATATTCTCTCCAATGCGAATCAGAAAATCTAAATGCAATATCATCAGATAGACGATAGTTTTTTGTAAGTAATTTTAATTCATTATAATTTTTTGCTGAATATACAAAATTCGGAGATCTCCCCATTAAAATTTTATCTGCCCCCTCAATAAGAACACCATTATAGCCCATATCTAAAATGATTGGAGCTAGTTGATTGTAATAGAGCAATTCTGTGTTTCTAAAAGTTTTGGGAATAAAATCAAAAACCTTGCGAAGCTTTTTTTTGTGCGTATTTAATTGTAGTCTAAACTCTTTTTCGGAAAAATAAGATGCTAAAGAATGATAATAAGTTTCTCCAATTAGCTCACAAACTCCGGTATTAACAAGCGATTTTAGCAAATCGATAACTTCTGGGTTCTGTTTTTCGATTTGTTCTAGTAGAACTCCGCTAACTGAAAGTCCTAAGTGAAATTTCTTATTTGTTTTTTTAATTAAATCCTTAAAAAGATTAATTGTTGGAATATAGCTTTTTAAGATAATTCTTTTAAGGCATTTATTGTTTGTTTCGTCGTCAAAATAATTTTTATTAATAACGTTTCCTCCAATTTCAAAAATCGAAAATTTTCTTAAGCGAAACGGCTGATGTGCGTGTAAATAAAGACAAATATTAGCCATGTGTTAAATTATTGTAAATTTTAACGATTTTATCAGCAGCTCTTTCCCATGTCGCAAAACCGAGATCTTCTTTACTGTCCTCGATGAGTTTATTCTTTAATCTTGGATAACTTAGCACAGCTGTTATTTTCTCTGCCATATCTTTGGTATTCCAAAAGTCTACTCCTATTGACCCTTTGATAATTTCTCTAGCTCCAGAATTATTCGACAAAATTACTGGCACCCCGCTTTTTATGGCTTCAAGAGCTGTAATTCCAAACGGCTCAGACACCGAAGGTAAAACAAATACATCTGCCAATTTATAGGCTTTTTTTAATTCACCGCCTCTCAAGAATCCAGTAAAAATTACTTTGTCGCTTATCTTCATATCATTAGCTAACTCAATGGCTTTTCCTTTGTAATCGCCATCACCCACTATTAGAAAGACTGTATTTTCATTAATTTTAGAAATTTTTTCGGCTGCCTTCAAAAACCAATCTACTCCTTTTTGAATGGTCAATCTTCCTACAAAAAGAACAGTATTTTTATTTTTAAAAAAACTTTTATCACGATTTAAAAAAACATCTTCATTTTCAGAAGAAATACCATTGTGTACTACTTCTATTCTTTCAGGCAAAATATTATATAGATTAACTATCTTTTCTTTTGTATACTGACTAACTGCAATCACTTTATCTGCGCGAATTAGTCCTTCTTTTTCGATACTAGCTATTTCGGAATTTAACGAATAAATCCCCCCAGCTCTATCGAATTCAGTAGCATGAATGTGTAAAATAAGAGGTTTTTTGCTTATTTCTCTCAAGGCAAGCGCAGCTGGAACTGTTAGCCAATCATGAGCATGAATAATGTCAAAATTATAATCTTTTGTATTCTCTAATAATTTATTTGCGTAAATTTTTACTAATTCCACCAATGTACCTCCGTTTTTGTAAAATTTGACTGATTTTCCTTTATTAGAATCAATAAGATAAGTATAGGTGTATAAAAAATTTTTATCTGCTTCTTTAAAAAATGCGCAATCAATAAAATTAAAAACCACGCCTTTTTTCTGATTTATGTTAGTAATTCTTTGTGGAAGATAAAAAACAATATTAATACCAATAGCAGAAAGGGAGTTTACTAGTCCCTGACATGCTACTCCTAGTCCCCCGGAATTAAGTGGAGGATATTCCCACCCTATCATTAAAACATTTTTAATCATATTTTTATAGCAATACCTCCAATTATTTTACTATATTTTCTATTTTAAAACAAAAAAAATATCCACAATGTGGAGGATATGATTATTTTATTACTATCGCCTTTATATGTCGTTGTTTATTTTTACGCTCATTGCTAAACCAAGGGCTACTAAAAAAATTATCATGCCCGAACCACCATAACTCACCAGGGGTAATGACAAGCCAGTAACCGGTAAAAGCCCCACATTGATCCCCATGTTTATTAAACACTGAGATATAAGTAAAATAGCTATTCCAACTACTAGTAATCGACCGAAATTATCTTTTGTTTTTAACGCTATTACTAGAAGGCGCCAAAAAATCACTCCATAAGCCAAAAACAGTAACATGACTCCTAAAAATCCCATTTCTTCTGCAATAGCTGCAAAAATAAAATCTGTGTGCCTGGCAGGCAAAAAACCCAACTGTGCTACAAAACCAGCGCCAAGTCCTTTTCCTATAAGACCACCGCTACTAATACTAGCTAGTGATTGTGTAATGTTATACCCTCTCCCAAGCGGATCTTCTTGTGGATTAACATATGAGAGCAATCGAGCCCTTTGATAGTCTTTAAACAAGAAAAACCAACCAATTAGGGCTATAAATAACACTAAAAGCAATATAATCAAAAGGTGTTTTTTATTAGCTCCGGATACGATTATTATACCCAACCAAATCAAAATCAAGATAGAAGCCGAACCAATGTCTGGTTGTAAAATGGTTAAGACTAACGGTGGAATGATATAAAATAGTGATGTTAAAATATGCTTTAGCGATGATATTTCAACATGTCTTGAGGAAAAAAATTTTACAAAAAGAAGTATTAGGGAAATTTTCATTATTTCAACGGGTTCAAGATTGAGGATTCCAAATTTAAACCAACTGCGCGACCCTCCAATAAAATGACCCCATATGAATAAAGCTGCTAACAACAAAAGACTAAATAGAAAAAGCACTATTACAATCATTCTGTTCTCTTTGAAGAAACGATAATCAAGAAATGAGAAAGCAAACATTAAGACCATGCCAATTATGATAAATACTGCTTGTTTTTGGAATATAAAAAAACCGCCGTCCAAAGACGGCGAAAGGCTATAGATCTCTAACAAGCTCATTGCCAGCAATAATAGAGATCCTGCCAACAAAAAACGGTCTAATTTTTTAATTTTTTCTTTACAAAAAACGCAAAATTCACCTATCATCGATTTGTTCTTATTGCTCTACTCTACCACATCTATCCCTAAAGAATGTGCAGTACCCTCAACGATCTTGAGCGCTTTCTTTAGATCAGAAGTATTCAAGTCTTCCATTTTCAGTTGCGCAATCTCTCTGATTTGATTTCGACTGATTGATCCCACTTTTTTTGTATTTGGAGTAGCAGAGCCCTTGGTAATGCCGATTGCCTTTTTAATCAGATAAGCAACTAGTGGTTTTCCTACTTCAAAGCTAAAACTCCTGTCTTTGTATATAGTCAACTTCACAGGAACAATCGATCCTTTTTGCTCAGCAGTTTTATCATTGAATTGCTTTATGAATTCTTGAATATTCACCCCGTGCTGACCAAGACTTGGTCCAAGTGGTGGTCCAGGTAATGCTGCACCAGCTGTTATCTGTAATTTTAAAATTGCTTGTACTTGTTTTATCGCCATATAACTTATATTTTTTTAACTTGTAAAAAATCTAAATCGACGGGGGTTTCCCTGCCAAATAAAGAAACCAGAACTTTAATTCTCCCTTTTTTCTCATCAACTTCAGAAACGTTGGCGCTAAACTCTTTAAACGGTCCATCTGTAATTTTAACAGTATCCCCGATGTTTATATTGATTTTGTACTGAGGTTCTTTTACGCCCATCCTTTTTTGAATTTCCTTGATCTCTGTTTCAGAAACAGGCACAGGTGTATTTCCAGAACCAACAAAACCAGTAACACGAGGTGTATTTCTCACTACATACCAAGAGTCATCTGTTACAATCATATCAACAAGAATATATCCAGGATAAATTTTATCTTCAACGACCTCTCTTTTTCCTCTTTTGATTTTAATTTTCTTTTCTATCGGAACAAGCGCATTAAAAATTTTTTCTTGCATACCAAAAGACTCTATGCGCTGTTTTAAATTCCTCACAACCGAATCCTCGTACCCAGAATAGGTGTGGATAGCGTACCAATTTCTACCGAATTTTGCAGTTTGTTTGGGCATTTTTTAAACTAATCTTTTATTAAAAACGATTAATAATCTGCTGAACGCTCAAATTAAACAAGTAATCTAATCCTCCCAAAAAAATAGATACTACAAAACTAATACCAATAACGGTGATAGTATAACGCACAGTCTCTTTGCGTGTCGGCCAAGAAACCTTTGCCATTTCAGACTTAACTTCTTTAAAATAACTTACTATCTTTTTAGGAAAATTTTGCAATTTTGATAATTTCATCATATTATGTGTTTTGGATCTTATTCTATGTTCATTAGAGTAGTTTATTACATATATCACCGCTAGTCAAGATGTCTGAACAATTATCGCAAATAATTAAAAATAAAATAAACAAAATACCTAGGCAGCCTGGTGTTTATTATTTTAAAAATAAAAAAGGAGAAATTATCTACATAGGAAAGGCGAAAAATCTTTATAAGCGAATTAATAGTCACCGATTAGACTTTTATAAACAAAAAGAAAGCGCCAAGTCACATACACAAAACAATATGCTTTCTAATGTTTACGATATTACGTGGAGTATTGTTGAATCTGAAGCAGATGCCCTCATCAGAGAGTCTCAAGAGATAAAGATTATTAAACCCCTATACAATGTTTTACTGAAAGATGACAAGCGTTATTTTTATATAGTTTTTACTAATAATGATTTTCCCAAAATTAAAATAACTCATCAGCCGGAAAAATACTCTAAAAAGAATGTCATTGGTCCATTCACTAGTGGAGAAGCATTAAAACAAATTTTATCAAAAATTAGAAAAACTATTCCTTTTTGCTCCTGTAAAAATATTCATAAACATCCATGTACTAATACTCAGATGGGGTTATGTCCCGGCTATTGTTGTTTAGAAAATAATCTAAATGATCAAAAATTAAAAAATTTTAAAGAACATTACGCTGACAATCTTAAGAAAATAGTCTCTATTTTAACTGGCAAAAGACAAGAAATAATAACTAAAATTAGAAGTGATCTGAAAAGAAAAATATTAGAAGAAGATTTTGAAAAAGCAGAACAACTTAGTCTTGAAATAAAGTCATTGGAAAATATATTTAATCACAAGAATGCCTTGAGAAAAAATCCAAATGACAAGTTTTTTATTCCCAATGTATCGCTACTTAAGAAAATTCTTTCTAGCAAGATTTTGCCCTTAAGAATAGAAGCTTTTGATGTGTCAAATATAGGAAGTAAATATGCAACTGGTTCAATGATAGTTTTTAAAAAAAACGTCGAAAACGGAAAAATTTATTATTCTCCAAACAAAAAAGAATATAGAATTTTTCATATTAAAAATAAAATTATTAATAATGACCTTGATATGCTTAGGGAGATAATAATGAGAAGATTAGATCATTCTTCTCCCAGTAACAAAAACACAACTCACCAAAAAAAGAATATTTTCTGGCCTCTCCCTCAATTAGTATTAATAGATGGTGGAAAAACTCAGCTCGCTGTAGCCACTGATTGTTTTAATAAAATAAATGGCAATAAAACTGTACAATGCTTGGCGCTTGCAAAAAGACAAGAAAAATTATATACTGTTCTCTGTGATAGAAAAGACGCTGTGCAGGTCTATTTTTTAAATAAATTGAGCATTAATATTGCTAATTTATTCAAAAACCTGAGAAACGAGGCTCATCGTTTTGCTATAAAACACCATCGAAAATTAATAGAAAATAATCTTAAAAAAATATAGTCAATTTATTAAAATATAATCAATTTATTAAAATATAATCAATTTATTAAAAATTAATCAATTTATTAAAAATTAAAAAGGTTTAGTTTTAAGTTTTTAAATATTATGACTAATATATTAATTATCGGAGAGATTCTAGTTGCTACATTGCTTATTGTTGTGATTTTACTCCAAAGACAGGGCGGTGGCTTATCTTCTGTTCTGGGGGGAGGCGGAGAAACTTATAGGACAAAAAGAGGGTTCGAGAAAACGTTGGTTTGGGCAACTATTGTCTTATCTGTCCTTCTTCTGGTTTTAGCGATAGCTAGAATTATTGTCTAGCTAAAATACTAAATATAATATCTGTTCTTGTTATGTCTCAAAAAATCAAACGAACCATCACTAAAATAATAGCTATACCAAGAATATTCAACCAGAAAGAAATGGCCTTGGCGAGAATATTCGTTTTTTTGATTATCTTAAGTTCTCTTGGTCTTTTAATAAACATTCATCTTTCTTCAACTCGAATTCTTCCAAATAATGGGGGTATTTATAGAGAAGCAATTATTGGGTACCCGCAATACTTGAATCCCATTCTCAGCTATTCAAGTGACACCGATAGAGATATTGTTAAGTTGATATATTCCGGTCTTACAAAATTCGACCCAGATGGCAATATTGTTCCAGACTTGGCTGAGGATTTTATTATTGATGATAGCGGAAAAAATTATACTTTTTATCTCAGAAAAAATATTTATTGGCACAATAATATACCATTTAGTGTTGACGATATTGTTTTTACGATTAAAACAATTCAAAATCCTGAGTACAATAGTCCATTAAGATTTAATTGGGATGGGGTCGAAATAGAAAAAATAAATGATTTAACTGTAAGATTCAAGTTAAAAAATCCTTATGCCCCTTTTCTTACTAATACAACTGTCGGAATTCTACCAAAACATATTTGGGAAAATCTATCTCCAAGAGATTTCTATCTTTCAAAAGCTAATCTTGAACCAATAGGCACTGGACCATTTAAGTTTGATAATATTAAAAAAGGTACCGGAAAAATCATAGAAACACTGACCATTGAAAGAAATAATCAATATTATCTTAAAAAACCTTATCTAGAAAAACTTATCTTTGTTTTTCAAAACGGAGAGAAAAAACTCATTGAAGCGTTAAATCAAAATAAGGTTGATGCTATTGCTTTAGGGTCTGGATTTTACAAGAAAAATATTAAAAAACAAGAACGCTTTAATTTTTATTCCCCGTTATTACCACGCTACTTCGCAGCATTTATTAACCAAGAAAAAAACTCTCTTTTGGCAAATCAAAATGTTAGAATAGCCCTGAGTTATGCAACAAATAAAGAGTTAATAATTAAAGAGGTTTTTAACGATGAGGCATTGCGAATCGAAGGTCCATTTCCGCAATATCTGCTTCCAGAAAAACACTCCAGTTCTTCTAGTATTTATGAGTATAATCTTGATAAGGCAAAAAAATATTTGGAAAAAATAAATAAAGAAAGCTTAAATATCGTCTTAACGTTTCCCGATATACCGGAATTAGCAAAGACCGCAGAAATTTTACAATCAAGCTGGCAAGAAGCAGGATTCAGGGTTAAAATTTCACTAGTTCCTCCTACTGAGATTATTGATAGTATTATAAGGCAGCGAAATTATGAAATTCTTATTTTTGGACAAGTATTAAACCTTGATCCTGATCCTTTTTCTTTCTGGCACTCCTCTCAAAAAAATGACCCAGGATTAAATCTATCTTTATACCAAAATAAAGCCGTTGATGCTATTCTCAAAAATGCTCGTGGAGAATTAGATGCAGAAAAAAGATTAAAATTATATGGAGATCTGTCAAGTCAAATAACCAAAGATATTCCTGCCGTCTTTCTGTATAGCCCAAAATACCTTTATGTTGTTAATGATAAAATAAAAGGAATAAAAACAACTAAAATAAATTTACCTGCTGATAGGTTTGCTTCTGTTGAAAACTGGTACATAGAGACAAGGAGGGTAAAAAAGTGATTATTTTTTATTTTAATGAATAAAAAAAAGCACGTAAGTGATTATTTTTTATTTTAATGAATAAAAAAAGCACATAAGTGGTTATTTACTACTTGTTTTAATGAGCAAAAAAAAACACATAATAGAAAAAAATATATTAGATTTTCCTCTCCAGATTAAATCTGGGCTTGAGAGAAATTTTGATGGCATTGGTTTTGATAGAAAATTTAAGAACATTCTTGTTTGCGGCATGGGTGGATCTGCATTAGCCGCAGAGTTTCTTAAAAAGTTCTATCCCATTCGCATTCATAGAAATTATGAATTACCCGTAAGACTAATTGATAAAGATACGCTTATTATATGCGTGTCCTATTCTGGAAATACAGAAGAAATTGTTTCTGCCTATGATGTTGCGATAAGAAATGGATTACCTGCTGTTGTTTTGTCTAGCGGTGGAATATTGAAAACTAGATCGTTAAAAGAAAAGGTTCCTTTTATTGAAATATTAACAAAGGACATTGAACCACGCATGTCTGTTATCGAACAGATCTGTATTCTAAAAAGATTATTTGATAGTCTTAAAATAAAACCTCACAACGAAAAGAGTCTAGAGATTAAATCAGTTATTGTTCCAGAAAATTTTGTTCCACAAGCCAAAATCATCGCAAAAAATCTTATAGACAAGGTACCTTTAGTTTATGCTAGTATTGAGAATAAGGCTTCCGCGATTTTTTGGAAAGCTCTATTAAACGAAAATGCTAAAGTGCCTGCATTTTGGAATGTTTTTCCAGAAATTAATCATAATGAATTTATGCACGGGCAAGGAATAACATGGTCAAAAAAATTTCATATTCTCAGTCTTATCGATGACGATGACCATATTAAGGTAAAAAATAGAATGAGATTATCGATTGATATGTTAAAAAGAAAAGGATTTGGTGCAAATATAATAAAAATAGAAGGCTTCACGCCTTTTGAAAAAATTATAAATTCTATTGTTATCGGTAATTGGATATCTTATTTTCTTGCAAAAGAACTAAAAATAGACCCATCTGATCCCGATGTTCGAGAAGAGTTTAAAAAATTAATCAGCCAAACTTAACTAACTTTTTCTAATTGCAAAGTAGCAATTAAGCCTCAATAATCACCGGCAACACCATTGGTCGTCTCCTCGTTTGTTCGAAAAGAAAGCTACCAACCTTCTCCCTAAGTATTTCCCTTAAGTGGGTCGCATTTACGCTCCTTCCAGGAGCCAATTCATTGTTGAGTAACTCTTTGACTAGAACTCTTGTATCATTCAAGAGTTTTTTTGATTCTTTCAGATACACAAATCCCCTAGATATAATATCTATATTATCTTTAGTTTTATGAGCATTAGTATCAATAATAGCCACAATAACAAACATACCATCTTGAGCCATAGTCTTTCTATCCCGTAAAACAATTTGACCAACATCCCCTACTCCCAAACCATCAACCATAACATAATCAACCGCAACTCGCTGTTCAGTTTTATATATTCTGTTTCTCTCTAAATTTATGACTTCTCCGTTTTGTCCAACTAGAATATTTTTTGGATCCATGCCCAATTCCTGAGCTATTTGTCCATGATTTACTAGCATCGAGAAATTTCCATGAACCGGCATAAAAAACTTTGGCTTCACCAAGCTAATCATCATTTTTAAATCTTCTATCTGCGCATGTCCACCAGCGTGAATATCCATCATTTGATTGTGATATACCTTGGCACCCTGGCGACAGATATCGTCTTTTAACCCCTGGACAGCTCTTTCATTGCCAGGAATTACTGAAGAAGACAACACTAGAGTATCATGATTTTGTATTTTAAAATAATGGTGTTCGCCAGATACAATTCTTATAAGCGCTGCCCCTGATTCTCCTTGAGCTCCAGTACAGATAATAGTTACCTTGCTTGATTCAAGTTTAATCGCTTGTTTCGCGCTAATCAAAGTTCCTTTTTTGAATTTGATATACCCTAGGTCTTGAGCAATCTGCGCATTGCTTTTCATGCTATAACCCTCAAGTACTACTTTTCGTCCGTGTTTCTCGGACAAATTAATAATTTCTTGAATTCTTGTTATGAGCGACGAAAATGTTGCAATTATTAAGCGTCCCGAAGAACTTTCAAAAATTGTTTCTAGATTATCCTGAATTCCCTTCTCGGTAATTGTGTGACCCTCCTTCTCTGAGCCAGTAGAATCAGACATTAATAATAATACTCCCTTTTGTCCAAATCTAGCTATTGATGCTAGATCTGCTGGTTTATCTGCTATTGGCTCAAAATCAAATTTAAAATCACCGGTATGTATAATTCTTCCCACTGGAGTTTCTATTGATAAACCAACCGAATCAGGTATGTTGTGATTTTGGTGAAAGGCTTCTATCGTAAATTGTCCCAATCTTATCGGATCGTTGATTTTTATTGTTTTAATATTTAATGGAGCTAGGTTCGGAAATTCCTCATGTCTCTTCAAAATTAATCCCCTAGTTAGTGGAGTAGCATAAAGTGGTGGATGCTCTAAGTCCTTTATCAAATAAGAAATAGCGCCGATATGATCAAGATGACCATGCGTAAAGAAAATTCCCTGAATTCTTTTCTTATTTTTTTGAAAATATTGAATATTAGGGATAATAAAATCTATTCCTGGCATATCTTCTACTTCAGGAAAACGCAACCCTATGTCGACAATAATGCACTCGTTTTCGTACTCAAAAACCATCATATTTTTACCTATTTCCCCTAATCCACCAAGAGATATAATTTTTATGTGTTTTTCTTTTGCGACATTGCTTCTTATATTGTTTTGTGAATTATGTTTTATATTGTTAATCATTTTGTTTAATTATATTAACATTGCTTTTTATATTGTTAATCATTTTATTTAATATTAATGGAGCGTGTGCTCGGGACAGGACTTGAACCTGCACGTCCTTACGGACCAGGCTTCTGAGGCCTGTGTGTATACCAATTCCACCACCCGAGCTTAGATCAATTACAAAAATATGTTGAATTAATTTTATTTATTGCTTGTTTGCCAAAATAAAATCAAGATGAAAACAAAGCAAAAAATCACTAATCATTAATTAAGTCCGTTAATGACTAGATAAATTTAAATTTTGGTGAAATTTTATCACTATCATGCCGCGGGTGGGACTCGAACCCACACGGACATAAGCCCAAAAGATTTTAAGTCTTTCGCGTATACCAGTTCCGCCACCGCGGCAAATGAAACGTAAGGCCTGGATGGGAATCGAACCCATATACACAGGGTTTTGTCCCAGAAACTTCTATTCCGCCTGCCTGACGGCAGTCAGGGTAGGCAGGGCATACTGGAATTAGAATTTCGGGATCCCGAATCACTATTTTCGGCAAGGCCTGGATGGGAATCGAACCCATATACAGGGTTTTGCAGACCCTTGCCTAACCACTCGGCCACCAGGCCGAAAATCAAGTGATTCTGGGACAGACCCTTGCCTAACCACTCGGCCACCAGGCCAAAGCTTAAAAAATAGACCTTGATTTAAGTGACCAGCTATACGAGGTTGAATTCAATTTATTGTAACTATAATTGCTTAAACAAACCATCTAAAACACCTAACTTTTCTCCTTGTATATCTAATAAAAACCTGATTTTAGGAACAGGCCTCATGTATAATCTCTTATCAAGCGTTTTTTGAATAGAATAAATGTTTTTGTTTAATCCTTCTATGACTATTTTTGTTTCACTTTCGGGTAAAACCGTAATAAAAACTTTTGAATATCTACAATCAACGGACGTTTCCGTTTTGGTTATTGTTATTAATGGTTTATTGATAAAGTCCGCTTCTTTAAGAATGATCTGTCCTAATTCTTGTCGAATTAAATCGTTAACTTGATTAATACGCTTTGACATTGTTGGTTTATTAGAAAATAATCATCAAATCACCGACTTTTACTTCCCCGTTTCCTTCATATAAGACTCCACACTCTTCGTCTTTAATGACTTTTGCCGCTGATTGTCTTCCTTTTTCTATTTCCAAAACTTTCCCTTCTCCGATTGTTTGATTATTTCTCTGAATCTCCACAAAACTCCCACGCATCAGTTCTCCTTCAATAATTTTTCCACCAAGAATAATCTTATTAGCTGTTTTTTTCTTTTCCCCCGCTGATTTTTTACGGAAAATTGCTAATATTTCTAATTTCCCCTTTGTTTTTCTATTCTGCTCTTCTGGGTTTTCCTTAATCAAGTCTTCTATTAACGACTTGATATTATATATTATATCACAAAGCAATAACCTCACTTTCATTCTATCAGCAACGTTGATTAAATTTCCTGGTGTCTTGATTCGAAAACCTAAAATATTCGCTTTAGTAGATTGGCTCAATTTTAAATCAGATTCTGAAATATTACCCAATGACTGTTTAATAACTACGAAACAAACTTCAAGTTCTTTTGATATAATTTCTAAGGTTTTTATTATCGCTGATTGAGAGCCATAAACATCTGTTTTGACGATTAATCTAATTTCTCGTTTTAATCTCTCTTCTTCGGTCGCGGTATCAAAGTTACAAATCCTTAAGTCTTTACACTTAAAATCATTCTGATTAGTTGAAAAAGCCTTGCTGTTTTCCGTAGAAAAGTCCTTGAAAATTTCTCCTATTTCGGGAACGTTCTTGAATCCAAGGATTTGGATTGGTTGTGATGCGACTGCTTTTTTTATAGCTTTATTTTGCCAATCTAATATTTTTTTTATTTTTATAGATTGGTTTTTCGACTCAATCACATCTCCTAGCATTATTTCTCCTTCTCGAACTAAAAAGATTGCTCCTATACCTTTGTTTTCGCTAATATTTGTTTCTATTACAACCCCGATAAATTTATTATCTTTTGATTGTTCTATTTTCTTATCATTCGTTAATAGCTCTCCTAAAATCAGTATAGTGTCTAATAACTCATCAATTCCTTCGCCAGTTTTCGCCGAGGTTTTAACAAGAGGAACATCTCCTCCCCATGATTCTGTCTGAACATTTTCTTCTTGTAATTGTTTTTCTATTCTCTGAAGATTGCCATTTTGATCTAAAAGATCCGATTTGTTTATTACTATGATATACGGTAGTTTTATTTCTTGAATTTGTTTTAAAACTTCTTTGGTCTGTGGCTTTATTCCTTCATTTGCCGCTATTACCACTAAGGCCATATCGGCTACCTGAGCACCACAAGATCTCATTTGAGAGAATGCTTCATGTCCCGGAGTGTCTATAAAAGTGATTTTTTTATCTCTAAACTCTACTTCACACGCACCAATATGTTGAGTAATTTTACCTGTTTCTTTTTCGGCAATATTTGTCTTTCTAATATAATCTAAAAGACTGGTCTTGCCATGATCAACATGACCCAGAACCACCACTACCGGAGGTTTTAAAAACAATTCTTTGTTATTAATCATAATATCTTTTTCCCGTCAAAACGACCAAAAGATCCATTTTCTGTCCTTTGCTCATAAAGATAAAGTCAGAAACGGCGGGGGTGGGATTCGAACCCACGACCCGCTTACGCGGGTACCGCTTTTCGAGAGCGGCCTGTTCAACCACTCCAGCACCCCGCCCCCTCTTTTAAAGAAAGTCTAAAGAAAAAGCTTGCGCCCAGCAGGAATCGAACCTGCAACCACTAGCTTAAAAGGCTATTGCTCTACCAATTGAGCTATGGGCGCACACGCTTCTACTAATCATAACTCGACAAAGCCACAAAGTCAACTCATCTTAATCAATAATTTATTATAATGCGGGACAATTTTTTGTCGGTCGATATTGATATCCTGAATCTATGGCTTCCTGTTTATTCAGAAACCAAATTGTGTTTTCACTATTTATTTTATTGAGACTTTGACAATCAGCACGATAGTATAGCTTTCCATTAATACTTGCGAAGAGTATTGTTTTATTTTGTTCGTGATTAGTTGAAATTTTACTTAAAAATTCATTGGGCTTATTTTTTTTATCTAAAATAACGATCTTTTTGTTTTTGCATGGTATTATTAAAAAATAAAACCCCACTAAAAAAGAAAATAAAAGAAAAATTAAAAACAGTTCATAGGTAAACTTGTAGCGATCTTTTGGCTTAATCATAAAGCAGTCTATCCTCTTGCTTTTTCTAAAAAATGATATACAATAGATGAATTAATATATCACTAATCTCAAAAACATGGCCCATCGTGGTGGTAAAAAAACAACTGGCATAAGCCGAAACACTAATCCGAAATACTTAGGAATTAAGTTATTCTCCGGTCAAAAAACCAAACCAGGTTCTATTTTAGTAAGACAGCGCGGAAGTAAAATCCTCCCAGGAAAGAACGTATTCAAGGGCAGAGATGATACACTTTATACTACTAAAGAAGGATCTGTTGCTTTTCGCACCAAGAAATGCTTAGGATTCGACGGTCAGAAAAAAATAAAAAAGATTATCGACGTCATCTAGTTTTTTCTTTTTTTATCTTCCTCTTGAGCTTTGACATTTATTCTCAGGGGGATTTTTTTGTTACCAAACAATAGGCTAATTTCATGATCCCCGACTGTTTTAATCGGGTCCTGAAAAATAATTTTAGTCTTAGAATTAATGTCTATATTTATTTCTTTTATTGCTTTTTTGATATCAACATCATTAACAGCTGCAAATAGCTTTCCTTCTGGATTAGTTTTTTTAATAATTTCTATTTTTAAACTTTTTAATTTTAATGACAATTGATCGAAGTCCTTTGCCTGAATACGACCATTTTCTGTTTCTGTTTCCTTTAAAAGTTTTATATGTTTCAATGAATTTTGATTTACTGGTATTGCAATTTTGTTCGGGATTAAAAAATTTCTCGCGTAACCTATCTTGACTTCTTTTGTGTCGAACTTTTTACCTAATTTTTGATGATCTTTTAGTAAAATTATTTTCATTTTAATAATATTAAAGAAATAAATTTAAAATTAATACGATTTCAAAATATTAATCGCTTTTTCTAATTGGAGATCCTGTTTTTCTATTGTATCGCTCGAGCCGGTTTCCACTTCAATGTCCGGTTTTAAGCCTGCTTTACTAATCGAGATTCCTGTTGGAGTTAGCCAATTAGCAACGGTTATTTTAAGTGATGCACCCTTATCAAGATTAACCATCTCCTGGACCGATCCCTTGCCAAAACTATTTACTCCAATAAGTTTCGTTTTAAGATTATCTCTGAGAGCCCCAGCTAAGATTTCTGAGGCAGATGCAGATCCGCTGTCTATCAGAATAACCATCGGCCAATTTTTAAACACGGAACGTCCATTTGCAAAATATTTTTTTTGTCCTAATTTTCCCTGATCTTCGATAACAACAACATCTCCAGTATCTAAAAACCAACCTGCAATATCTACAGCAGCATCTAAGTATCCGCCAGGATTACCTCTTAGATCTAGTAGTATTCTTTTTGCTGATGATTGCAGAACTTTTTGACTAATTTCTCCGAATTCTTGAGGAGAATTTTCAGTAAAATTAAAAAGTCTAATGTGTGCTATGTCATCATTTAAAATCGACACTGAAACTACAGGAACCTTAATGGTGTCCCTAGTAACATTAATTTCTTGCTCTTTGCTATTGTCGGCACGAAGGATGATTAGCTTCACCCTAGTCCCCTTTTCTCCTCGAATAAGACTAACTGCCTCCTCTAGTGTCATATCTGTGGTTATTTTGTTATCTATTTGAATAATTTCATCACCGCTTTTCAATCCAGATCTTTGCGCAGGCGTTCCCTCTAGCGGAGCTATGATGGTAAGCTTATTGTTTTTATTTATACCTATTTCAGCTCCAATTCCTTCAAACGTTCCTTTTATATCCTCTAAGAATCTTTTACTTAAATCAGGGGTCATAAATTCACTATACGGATCACCGAGAGAATCAACTAATCCACTCACAGATCCATAAATCATTTTCTGATCATCTAATTTATCTGCGTCTTTGTATTTTTGTCTTATTATATCCCAAACTTGCCAAAAAATACTGAGGTCGACTTTTGTATGCAACGTTTCCTTTTCATTGATTTTCGAGCTAAAAAACAAAGGGAAAGATGATTTTCCTAAAAAAAAGCCACCTAAAAAAAGACATACGCACATTAAAACAATTTCGACAATCTTGAAAATCTTATTTTTGCTTTTCATTTTAAAGGATATTGTTCAAAAAATTTATATTATTCAACTAGCTCCAAACATTTTTCACGAATAGCCGTAAAATCACCTGTCCTAGGAACCAATATATAAATACCGTTAACATACTTTGCATCAAGATAACCGTCGGGTCCATTGTCAAAAACATAATTAGTCATATCGTTAAAATCTATCTTTTCTCTCTGATAATAATCAATAAGCTTACTAATATCTGATGTTTTAACATCTGTTCTTATATTATTTTCCAACAAATCAAGCATTTTAACAACATTTAATGGATTAGCCAAAAATCCTAGAGAAAATAGTTTTTCTTTAACGGCCAAAAGTACCTGTTGTTGTCGACGAGCTCTATCAAAATCACTTGAAGAAAAGCGCGATCGTATATAAAACAACGTCTTTTCGCCATCTAAAATATTTTTTCCCTTTGGAACAACAAAGGCCCGGCAATTCTTACCATTTTCATCGCACCACCATTGCTTGTCTTCTATAAAATCTTCTTTGAGCTCTATTGTAATGCCTCCAATAGCATTTATGAATTTCTCAAACCCGTCAAAATTTATAACAATTGCGTTATCCACATACAAACCGGTAATGCGAGAAATCGTATCCTTAATATAATTCATAGCTAAACCAACTCCATTCTTTTCATAGCCCCAAGCGTATACTGCATTAAGCTTGTCCTTTTTCGCAGAATTGGGGACTGGCACATATAAGTCTCTGGGTAGTGATAAAACAGCAATCTTTCCATTTTTTTTATTTAAATTAAGAACAATCAATGAATCTGTTAATAAACCACCAAATGGTTGTCCTTCGCCTCTTTGCCCTAATAATAAAAAGGTCAATTGATTATTGTCTTTGCTCGGCAAATCCTCAAGTTCTGGCAGAAAGTAAATTGGCGCTTCTTTACCTGAAGAATCAGCGCTAATTTTGCTGAAAGTAAAACTAGTCCTAAGAAAAACAAACCCAATAAAAGCACATAATGCTAGGCAAAGACCTATGAAAGAATTTATAAATATTTTTCTCGTTTTCATTTGTTAATTAATAAACTTTCTGAACTCTGGTAGACGGGTAATAATATTCAAGTATTTGATTGTAGTTTTTGTTTTGGAGAGCAAGTGTTTCTGCGCCAGCTAAACTTAATCCGACCCCAGAATTATCACTATCACAATCAACTAGATGTTTTGTGTTTATAGGATCATTAATGCCACCCCATAAATAAGGAAATTGATTATAAAAACTCCCAAAAACAATTCTTGCGTCACGACTTATTCCACAATTGTCTTTGACATAAAGCGGTAGCGCTACATCATTGTTGTACAATAAGACCATGCCCCTTGTTTTATCTATCATCTCTAATTTTTCTACTTGTTCTTCCGCCTCATACCCCTTGTATAATATATTACCTTCTTTAAAATTCAAATCAAATGGCATATCTTTATATCTTCCGCCCTCTTTCTCAGAATAATAAAGTGCATAACTCCTATGAATAATGTTAATTGCACTGATTAGATTTTCAGGTATTGTCCCAATATTTTCGATTTCAATACCACGCAAATAATCTTCGAGAAATAATTCATTGACTAACCAGTACTTACTCAAGTTGTTAATCGTATCTTGTCTGACCAATTCTAGGCTCCCTCTGTATTTTTTGCCAATACTGTCTTTTGGTTTTTTGTTATCTAAAATTTCAAAAATGACATTTCCATTTTTTGACACAAACTTTATATTTTTTTTGACCTCTTTTGTTTTAATTTTATAAATCGTTTCCATTTTTTCTTGAGAACTAAGAATATTATCTTTATAAACAGTGTAGTCGCTATCTGCCTTGATCGATATATCCTGATTGGCACCGATTGCAAATAATCCGACTTTTATTTTCTTACTGGCAAACTCATCAAGCCAATGATTATTTTTTGCTATATCAAGAAAATTTTCATTTCTGAAATTAATAATTGTTCTTAATTTTTCAACATCATCCTTGTTTTTTACTTCTATCCCTAATGGATAGGCATAAATATCCCTATCTGATAAGATGATTCTATCTTTATCATTGGTGTCTAAATATTTAGTTAAGTCAGCGGATATCTTATTCCTTCTCCCGCTCGCAAGAAAATATAAATCATGATCATTAGACGATTCAAGAAGAAAACCATCAGGATATTTTAGTGGATCTGTTATTGTATAATAATTCATTTCTTCATCACTTACATATACTATTTGTCTCCAATCAAGTTTATTCGATAGAAAAACAGATGGGTTGGGTATTGGTTTTATATAAGTTGATACAACTAAGTAAACCGTTTGCCCAGAACCCTTTATGATTGTACCGGTTGGAAATAATATTGGTTTATCTTCTACGAACATACTAATTTCTCGTTCAGGAATCTGAATAATATTTTTCCATTTAAATCCAAGTTTATTAAAAATTTGAGGTGAAGTAATATGAGAAATCGTATTGTTTTGATTCACCAAATAAACTCTTCCGTCAACATCTCCACCAATCAAAGATCCCGGCTTGTACGATAAATAAAAACCAAAATCACAATTACCAACATTGCGAATATCTGCATAAGATATGTTTTCTTCTTTAAATCCCCATTCTTTAAAAATTTTGCTTGAGAAAATTTCATAACAAAAACCATCTTTTAATAAATAGGGGTTATCTTTTTCTCTTAGTTTAAATAGTGTCCCTTTTGATATAATTGGTTTATTCGCTATTGGAAAATAATTTAATTGATTATTTTGAATAGCAATAATTCTGTGTCCAACTTTTGCTTCTTCTTTTCTTTCGCCACTTGTTATTGACCAAATCCCGGAATCTTCTTCTGATTTATAAAGATATTTATTAAATTTCTCAGCAAACAGCGATGATTGCGATTTAATACTTAAAATATCAATCTTCTTTCCTAACTCACCATCTCCCAATAAATCTTTATAATAAGAAATTGTTGATTTTTCCACAATTTCCTTGAATTTTCCCTTATTTAAGTCGCATTTTTTTTCACCCAGTTCATCGTTTTTTAAGTATTGCCAAACATAACCAGTTTCTTTCGTACCATTTATGTCAAAATTATTTGTTGCCGCCAGCCAACCGATTAATTTAGACAGACTATTCTCCATCTCAGGAGAAAATCCTCCTTCTTTTATGTTCCCTAAAAGTAAAATGCCGATACTTCCGATATTCCAATTATTACAGTCTTGATCAATGTCAGAATGAAAACCAACTACATCATTGCCACCATAACGTCCTTCGAAAATCCTTCCATCCCATCCTATTATGAAATTATATCCTATATCATCAAGTTTTTTATTGATAGTATGATAGCGATAAATGCCCTGAATGATAGGTATTGGATCCTGGTTAATGGAATTGCAATTTTGATTTCTAGTTCCATCAGATAGATATAATTGACAATCATTGTCATAAATAATAATCCTAGACAGAGGGTAATAACTAGGAGAATTTTGGCTCTTTGAAGAAAATTCTTGATAACCTTTTGGAATTAACAGATTTTTTAATTGAGGTGTATTTTCCCAAGAAGCGCGATCGTAAATAACTGGTATATCTGGGTCGTCATAAGTCAAACCAATGGCAAATACTTGATGAAAAATGTATAATTGCAAAAAAAACGTTAATAAGGAAAAACAAACAACAGAAAGAAATTTTTTTTCTTTTTTTATTATAGAATCCATTTTATTGTCTCAATTTTATCATAAAAATTGACTAAGACAAACAAAAAAGGGAATGTTTTTAAGCAAAATTCCTCTTTTGAATCAAAAATACTTATTAATTTCCCAGATATCACCGGCTCCCATAATTATAAGAATTTCATTGTCTTTTGCGCTTTCCAAAACCAGTTGAGCAATTTCTGATAATTTTCCTTCCAAATACTTAGCCACATTTAATCCCAATCCTTTCTTATTCCATCTTTCATTTATAGCAACAACCAGTTCTTTACTACCAATTTCAATATTGTTTTTCTCTCGTCCTTCGACTTCATAGATATCAATTATCATTAAATTGTCAGTTCCGTCAAAAGCACTTATAAAACTCTTGAATAAATAAAACATTCTTTGTCTTTGATGCGGTTGGAAAAGTACGTGAATTTTCTGTTTGTGATATTTTTCCTTTACTGCCTGAATGGTCGCTATAATTTCAGTAGGATGGTGGGCATAATCATTTATGATGGTAATTTTTTTGTCCTTAATAGATTTTTCTGATACTTCAAACCTTCTCCATGATCCTTGATAGCTGGCAATTGCTTCAAAGATCAGTTCTTTCTTAATGCCCAGAACGGTAGCAGCTGTAATAACAGCCAAGGCATTAGAGCGATTGTGTCTTCCGGGAATATTCAAAAACTTTACTATTTCCTTATTATCTTTTTCGTCCAGATGATAAAAAAACCTCTTTACTTCATCGTTTGCCGATAAACTCTCAACCATTTTTAAGACTCCTTTGCTATCTTTATTAAGAATTAGCATTCCTCCCTTTTTCACGTGAGAAGAAAAGACCTTGAATGCATTAACTACATTTTTAAATTTTTTATAATAATCTAAGTGCTCTTTCTCGATATTCGTTATTATCGCTATATCGGAAGCGTAATTTAAAAACGACCCACTCCATTCATCTGCTTCTAAAATAAGAATTGGTTTTTTAAAATTAGCGCTTATTTTCCTTCTTCCATTACGAAAATTACTATTACCAAATTCTTTCAATTTTGTTCCGATAATTACTGTCGGATCTAACCCTGCGCGAATCAGTACCAGAGATAGCATGGCCGTAGTAGTGCTTTTTCCGTGAGCACCCGCAACGCAAATAGAATAATATTTATTCGTCAATTCTCCAAGTACAGTAGAGTACCTTTTAACTACAATTCCAAGTTCTCTAGCTCTTTTTAGTTCCGGATTTTTATCAAGAATAGCCGCGCTATAAACTACTAAATCAATGTCTTTTGTAATGTTTTGACCATTGTGTTTTCCAATTTTAACTGCAAATCCCTCCTCAATTAAATCGTTGATTATTTCTGATCTTGATAAATCAGAACCACTAATAATGTGTTTTTGTGTCTTATAATAACGAGCTAGAGCACTCATTCCTATGCCCCCTATTCCTATAAAGTAAATTTTCATATTTGTGCTTTATTTGAGTTGAAATATTTCTCTTTTAATATGATACATGTAAAAGAAATTGTTGCACTAAAAACTCTTCGAATTCTCCATGGTTGTTTTAATAACCTCCACATCCACTCCAATCCGATTTTCCTTATAAATAAAGGTGCTCGCTTAACTTTTCCAGAAATATAATCAAATGCACCACCAACTCCTATTGCTAATTTTACGCTTGGCATTTTGTGTAAATTTTCGTTAATCCATAATTCCTGTTTTGGGCTCCCAAGAGCAACAAGAAGAATATTTGGTTTAGTTTTTATTATTTTGTCTATTATATCTTTGTCTTTAAAGTTATATCCCTGCTCTGTTCCAGTAATCCTTATATGTGGAAAAAAATTTTGTAAATTTATAGAAACTCTTTTTGCCACCCCATTAGTACCTCCAAATAAAAAAAACCTGCCATTTGTCTGTAAGTTTTTTGCCAATTCATAGATTAAATCAACTCCTGCTATTCTTTTTGAGATTAAGTGTTTATGAAAATTTTCTTTTTTATGTGCAGACAAAAAACGCATAGCTAAGACTATGCCAATACCGTCAGGAACTATCCATTTGGATTTTATTAGTACTTTTTTAAATAACTCATTTCGTCTTGCTTCAACTATCATTTCCGGATTAAGGGTTACCAATTGAACGGCTTTTTGTTTAAAAAACTCTTTCTTTTTCGCATTATTAATAATCTCCTGCAAATCAACCATTATAAATCTTAATCCCAAGAAGCTCGTGTTCATTCTTGACATATTATTGATATTATTATTTGAATCTCAAACAATATCCTTTTGTTAAATACATGTCAATCCATTTAGTCTAAAGTGCTCGTTTTTATTGACTATATCGTAGAGAGAAAATTTACTAATTATCGCTGTTGCTTCTCTTTTGTACCCCCAAGGGGAGTCGGACCCCTGTTATCAGGTTGAGAACCTGGTGTCCTAACCACTAGACGATGGGGGCTTTCAGGTGTAGGTCAAAGATTATGGTTAGTATATCACATCGATCTGGAAAGTTCCACTACTTTACTCATATCCATTCTATGAGATCCTTTTACTAGCACAATGTCATCTTTGGACGCGATTTTTAATAAACGCTCGAAGGCATTCGTGCTATTTTTTTCTAAATAGATTTCTTGTTTAAGATTTTTTTTGGTTTTATTTCTATTTTTTTTCGAAGCAAGATGCATAGAATCACCAATAAGTATTAGTTTATCGCCAATACCAATGGCTTTCTTTAGTATTTTTGAGTGGATATCGTTGGTTTCTTTGCCAAGCTCTGACATGTCACCTAAAACAAGAATTTTTTTAGATTTTCTGTTGTTGACGTTAATAACCTCGACCGCATTAAGTGCATTCACATAAGAGAGCGGTGATGCATTGTATGTATCATCAATAATTGTAAATTTTTTTCGACTAGATATTACTGACATCCTTCCAGGAAGAGAATGAAATTTTTCCTGTAATATTCTAATGCTTTTATCTAGAGAATTACCAATTTTTAATCCAAAACAAACAGCTGCACATACAGCGTAGATATAACCATCTCCTAATAGATTATTAAAAGATGCTCGCTTCGTAAATTTTTCGTACTTAAACTCTACGTTTGTAATATAACTGCCTGTTTCTTGATTATAAAAAAAGTCGTCTATTTTAAATCGGACCTGAGCATTATCATTTTTGCCATAAGTTGAAATTTCAACACCTTTTTTAATAAAACTCTTCATTTCTAAAACATCCTTATCGTCATAATTTAGAATCACACCACCATCCTTGACGCCCCTTACTAGCCAACTTTTTTCATTAATCAAACTTTCTTTACTAGGAAAAAATTGAAGATGGACAGGATTTTCACCTATTGCAGTTACTATACCGATATTGATTGGTAAAAACCTAACGAAATATTCTATCTCTCCCGGCTTGTCTGCTGCAAGCTCTAATACCAAATATTTAGGAAAGCTCTTTTCCCCAAATGTAATTGTTTTTAAAATTAATATAAAATTTCTTGCCCATCCAAGAATATTTCTCTTCGCATCGCTGAGACCAAGAATGCTTAGAGGAACACCTATGTCTGTATTGAAGTTTTCTCTTGTTTTTCCGACACTAAAAAATTTCTCCTTTAAAATTAAAAATACCGCTTCCTTTGTCGATGTTTTTCCTGTATTACCAGTAATGGCTATTATGAAAGGTTTGTAGCGTAAAATCGCCAATTTACAAGATACTCTTAATATGTGTTTTAATGTTTTTCGTAGCATGAAAATAAATTTTATCTTTCAGGCGATATTTCTAAGTAACCTAAGAGATATTCGGCAATATTTCTAAAAAGCGGTGTTACTGATCCTTCCGCAAACCTTACGCCTTGAGGACGATCAACTTTAGCCAAAATAATAAATCTTGGATTGTAGGCTGGCGCAAATCCAACAATTGTATGGATTGTCTCGTCACTGCTGTATCCTCCGTTCTCCTTAGAGGGAATTTGGGCTGTTCCAGTTTTAAGGGCAATCCAATATCCAGGAATTTTTGCCTTTCTTCCGGTACCATTTTCGGTAACACTTACCAACATAGAGGTCAGATAATTTGATGTCTCTGGAAAAATGATTCTTTTTGAAGAACTAGCATAATCAATTACGTCTTCTTGAATATTATCATTTTTAAAGATTCTTTCAACAATATACGGTTTTACAATAATACCATTGTTTGCTATTGCCCCAATGGCTCTTAATAATTGCAATGGCGTAACCGAAATCCCCTGACCAAAAGCAGCTGTTGCGAAATTTATATCACGACCGCTATCTAGGTTATTCATATTACCACTGGCTTCTCCAGCCAAATCAATGCCTGTTTTTTCTCCAATGCCAAAATTCTTATAATATTGTTTTATTAAAGATTGATCTAATAATTTTTCTACATAAATTACTCCTGTGTTTAGAGATTTTTCCAAGACTTGTGTCATGGTCTGAACCCCGTATTGTTTTTTATCCGCATTATATACAGTATAACCGCCTATTTTCACTGATCCTGTATCGTTGTACGTGGTTAATGGATTAATTTTCCATTGATCCAATGCCATCGCCATAATTAAGGGCTTGAAGACCGACCCAGGCTCATATACGGTTGAAATTGCACTGTTGACCAAAACATCTAAATTATTAACTTTGGCATATTCATTGAGATCAAAATTCGGATAGTTTGCCATTGCCATAATTTTGCCTGTTTTTGGTTCCATAATAATAACAGTTCCTTCCGAGGCATTATATGTCTTAACAGTTTTTTCAAGTTCCTCTTCAACAAAGAGTTGAATATTAGAATCAATTGAAAGCACCAAATTCTCGCCGGTTAGATTGACGTTTGGATCATTACCTATGTTTTCCGCCATCTTCTCTTGAGACAAAGACTTCTCGTAATATTCCTCAATTCCATATTGGCCAATTCTATTATCTCCGCTGTATCCAAGAAAACCCACAACATGAGAGGCAAGTTTTCCTCCGGGATAATACCTAATTTCGTCATTCTTTGTTTTGATTCCGTTTATGTTTAGCTTTGCTATGGCGCTGATTTCCGTTTCTGATAATTTATTTTTTATTAATTCAAACGGATCTTTGGGATCAGAAATTTTCTTTAAAATTTCATCTTCGCTTATATTTAAAATTTTTGATAATTCTGTGGCAATATTTTTTCTTTGATCTGTCTTAATTCTTGATGGTTCAGCGTACACCATTGGCCATTGCTTATTGATTGCTGCCGAAAACAATTCTCCTTTATTGTCAAAATAAATTTCTCCTCTTTTTGTTCTTTGTATTATTGATAAATTCTTCTGATTTTCTGCCTGGTTTTGGTAAATATCATGTTTTATTACAGTCAAAACAAAAAGGCGTCCCAGAATAAGGATGCCAAATACATAAATTATAACAACCAAAACATTGCTACGCCAAGCAAATTGCTTGTTAATTAAGCCACTAAGAGGTGTCATCATAACAAAGAATCCGATTAATTATTTTTTAATACAATCGCCACTTGCCGATCTACTTCTCTTAAGTAACTTGTTTTCTCTGTTCGAATCATGTTGCCCTGAACTCTGGCCTGAATCTTCGCTGGAATCATCAGGTCATTGATAGATTTCGATGATTTTCTTATAACTTCTTTAAGTGTTTCTTTTTTGTTCACTAAATTGTCATATTCAAAACTGCTCCCCGCATTACTGTTAATAGTAATTGCATAGCCAATCAATAGGACAACAGAAATTACTCCGATAACAAAATTAAGTACCACGAAATCAAAGCCTTTGTCGTGTTTTTTATCTCTTATTGTTTGTTTGTCTATGTTAGAAACAAGAGGAGACATAATTAAGCGCTAACCTACACGAAACTAATTAACTGTTTTGTGAGCAAAACGCAACTTTGCGCTTCTAGAGCTTGGATTGAATCTCTTTTCTAAAATTCCTGGTCGTACTGGTTTAGAATTTATCACTTTGAGCTTAACAGAATTATTGAAGAAATTTTTTACTATTCTATCCTCCAAAGAATGATAAGTTATTACTGCGATAACACCATGACTATCGAGAACATCAACGGCTTGGTTGAGTCCTTCTTTAAGATTTTCAAGTTCTTGATTAACTTCGATTCTGATTGCCTGAAAAGCCTTACGCAAAACATCTTTTTTTCTCTTCCCAGATATAGACGAAGAATAAATTAGGTCAACAAAATCTTGAGAAGTTTTAATGGGAATTTTTTTTCTATTTATTTCGATATAGCGAGCAAGGCTTCCGGCCTCCCTTATTTCTCCATAATTTTGAAAGATTCTTTCTATTTCCTTGCGCGACCAATTATTTAAAATATCAACCCCATTTGTTTTCAGATTTTCGTTAAACCTCATATCAAAAATCTCGTTTTTCTTAAAAGAAAAACCTCTCATAGATTCCTGATAGTGCCAAAGACAAGTTCCTAAATCGAAATAAATCCCATCAAATTTTATACCAGAACCAAATCCGCGAACCACTTCTCTTAAGTTACGATAATTATCATTTACCGTTATCAATCTTTTTTTGTAAGATACCAGCCTTTTTCGTGTCTTGCGAAACAAATCTCCGTCCCATTCTATGCCCAAGACCAAGCTTTTCTCGCTTCTACTAAGAATAGCTTCTGCATGACCTCCTTCCCCAAGAGTACAGTCAATGAAATTATTATTTTCTTTAAGATTCAAACAATCTAGTAACTCTCTTTCTAGTACTGGAATATGCATTATTATTTCGCACTTTCCTAATTGTCGTCACTCCACAGCCTACTCCCATTTTTGGGAGTGACTGTGGCCTGTAGGCTGTAGAGTGATGACAATCGGTAATAAATTTATATAACTTCAATTTCTCCTAGTTTTTCTGCAATATCATTGCTGTTTTTTTCGGTATTGGTCTTGTATTTAATCCATTTTTCTTCGCTCCAAATTTCTATTTTGTCAAAAAGACCAACTATAACAGTTTTTTTATTTATACTTGCGTACTTTTTCAGATAATCTGGTACAACAACCCGTCCTTGTTTATCAAGCACCGTATCCATGGCTCCGGATAACATAAAGCGGCTAAATGCGCGACTATTGGCCTTAACAATAGAAAGCGATGAAAGTTTTTTTGCTAATTCCAACCATTCTTTTTTAGGATAAATCGTTAAGGCACTATCAAGTCCTCTCGTAATTACCGCACCATCGCCAAGCTTGGATCTAAACTTAGCTGGAATTGCTATTCTATTCTTAGTATCAAGATTGTGATGAAATTCGCCTATGAACATATAGTTATCAACAGTTTATTGGAGTTATCCCCACTTTTATCCACTTCTCCCCACTTGCTTACTATTATACTGATTTTATTTACCACGTCAAACCACTTTGTAAATATAAGATAAAAATAAAAATAGGCTTTGTCCAAGCCTTGATGGTATTGAGATTTTTCTATTTTTTGTTTTCTTAATTTACTTTTTTTACATCACTCTGTTGATAAGTTGTCCACAGGCACAGTTTATCTTGGTGGATTACCTAAAAATTCATTGGAACCAAATCATTCAAGAATTGGCGGTTTGGAGTCAATTGCAAACAGAGGCAAGTTTTGTTCTTAAGGTTTAATTTAATATATTTTACTCCCGCCATTCCATTTATTATTTCATTTAGAAACTTTTTATTATTTTGTATTTATTATCCTCAACCAGGATCGCTTCTTTATCGGTGAGAGTAATAATTTTATAGTCTTTATCTTCGTATTCTTCTATAATCTTTTCGTATTTTGTCTTGTATTTTTCCTCTCCAAAATGAGGTAATATAACAAAATTTATAAGATTTAATCCTTCAAATGATTTAAGAGAAGGAGCTTTAGACGGATCATCAAGGGTTTTTATGGGTTCGATAGTGGGGCAAACGAAAGTAGCTCCCGCACTGGAACCAACATAAATAATGCCTTTCTGAACTGATTCTTTTACTATCTCATCAAAACCGCTTTCTTTCGCTTTCTCTAGTAAATAAAAAGTGTTACCGCCTGCTACGAAGATAATATCAATACCTTTAAATTTATCTAATAATTCCTGTTTCCTATTTCCTTTTATATCTATCTCTTTTAGGTTGAACCCCCTTTCCTTAAGTTTATTGCGGTCATTATCCACGAACCATTTGTTCTCATACGGGTCAGCGGCAGTCGGAATAAAAGCAACTGTCAGTTCCTTTGGAGATTTAGAAAGAAATTCGATAAGTTTGTCTATTACATTAGATACTATCGAGGCAAGAAATAATTTTCTTGTAGACATAAATGGATTAAGATGGATTTATGGACGATGCAGGATTTGTCAGTCAATGTATTTGGTGCGCGTGGTCGGATTCGAACCAACGACCTTTCGCATGTGAAGCGAACGCTCTAACCAACTGAGCTACACGCGCATTGTAAAAAAGAAACAGACACATAGCGCTCCCTGCCTGCCGGCAGGCAGGTAACCCCGTCCCAAGGACGGTCGGTCTTGGACCGAAACTGAGCTAATCGTCCTCTTTTAATAAACTTAAGCTCCGAATCTGCGCCCACGGCCAAGATAATCTTTTACTGCTTTTTTTAATTCTTTTTTTCCAAAACTCGGAAAAAATGTTGGTGTAAAATAATATTGAGAGTAGGCCGTATGCCACATCATAAAACCAGCGCTATTGTGCGGTTCTCCTCCTGTTCTGATTACTAAATCAACTGGAGGTAATTCGGAGGTCATTAATTTTTGCTGGATCGTGTTGTAATTAATTTCCGATTGGCCATTTTCCACTATTAACTTCACCCCTTCTATCATCTCTGATAAGCCGTCATAGTCAAAAAGAAAACTTAGGTGTTTACTTTTATGACTCTTGGTCGCCTCTATGAGATGTAATATACTGTTTTCTAATTTTTTTGGTACTGAATTTTTCCAAAAACCAATAATCCTAACCTTAACATCTTCTTCATAAATTTTTTTATTTTTTAGTAACGATTCAAATGCTTTTTGAAAAAGTTCATACAAAAAACTTACTTCTTTCTTGCTTCTCTTTGCCAAATTATCCCTAGAAGCAATCCAGAAGGTCAAATAATCAATACCAAGATCGGCAGCTTCTCTTATGATTTCTTCAATTTTCTTTGAGCCTTCATCGTGTCCTTTCCATGATGGCAATCCTCTCTTTTTTGCCCAGCGACGATTGCCGTCAGGAATTATCGCAAGATGTCTTAATTTTAATTTACTGCTATTCATTACTATATTTAATATTTACTTTCTGATAATTAAAATCTTTAATAAAGTTTTCATCTTCAAAAATATTGATCCTGGGATAAATATCCATTCTTGTAATCTCCTGACTTTTCAGGTTTGATTGCCATAAAATCTTAAAATCTCTTTTCTCTCTTGATTGGATATTTCCCAAATAGTTACTGCCAAGTTCTACTGGAGAATCATTTTTGTCGAAAAGAACTGCCATTATATCAACGCTTCTTAGGTTATAGATAGAGTCATTGACTAGCCTACCGGAAAGCTCAAGATTAAAACGACCAACATTTATGTTTTGAACTGTTTTACTGAGAACTGAAAGAGTTGGATCCTTATAAATTGAAAACTTCTGCCATGATTCATTAGAAATCTTAAGTTCTATCTTATTTATTCCATCATTTCTATCCATATTTAGTTCATATAGGTATTTCGTTTGAGATGGAAGAATAAAGTCTTTGTTTTTACGAGAGACTATTTGTTCTCCATTCTCATTAAAACCAATAAATTCGTAATCAAAACTTGATATGCCATAAAGATTATTAGGATTGTGAATTAGTGCCAAAAAATTATCTTTGCCATTCCCCGATTGAACTTTCTTTATCCATAATATTTCTATTTTATCGAGACTTTCACAAGTAACAGAACAAACACCACCACAATCAATGCCTTCTTCTTGTTCATCTTTTATTTGATTATAACAATTGTCATTATTTAATCCTCTGTAAATAAAAAATATAACGATTAATATTAAAATCGTAAAAACTAAAATTATCCAAAATATTTTTTTATTTTTAATCATTTCAGTGAAAACAAAGAAACTGAAAACTGATTAAATTTTAAGCTTAGAAGATATAAAAGTCAATTAAAAAAAGCCCTAAAATTGCTTGGCAACAACCTACTCTCCCACCCTTAATAGGACAGTACCATAGGCGCTGGCAGGCTTGACTTCCGTGTTCGGAATGGTAACGGGTATTTCCCTGTCGCTATAGCCACCAAGCAATTTTAAGACTCTTTTTTTTGTTAAAGTTAGGGGCGTCATCACCTTCGGTTAATTAGTACTTCTTGGCTAAAATCTTCGCAGATCTTACACCTGAAGCCTATTATTCCACCAGAGGTGGATACCTGGTAATCTTCCAGGAACCTTAATGATACTTAATCTTGAGTTAGGTTTCGCACTTAGATGCTTTCAGTGCTTATCCTTTCCCGACGATAGCTACCCAGCCATGTCCTTGGCAGGACAACTGGTACACCAGAGGTCGGTTCCTTACGGTCCTCTCGTACTAGTAAGGAGTTCTCTCAAGTATCGACGCCTACGGCAGATAGGAGACCAACCTGTCTTGCGACGGTCTGAACCCAGCTCGCGTATCTTTTTAATTGGCGAACAGCCAAACCCTTGGGACCTTCTCCAGCCCCAGGATAAGATGAGCCGACATCGAGGTGCCGAACAGGGTCGTCGATTTGGACTCTCGGACCCTACTAGCCTGTTATCCCCAGAGTAACTTTTATCTGTTAATCTTCCGCCTTTCTATTAAGGGCGGTCGGTTCACTAAGTTCTGCTTTCGCAATAGCTCGACTAATAAGTCTCGCTATAAAGCTGGCTTATAGCTTTACCCTATCCTCGCCGTTTCCATCGGCAAGTAGCCAACCTTAATAAGCTCCACCGTTACTTTTTTGGTGGAAAGTGCCCCACTTAAACTACCCGCCTAATACTGTTCCCCACTATGTGAGGTTAGAACTATTATTTTGAAAGAGTGGTATTTCACTGGCGACTCCATCCCAACCGAAATCAGGACTTCAAAGTCTCCCACATATTCTACGCATCCAAAACAAAAGCTCAATATCAAGTTGCAGTAAAGCTTCTGGGGTCTTTTCGTCTAGCCGTAGGTAATCGGCATCTTCACCGATATTGCAATTTCACCGAGCTCCTCGTTGAGACAGTTCTCCAGTCGTGACGCCATTCATGCGAGACAGAAGTTACCTGCCAAGGTATTTCGCTACCTTAGGACGATTATAGTTATCGCCGTCGTTCACTGGCGCTTACATCACGAGCCTTGCCCATAAGGACAAAACAAGCGATGCTTGACGTTCCAGCACTGGACAGGCGTCAGCCCCTATACTTCCTATTACTAGTTCGCAGAGACCTGTGTTTTTGATAAACAGTCGCCGGAGATCATTTGCTGTGGCCCCGATAAATCGGGGCAGGTCTTATCCCTAAGTTACGACCACTTTTTTGCCTAGTTCCTTAACGAGGAATCACTCGTTCGCCTTCCCACTTTTATGGGAACCCACCTGTTTCGGATTTAAGTACGAATCCTATTTGTCTAATCTGAGAAGTTTTTCTTGGAAGCCTGCTCGCTCTACTTCCCCTGGCCGAGGCCAGAGTTCGATTCACTCCTTTGATTTGTCATTAAAGACAGTTTCCCGGATTTGCCTAAGAAACAATCCTTAGAGAAAAAACGCGAATCCAATAACGCGCTAGAGTTACTAAACTTCGTCACTCCATCGAAACAAATAGGAGGGCCGGAATATTAACCGGCTGTCCATCCCCTATACCCTCTCGGGTTAAGAGTTAGGATCGCCTAACCCTTGGCTGAAGTTCATTGCCAAGGAAACCTTGGGTTTTCGGCGGTCCGATTTCTCATCGGACTTGTGGTTACTCATGCCAACATTCTCACTTCCGTCCTCTCCATCGAACTTTACAGTTCAACTTCACTGTGAACGGAACGCTTCCCTACCGCCCAGCAAAAATGCTGGGCCCACATCTTCGGTATTAAGCTTAGCCCCGTGAATCTTCGACGCATTCTGCCACCTCCGGCAAGCCGGAGTTCGAATGGTGAGTTGTTACACACTCCTTAGATGATTGCTACTTCTGAGCAAACATCCCATCTGTCTATGGCAAAATACTTCCTTCCTCACTTAGCTTAAATTTTGGGACCTTAGATGGTGGTCTAGGCTGTTTCCTTCTTGAGCACGGAGCTTAGCCCCCATGCTCTTACTGCCCCATAATTATTTCTGGCATTCGGAGTTTGTTTGGATGCAGTAGGAAAAATCCATCCACACCCATTCAGTGCTCTACCTCCAGAAACGTAAATGAGACGCTAGCCCTAAAGCTATTTCGGGAAGAACCAGCTATTACCAAGCTCGATAAGCTTTTCACTGCTAACCACAGATCATCCCACTTTATTGCACAGAAGACGGGTTCGGACCTCCTCCGCCTTTTACAGCGAATTCATCCTGTCCATGGTTAGATCGCCTGGCTTCGGGTCTGTTGCTAACAACCGTGAACGCCATTTTAAGACTCGCTTTCGCTATGACTACCCCCACACTTTGCGCTCCATTTTTTTAGTATGAAATGCAAGGCGCGGGGTTAATCAAGCTGTTAACAACAACTCGTTGGCTCGTTCTACAAAAAGCACGCCGTCAGGGCGTAGAATAAATCTGCACCCCTCCGACTCATTGTAGGTATATAGTTTCATGTTCTATTTCACCGCCCTCACCGGGCTACTTTTCACCTTTCCCTCGCGGTACTAGTTCACTATAGATCATCAAGAGTATTTAGCCTTACCTGATAGTACAGGTAGATTCCTCCAGTTTCAGGCCGGAGTACTCAAGAATGACAACCAGAAGTATATAGCCGTTTTCGTCTACGGGACTTTCACCCTCTTTGGTGGCTCTTTCCAGAGACCTTTGACTAACGAAGCTATATAAGCTCCTCGTGAAAAAATCACATTGTTATCATCTTACGACCCCCCAACGAAAACGTTGAGGTTTGGGCTGTTCCCTTTTCGCTCGCCGCTACTTGGGGAATACTTCGCTTCGCACATTTTATCAAAACTTACTGAAATCTACGCTGAGAAACGCTGAAAAAATATATTATCTGCATTAATCGGCGTAGTCATCAGTATGAATTTGAAATGCGAAGTTATTTTTGGTTTCTTTTCCTCTGGCTACTAAGATGTTTCACTTCGCCAGGTTACCTTCCCAACATAAATGTCGGGATAATGGCCTTTAAGGCCATTGGGTTGCCCCATTCGGAAATCCTCGGATCACAGATTGCTCAGCATCTCACCGAGGCTTTTCGCAGCTATGCCACGTCCTTCATAGGCTCTTGATGTCAGGGAATCCACTATACACCCTTAGTTGGTGATGACACCTCTAACTTTAACATTTGATTTTGATTACCTAATATAGATTTTTAAAGTACATTTCCAAGAAAAATCTTTTATTTCAAATAAAGGACTTTTCTTGGGAAATCAGGGTAACTTAAAAGCCGCTCATTTTTCACAAACACGGGCGGCTTGAACAAACACACTAACGATCAACTAACTAGCCGCTCGATTAAGGTTTATTTAATTGCCTGATTTTTAACACTATTTTCCAAACAAGCTAAAAATACTTGTACAACACATTATATATCCACAATTTTTCTTGTCAAGCCCCGCCAATACTATCAGTGGATATTATGTGTATATTATTTTAAATAAATCGTTTTGAGTGGACCACTTGAAAATTCATTGGAATCAAATCGTCCAAGAGTTGGCGGTTTGGGGTCAGTTACGAACAGAAACTGCTTTTGTTAATTAATTTATCAAAATGGTTTACTAAATTCTACACCAAAACTTGCTTCGGCGAACAATTATAAAGCTTCACTTGTTTCTCTATAAATAATGCCTAGACAAAAACCAAACTGGAATAATTCCCAATATAAATAAGCTTGCAATACTCCAAAATGATAATGCCGCAAATAAACATAAAAAGACTAAAGAAAACGAAAAAGTAACGCTCGTTTTTGGTTTTCCTTTTGCGTCCCAACGTAAAAATAGATAAAAACCAAGTAGTGTAAAAATATTACTAAGCCCAATCAACGCATATTTTATAAAATTTCGGTAATAGATTAATCCTATAATTCCACCCGCTAAGAAAGACAAGATGAAAGTAAGAAATATATAAAGAAAAATATTAAAGACAAGGGAAGTCTTAGAATTGTCTAGCCAATTAGAAATATGTAACATTAAAGAAATTTTTAAGGGCGAGCCTTCTTTCATCCATAAATCTTTTTTAAGCGATTGAGCTGGAGCATTAATAGTTATTTTTGTGTAGTTAACATTTTTATTTTCATAAAACTCATTTAATTCTTTAGAGGGTGTAAATATTGTATCGTTAACATTTTTTTCTTGATCATTTTCAAGCCGATCAAACACCCAAGCCCTTCCCGCTCCCGACATTATTGCTATTTCATAATTGTCTTTATCGCCATGGAATAAAAAGGGTGATAAGCAGTATTTTTCCATATCTTTAATGAAATTTTTAGCGTCAGATCCATTATTTGGATCATTGCTTAAATCTTCTAATGAAGAAGGGAAGGAATTATAATTTCCATGATACAGCTCAAGTGACGACTTAAGACGATATATAGAAGATCGGCACCAACGATCAAGATAGTCGGTTTGCATGTCTAAAAAATACTCTACTTTTGTGTATGGCTTTATTTCTGAAAAAATCTCTGGCTTAACATGTCCAAAAATTCTAATTGTCATCGGTACTTGTTTTTCACCATATATACTAGTAGGGATTAAAGGATAATAAATTTTTTGTGTAGGGAAAGCGATAAAAATACCTCTTTGTTTATCATCATTATTTAGGTTCTTAGATGAAAGCCAGGAAACCACAAAAACATAGTCTTGATTCATATACGAGCTTAGTGTTGTCATGTCCCCCTGTTTCACTTTTAGGCCTTTATTAGAAAGGTAATTATATAAGGATTCAGTTTTTTGGGCTGTGATTGTTTCCATTATCATACCATTTTTCTCTATGTGTTGATTTACGGAAATAAAATCTCCTGACGTTGATCCAGTGCCTGATCCACCACGAGCACTTGTAAGCGATGTCCCGACCACAACAACTGGAAAAAAAGACCAAAATTGACTAGTTGCACTTATAAAAAATAAGTTTTTGAGTGATCTTGAAAGTGCAAGTTTTATCTTAGACATAACTTCATAACCTCCGAAAACTGGTATCTCAGACATAATATTCATTTTTATCTCTTTTGCTTTTCCAGGGATAGGCATTATCCACACAGTATCAGAATTTTGTTCATCAATATCTACCACTACGACCAGTTTTTCTTGTCCATTTTGGTAATTAATAAAGGCTTCCTGATTATTTTCATCGGCTAGCACTAAATCACCATTAGGTAAGCGTCTATGTGCATAGCCATCGCCATTGGCACAAAAAGGAGAGCTTAATAAAGTTATTATGAATAAAGAAATGATAAGTTTTTTAATCATTATGATTTTATTTACTTTTATGCTCATATTTTACCACAGAACTTTAATTTACAGATGTGCATAATACTAAAGTCACGGATGGGCAAAGCAAAAAGCCACGACCAGTGTGGCTTACAAGAATTTTGTAGACTCGACCGGATTCCCTCCTTCTCCCTGCAAGCCGGGATTCGGACGGGCAAAGCGAACTAGTGACCTCCCCGGCATGCCGGGGCGTTCTATTTTAAACACATGGACCGATGGGGACTCGAACCCCAGACCTCCGCATTGCAAATGCGATGCTCTACCAACTGAGCTATCGGCCCGTTAGATTTTGTTATTGAACGCAGTGAAATCTAAAAAATCTTACGCCCTACCGTAGCTTTTTAGCGAAGGCGGGCAACAACATTGACTGTTAACAAATATACTTCATTTGCACCAAAAAATCAATCACCGCTTAGTGTTTTCATATAAATTTCATGGGTTTTTTTTGCCATTTCTTGCCAGTCATATTTTTCTAAAATATTCTGAGCTTCCATTAGAAGTTTAATTTGAAGCCTTTTGTCCTGCAAAAGAACATTTAATTTATTCGCCATATCTTCCGGATTGTGAGGATCAAAATAAATAGATGAGTTTTTTAACACTTCTTTTAGAGGGTCAATATTGGAGCAAGCAACGGCCGTACCTTGGTTGAGCGCTTCAATTGTCACAAGACCAAAACCCTCGTAAAGAGAAGGTAAAACAAAAACATCTGCTGCTTGATATAAAAGATTTAATTTTTCGCCATAAAGAAATCCTGGTCTTATGATCTTGTTTTCCAATCCTCTTTTTTTCCACTCTTCTCTTGTTTCCGGATAATAAGAATCTTCTGTCCCTCCCAAGACTAAATTGCCTTGAAAATTATATTTTTTTACTAAAATATCAAAAGCGTGGATAAGGTTTGGTAGATTTTTGTGCTCTCGCCACACGCCAACATAGAAAATGTATGGTTTTCTTAGATTTTTTAAGTTAAATTTTGACTGGAGATTTTTAAGCGCTATTTCTTTATTCTGAGTATAGTTTTCAAGAAATTCTTTTCTTTGATCTGCTGTATTTTTATACTTAATGCCCTCATAAATGATTCCTATCTTATCTTTTTCAACTTTATAAAAATTAATTAAATCTTTTTTTGTTTTTTCTGATGGAGTAATAATGTGTTTTGCTTTTTTTGTGCCGACTTTCAAAATTAAATCATAAGCTTTTCTCTTGTACCAACTTTGTCCCATTTTGTGCCCTGGAAAAAATTTAGGCGTAATATCGTGAATCGTTGTTATATATTTGCCCCGATAAAAAATAGGTAAATTGAAATGAGGAAAATGAACTAAATCAAGTTTATATTTCAATAAATCGTGCAAAAAGAATATTTGTTCTTTGGCACTATACCAATGAGAAGTGACTTTTATTTTTTTAAAGTTTTCTCCAGGTAAAATTATAGATTCCATTGCATCTGGCAATAAAAAAATAAAATAATAATTAATTTTATCTATTTTGGCTAGATAATCTATGAGATACTGAATGTAGGTACCAATGCCGGTTTGTTGCGGTCCATACATTCTTGCATCAATGCCAATTTTGAATTTTTTATCCATTATTTTTAAATAATTTTATTGTTTCCTGGGCACAGTTTTTCCAATTAAATTTCTGAGAAATTTTTATAGCTTTTTTTTCAAGCTTATTTCTTAAGGCTGGATCATTTAAAAGCAATTCCATTGCCCATGTAATTTCACTATATCGATATGGGTCGATCATAATCCCCCCTTCTCCAACGACAGAAGAAAGTGACGATCTATTGGATGCAATAATCGGCAAGCCACAACTCATCGCCTCAAGAATTGGCAATCCAAATCCTTCAAAGAAACTGGGATACACAAAAATCTTTGCTAGATTATACAGATAAATTCTCTCGTTTCGATCTATTGGTCCTAAGAAAAATATATCTTTTTTATAATTAGATTTTTGGATTTCGTGAAAAATTTTTCTAAAAAGCCATCCTTTTGGTCCCGCCAAAACTAACTTATATTTACCAAACTCAGAATTGCAATTTCTTAAAAGATTATAAGCCTTAACAATAGACACTATGTTTTTCCTAGGCTCCAGTGTTCCGAGATATAGAATGAAATCATTGGGTAAGTTGTGTTTTTGTATAATCTTCTTTAAAGTTTTACTAGATTTTTCAATTGGTTTTAGGTCTTCCCCTTTCCCCAAGGAAATAACTGTGATTTTGCCTTTTTTGATATTGTAGAAATATTCTATGTCTTGTTTTGTTGATTCAGAAACAGAAAAAATTTTCTTCGATCTCTCAGCTAAAAATTTTGGCCTAATAAACCAGTGCCAAAGCCTGCTTTTATAAGAAAAAAATTCAGGAAATCTTTTAAAAGAAAGGTCGTGAAATGTAATGATTGTTTTTTTTAGAATATGCTCTGGAATAATATTAATATTTGGAGCAAAAAATACATCGGGTCTTTCAAGAAATTTATCTAAATTTGGCCAATTAAGAAAACGCCAACAAACAGCAAGTAGTTTATTTGGATAATTTAAATGTTTGTTTCCTACATTAGAATATTTTTTGCATAATTCCTTTATATCGTCGTGAATTAGTTTATTTTTCCCGCTAGAAAATAATAAATATTTATTTTCTTGATCAATTTTAAAAATTTCTTCAAGCAAACACAAAAGATATTCCTGAACTCCAGAATGTATTCTGTCCTGCAATGCCCTGATATCAATTGCGATTTTCATAAATTACAAACTAATAATATTTGCGTTTTTTGTTCTATTCATTTAGCATACCACCCAAAAACTTTTTTGAAAAGAAAAGCGAGACAAAAATCTTGTCTCGCTTGCTTTCTTAAAAACTACTACGAGTGGTAAATCGAATACCGTCTTCCATGTCTCTTTTTGTTCTTTCAAATTCTTCTTTTTCTTTTTTCAGAACGTCACTTACTAAATCTTCGGGTATTACAAGAAGAAGATCGGGCCAGAATGGAAGCTTTAGCAGATAACTTTTGGTTTTTTCATCCCAATAGTAATAAATCCGAAAATCTAGTCTTTCGCCTTCAGAATGCAAAACACATAACATTCCTACTTCTGCTTTATCCTTTATCTCAAGTATTGCGTCATTTCCTATATCTCTAAGACTATATCTGGGACCCATAATACTTTCTACTAGTTTTCTTATGTGTTTTGCTGTGATTTGACTCATCTGTTTTTCTCCTCTTCCTTTGAAAACTTCTAAATACCAACTCTTGTTTTGGGCTTACTTGTTTACACTTATCACCTCCTCATTTTTTAAAGAACAAAAAATAGCCCTTTGATAGGCTATTTTATTATCAAGAACTTTATTAGATTTTTAGAAAAAGAAAAAACAACCTATCTAGGACTAGTTATTAAAAACCACCAAAACAAATTGTTATAAAACTTTTTATTCATATTTTTCTATGTGGGCGTACTTGGACTTGAACCAAGGACCTCGTCATTATCAGTGACGCGCTCTAGCCAACTGAGCTATACGCCCGTAATTTAGAATATAAGCTATTTTACAAAAATATCAGATAAAATCAAGTCTGTACGCAAAATATCTGACAAAACATCATTACTTCTTAATCCTGACCATTGCTAACATTTATCCCAAATAAATTGAAACCATTGCCTATAACTTTCTGCTAATAATTTGTTTTTGGTAATAATAACCGTTATTCTTTCGTCAAATCTTCCAACGCTTTTAATTACGACTGTGGCTATTCGATCTCCGTATATATCTATAGTTGCCTGACTATCATATTGTTTGGGTAAAATTTTGTATTGCCAAAATTTCTCACGACCTTTAATTAGCTTTTTAAATTCTTCTTTTGCCTTGTCATCCACAAGAGTGTTTAATTTTATTTTTTTCTTTTTTGCTTCAATCCAAAATTCATCCATAAAAGAAGATATTTGTTCATCCGCCCAAGCACTTTTTATTCCGACAGCATAAATGTTTTCTCCGACTTCGAGAATGTCTCTAAATAAATTTTTATATCCCTCAATCCCCTTATATATAGACACATCTTCTTCTAGATATTTATCTTTATAAAGTTTTTTTAGCTTAGGCAAAACTTTTTCTACTGCTATTTTTTTCTCTCCAACAATTTCTAATAGTTTTACAGGATTTACGGCGGCATACTTATGTTCTTGGCTGGTTACAATACACGAAAGAAGTCCTTTTTCAACAAGACGATTAACAGTATCATAGACATTTCTTCGATGGATATTAGCGCGAAGTGCTATGTCTGAAACTGAAGATCGTCCCAGCTCAAGGAGAGTTTCATAGACTTTTGCCTCATTTAAAGACAGCCCAATAGATTGAAATAATTCTGTGTACATGGTTATTTTATTAGTTTATTGAATTAAATTTGGAATTGAATTAATCAAAAATGGTCAAAAATACTGTGGTGGTGTTGGCCACTCATATATGATATGATAAAATGGTATTAGGGTCAAGAATCGTTCTTGATTGTTCCTAAAAAAACAAAGGAGGAAATCGTGAGGAAATTCAAAGTAGAAAAAACTAGAATCCACAATGTTTTTTCTCCAGGAAATCGGTATCCATTCAATCTATTTCTAGAAACCACCTCTGGCGGTTCTGTAGTTGCGTTTATTGATAATGATAGTTCCTATACTTGTTCGTCGGATGACATTCGTTCATCAATTGAAGAAGCTTGGAAAAAATTGACTATAGTACTTTGTCAAAACAAAAATATTCTAGGCATCGCGATAGTTGCCCATCCATTCGAAATTCGTTGTAGCTTCAAGAGAGAAAACTATGAAGGAGATAAGTGTGAAAGCTTTATTGCTATCTTTCTGGCCGACCTTCGGAAGAATGGTTGGATAATACCCGACTACTATATCATCCAGAATTGATCACTGCAAACAAAGGAGGAAATCGTGAAAGTCGTAGCAGAAAAAGTAACGATATCGGGTATGTATGCGCCGAATCATCGACTTCCATCATTCACATTGGTTCTAAAGAAAAAGGTTCGCAGTCGCAAAATCAATGTGAATGTTGACGATATTCACGATTCGACACTTCTTGAAAGTTTTTCTTTTGACGAAACCTGGAAAGAGCTTGTGATTGCGTTTATGCAAATTGAACTCACAGAAAGTGTTACTGCTAATAAGTACTATCATAGAGGCCTTCAATGTTCTGTTAGAAAACCGGTCACTTCGGTCACTCTATCCGACTTCACTATTGCCCTATTAGATAGTTTTCGAGAGAAGAAGTGGAACTTCGAAGACTGTTATGTAAATCACGAATACATTGCCAGAGATGAAAAAGGATTATCACCAACAGATAAAATTCAAATGGCAATTAAAAAGACCACCAGTTCTTAAGAAAAAAAAGAGCTCCAGAAATGGGGCTCTTCTTTTTTTACATAAAAAAACACCCAAAAAATATTAAGTGTTCTTTTTTAAACCAATTCTTTAGGGTTACCCCGAGACTGATTTTTTGAGATGTTCAGTCGCATCTCTGTCTTGTCCAATGGACAAGAGGTCGACTCCCACCCCGAACAATAAAGTTCAGAGTGAAGATTCTCCTTTGAAAGGAGGTGATCCATCCACAGCTTCCGCTACGGATGCCTTGTTACGACTTCGTTCTGGTCACCGATCTCGCCTTAAGCCCTGCAAAGCAGGGATTTCCAGCGTTACCGACTTCCCTAACGTGACGGGCGGTGAGTACAAAGCTCGAGAACGTATTCACCGTGGCGAGCTGATCCACGATTACTAGCGATTCCATCTTCATGAGGTCGAATTGCAGACCTCAATCTGAACTGAGGCCAACTTTGATGGGATTAGCTCCGCGTTACCGCTTCGCAACCCATTGTATTAGCCATTGTAGCGCCTGTGTAGCCCGAGACATCAAAGGACCATGCTGATTTGACGTCATCCCCTCCTTCCTCCCCTTTAACGAGGGCGGTCTCGTCTGAAACTTATAACAGACGACAGGGGTTGCGCTCGTTATCCGACTTAACGGAACACCTCAAGGCACGAGCTGACGGCAACCATGCAGTACCTGACCCCGCTGTTCTTGCGAAGGGCCCGGCTTTCACCGGGATTTCATCGGGATTTCAAGTCTCGGTAAGGTTCCTCGCTTATCATCGAATTAAACCAGACGCTCCACCGCTTGTGCGAGCTCCCGTCTATTCCTTTGAGTTTTAGTCTTGCGACCGTACTTCCCAGGCGGCTGACTTAACGCGTTAGCTTCGCCACTTCGAGGGTCGACACTCGGAATGGCCAGTCAGCATAGTTTAGGGCGTGGACTACTGGGGTATCTAATCCCATTCGCTCCCCACGCTTTCGTCTCTCAGTGTCAGGAAAATACCAGTTGATTGCCTTCGCCTTTGGTGTTCCTGGTAATATCAACGGATGTCACCCCTACATTACCAGTTCCATCAACCTCTCATTCCCTCTAGCTTGTTAGTTTTCCCGGCAGTCTTTTGGTTGAGCCAAAAGGTTTAACCAGAAACTTAACAAACCACCTACAGACGCTTTACGCCCAGTGAATCCGGATAACGCTTGGGGCACTCGTATTACCGCCGCTGCTGGCACGAGTTTAGCGGCCCCTTATTCCTAAGGTACGCTCAATTCCGGCAAGCCGGAACTTGTTCTCCTAGAAAAGTGGTTTACAATCCGAAGATCTTCTTCCCACACGCAGCGTCGCTCCGTCAGGCTTTCGCCCATTGCGGAAGGTCCTTGACTGCAGCCTCCCGTAGGAGTTCGGCCAGTGTCTCAGTGCCGATGTTGGGGGTCATGCTCTCACACCCCCTACCCGTCATAGCCTTGGTGAGCCATTACCTCACCAACAAGCTGATAGGACGCAGACCACTCCCTAAGCAATAAATCTTTACCCCGCTCCAATTCCAACCACAAATTAACACATATCATATTTACAAAGACGAAGTCGTCTTACGACTCCGTTCGCGACATGATAAAACTTGTGAACAGAATTGGGGCGGGGACCATCCGGCATTAGCCCCGCTTTCGCGGAGTTATTCCAGACTTAGGGGTATGTATCTACGCGTTACTAACCCGTTTGCCGCTCCCCGGTAAACCGGGGCGCTCGACTTGCATGCCTTATCCACGCTGCCAGCGTTCATCCTGAGCCAGGATCAAACTCTCTAGTAAAAATGTCTCTAAAAGACAAAAAGAAAAGATCGGGATAACTCTGAAAAATTGGTTCACTGTCTACTTCTTCTTTTTAAGGAGCAAAAACCATTAGGCAAGTATCGCCTATAGTTGTTATATCTATTTTATGCAAGAAAAACTAATTGTCAATACCCTAATTTAATAATTAGTAGATTTATTTTCTTTTATTATTTCTTGTTCTAAATAATCAGCAAGTAAGAATAAATCTTCTTCTCTGAATGGTTTTCCTATTAATTGCACACCTATCGGCATTTTTCCAACTTTTCCGCAGGGTAAACTAATTGCCGGTAACCCTGCTAAATTAGCCGGAACCGTAAATATATCTGAAAGATACATCTCTAACGGGCTAATTTTTTCGCCAACTTTAAATGCAGGAGTCGGAGTTGTCGGAGTAAGTAAGATATCGTATTTTTTAAATATCTCTGAAAACTCGTCTCGAATAATCTGTCTCATTGCCTGAGCTCTAATATAATAATCATCATAATAACCTGAGCTTAGAGCATAAGTACCTAGTATAATACGCCTTCTTGTCTCGTTACCAAAACCACTAGTACGATTTTGAATATAAATATCGATAAGATTTTTTTCTTGTTTCTTAGAGGATTTTTGCCCGTAGCGGAGATTATCATAACGAGCTAAGTTAGCTGAAGCTTCTGACGGCATAATTATATAGTATGTCGCCAAAGCATAGTCCGTATGAGAAAGACTGGTTTTTTCTACACTAAATCCTTTTTTCGTAAGTTGTTCAATTAGGTAATCTATATTTCCTTTAATGTTCTTGTCTAGGCTTTGAGGAAAATATTCCACAGGAATACCGATTTTTAATTTCTTAGGATCTTTAATAAAAATCTCATTCACGCTAGATACATCATGGTCTTCTCTAGAAGTTGCGTCAAAAGGATCTTTTCCACGTATCAAGTCAAATACATAAGCTGATTCTTTGACTGTCTTAGTTAGTGGTCCTATAACATCAAGAGATGAAGCTAAAGATATGAGTCCATAGCGACTCACGCTACCGTATGTCGGCTTTAAACCAACAACCCCACAGAATGCTGCCGGTTGCCTAACAGAACCACCTGTTTCCGATCCTAGAGCAAATAGACATTCTCCCCCTGCTACTGCCGCAGCTGATCCACCAGACGATCCGCCAGGAACTTTTTCTGTGTCATGAGGATTTTTTGTTACAAAAAATGCTGAATTTTCTGTTGAAGAACCCATGGCAAATTCATCAAGATTTGTTTTTCCCAAAAAAATCGTTTTTTCCTTTCTAAGTTTTTTTATTACAGTTGCGTCGTAACTTGCCACATAATTTTCTAATACTCTTGATCCAGCAGTAGCTCTTTGTTCTTTAATTAGAATGTTGTCTTTGATAGCTGCCGGTATGCCACAAAACAACCCCATTTTCTCTTTTTGGCCTATGGTCTTGTCTATTTCTCGAGCATCTTCTATTGCCCTATTATTTACGCGCAAAAAAGCGCTAAATTTTTTATCTTTTTCTTCTATTCTTTTTAGGAAATATTCTGTCAATTCTTCAACAGATATTTTTCTCTCATTTAGAAGATTATTAATTTCAAAAATTGTTTTTTTCTCAAAATTAATCATTCTCGTTAAATATTAATGAAGTCTTGAGATAACCTTTTGACAAATGTTTTTCTTCGAATAATTTTTCGTTATTATCTACAAATTGATCATTTCGAAAAACATTTTTATTATCTATTTTGCTAATATCTTTTGTTTCATTTATTTTCGCACCCTTGATCCTGTCGATATAATCTAAAATATCTGACAAATCTTTTTGAAAACGAATTACTTCGTCCTTAGTTAATCTAAGACGCGCTAAGTGAGCAATATTTACAACTTCTTTTGAAGTAATTTTCATATTAAGAAATTAGTTTTAAGAAATCTTCTTCGTTAATAATTTTAACCCCTAGTTGCTGTGCTTTTTTTAATTTCAAACCAGCATCACGACCCGCAATCAAGAAATTGATTTTTCGGTTAATTGTCTCAGAAACGATTCCGCCAAGTAGCATGACCTTTTTCTTCGCCTCTTCACGACTCATGGATTCAAGTATTCCTGTAAAGACAAAAGACTGACCCAATAATTTATCACTTATTTGACGATCTTCTTCAGGAATAATATTAACACCCAAAATGATAAGTTCTTTTATTAAAGATTGATTTTGTTTGTCTTCGAAAAACGACACTAAGCTTTCCGCAATTTTTGGTCCCATTCCTTTTACATTTTCTATATTTTCTTTTTTGAGACTAAAAAATACTCTAGCAAATTTTTCCAAAGAATCAATGGCGTCGCCAGCTTCGTTAATCTTTTTAATAACTAGAGCCGCTATCTCTTTCCCAATATGATTAATGCCCAAACTAGTTAAAAGTCGTACCGAGGTTATTTTTTTTGCATTATCAATTGCGTGGACTAAATTTGAAGCGGATTTTTCGGCAAACCTCTCAAGAGAAACAAGATCGTTCTCTTTTATCTTAAAAATATCGGCCATTCCAGAAACCAAGCCACTGTCAATCAGTTGATCAATGATTTTTGGTCCCAATCCATCTATATTGAAACCACTTTTAGAAACAAAATGATATATTTTTCTCCTTTGAAGCACTCCGCAACGAGAATTCGGACAATAAGAATTAACTTCCCCCTCTGGTTTCACAAGCACAGAATCACAAACCGGACAAGTAGATGGCAGGGCGAATTTCCTACTATTACTCGGTCTTAAATTGGCAAGTACTTGTTTTACTTGAGGAATAATGTCTCCTGCTTTATAAATAATAACCGTGTCACCAACGCGCACATCTAATCTTTCAATTTCATCCATATTATGAAGACTTGCCCGAGACACGATGCTTCCTGCAATTTTAGTCGGATTAACAACGGCGACTGGGGTTATTCTTCCCGTTCTTCCAATGCTAATTTTTATATCTTGGACTATGGTCGTTGCTTCTTCTCCTGGATATTTCAAGGCTAATGCCCAACGAGGCGCTTTTCCTGTAAAGCCTAGTGTTTTTTGGTAATATCTTTTATCAATTTTTGCAACTAACCCATCTAGCCAGTAATCTTTTGTGTCCTTTTTTGCGCGCCAAGACTTCCATAATTTCACAACTTCATGAATATTTTTCGCTAAAAAAATATTATTATTTACTTTCAATCCCAATGTTTTAAGATATTCGAGCTCTTCGAATTGAGTTTTGGGAATTATTGCTTCAGGCCAAGATAAGTCATAAGCAAAAAAATCGAGATGCCTTTTTTTTGTTATATTTGGATCCAGTTGGCGAACTGCGCCAGCAGCGGCATTTCTTGGATTAGCTAATAAATCTTCTCCTATTTTTTCGCGACCCTGATTAAGTTTTTCAAAAACGCTTCTTCTCATAAAAACTTCACCTTCTATGACTACATCTATTTCTCGTGTTAATTTTAGCGGTACTGCTTCAATCGTTTTAATGTTATTGGTCACATCCTCGCCTATTTGACCATCACCCCTGGTCGCTGCTGTTTTCAATAGACCTTTTTCATAAGTTAAAACAAGATGCAAGCCATCTATTTTTAGCTCGCAAACATAAGAAAGTTCGGTTAAATTTTCACCGGTTTTATCAAGAAAGTACCTTTTCGCCCGTTTGTCCCACTCTAGAATCTCTTCTTCGCTAAAAGCATCCACTAACGACCATTGTCTAATTTTGTGTCTTATTTTTTTAAATTCATCAAGCGGTTTTCCTCCAATTCTCTGTGTAGGCGAATCTTCGGATACAAATTCAGGAAACTCTCTTTCTAGGTCTAAAAGTTCGTGTTTTAAAGAATCAAGCGCTTCATCAGAAATCTCTTGACGATCTAGAACATGATAAAGATAGCGATGATGCTCAATTTCTTTTTTAAGTTTTTCTATTCTTTGTTTTGCTTCTTCTTTTTGCATACTAATTATCATCATGGACCAGGCCTCATTATGAATAGATTCAATTCCAAACTTCTTTCAGTGTTATGAAACCTTCCTATGGACCGTAAAACTATGTATTTTATTGTTGTTGTCGGACCAACGATGGTAATTGGCGAACTGCTTCCATTTGGTACAATAACATGAAATGAAGCGCCGTTATTAAGCTGTAAATAAGGCGGCGTTATGCCTGGACCCGGAATAAAACACCCTGTTGTTGTACAGGTATCAGGAATAATGCCCGTTTCCTGGTAAATATTATAAAGAGCTCTTTCAAGACCAGCATCCGCCGCAAAAATAGCCATATTGGATGATTCTTCTAGTGAGCCAAATTGAATTTCTTTGAGCTGAACCTTAACTATTAAAACAGTAATGGTAAAAAGAAAACCCAAAAAAATAATTGTTAAGAAAAGCGCAGCACCTTTGTTGTTTTTTCTTTGATTAATCTTTAATCTCATGGACTAGCTTGACAGGCAGAGCTTAGATCAAGACATCTTTGGGAAATAGTTGTTTGAAAAACTAAACTTGTAAGTTCTCTATCTTTTGCTTTTGGTGGTTTAATTTTCAAAGACAAAGTAACTTGAGGTTGACGACCATCGGTTCCATTGTCTGATCCTTTAATGTTGAATGAAAAACCTTCTATAGTTACCGTTGAAGAGTCAAGAAAAGAATCGGTGTTTGAATTGTTGTCGATTCTTTCTACGATATGATTTTCCGAGGAAAGAAAATAGCTAACAATGCCACGGGTAGGATGTTCAAGCTCAATAATTGACGATGTTGTGGTTGCTAATGTTTTAACAATACTTATACGCAAAGCCTTAGCGATGCGTTGAAAAATAAAACGCGCATTATCTAAAGCAACTTGATTGCTCGTCGACACTGCTTCAGCCCTGATGGCATCCAAGGTAAGGTTGGCAACAATCAAAATCACAGTCGAAAAAATCATTAAAGCTACTAAAATTTCTATAAGAGTGAGCCCGTGATTATATTTAAGGTTTTTGAACATACTCATTTTGTTAATAAAGATTGTAGATATAATTCTCTGCTCCAAAATTAAAGTCCTGTCCTCTTTCTTGCCAAGAAACCTCAACGTCAATCTTTACGCAATCGCTTGGATTCGGTATTTCGCTACACACACCCTGTCCTTGATCTATATTTATTTTTCTTTTAAATATTGTTCCTTCTCCTGACGCATACTGGTACCGATTATTAACCGGGTCAATTTTTAAATACTGATCAGAAACCGATAAAGATGTGCTATCTATATCCGCCTCACAACCAGAACAAGATCCACTATTAAGACTGTTTAAAACTTCTGCCCAACTGTACCCAGAGGCATATTGACTATCCCGAATATTTCTAACTATTTCTATGCCTTCTTGCGCTAAATTGGTAGCAATTAATTGATTAACATTCGTTGTTGTCGTGGAAATGCTTTTTCTTAGTAAAGAAAACGTGCTAAAAAAACCAGTAGTTAATATTAAAATTGCAAAAAGTGTTTCAAGTAAAGTAAATCCTTTTTTCATGTAAATTAATCAATGATTTCAATGTTTCCCCCCAAATAAACTCTCACTGTTTTGCGAAAATTAGCACAATTTTCCCTAAGACACAATACTATATCACTACTGGAGGCGATTTGATTATCGTGAACGCCGTTAAAATAAGTAAGTCCATCTGGTGGCTCAAAATAAATATCAGAAAAATTACTATCTATTTTTACCAAATGACTCTCTGTAAGACTAATGGTTTCGATAATTGTATCAGAACCATAACCACCAGAACCCCCATAAAGACGATCTATAGTTTGTCCCGTTGTAGTAGCAATACAATTTTGTCCCTGAGGAAGGGTTTCTTCTTTAAAGAAAATAAAACTCTCTTCGTTTCCGTTTTCGTGATGTATTCCAAAGCCACAAGGCGCTGACGATCCTTCATCAACCCCGATAACAAATGAGTGATTTTGGGCATCGCGCAATACCAATAAAACTTCTCTGGCGGCCCTATTAAGCGCAGTTGCTCTTTGTGGCTTTTTTGAGCCTACCAATAATCCAGTCGTCAAAAGACCAATGATACTTATGACAACTAAAAGCTCTACAAGAGTGAAGCCTCTTTGAAGTCTGAAGTTTGAAGTCTGAAGTTTGAAGAATTTTTTAAAACTAGCCATATTTTTGATCCGAGACTCTTATAATTAAACCAACATTAGTAGTATTGTGGCTACAACCAAGAACGGTCCAAATGGAACCATGGAATTCAATTTTTTCTTCTTAAATAATATTAAAATTATGCCAACCAAGGCGCCAACAACGAAAGCAAAATAAAGAGCAATTAATAATTTTTCTCCCAAAACCAATCCCATGAAAAAGGCTAATTTCATATCCCCTATACCCATACCCTTTCCTCTGGTTAATAAAATAATAATACCAAAGAAAGCCAATCCAATTATAGCAAAGAGCAAATGATTTATAAAGTGAGAATTGCTAAGTGATAAATTAGAAATAGGAACAAGTTTATTAAAAAATAAACTGATTCGCGAATCATTAGTAAATTGAAAATTGAAAATTGAAAATTGATTGATTAAAAGATAAAGTAAGCTTGCTATGCTTCCGATGATGATTAGGCTATCAGGAATAATATAGTGTTCAAGGTCTATAAAGAAAATCGCAATTAAGATTCCTATAATAATCCACGAATAAATCAAAAAAACAATTTCGTTAATCGTGAATCGTAAATCGTAAATCGTATTAAATTTAAAAAACACCGAGAGAAATAATAATCCCGTAAGTAGTTCTACGACAGGATATCGCCATGAAATATTTTTCTTGCACTTAAAACATTTCCCACGCAAAAATAAAAAAGAAAAAAGTGGAATCAGTTCCCACCAAGAAAGTTTCTTTTTACATTTCGGACAAAAAGATCTCGTTTTTTTCGTAATACTAATATCTCTAGGAAGCCGATAAATTAAAACATTAAGAAAACTTCCGATGCAAATCCCAAAAGAGAAAATAAATGCATAAAGCAATATTTCCATATACTTTATTTTATCAAAAAAAACGAAAACCATAAAGGCTTATCGGAACCTTAAAGGCGCAATCCTTTTTAGCTCCTTAAGCCTTTATGGCAAAAAAATGTATCATTATAGTAACAATTTTATCTAGGAAAAACTCCTCTGTCGTAAATCGGAGCATCAGCTGAATCCGTTCCATCAAAGTTTGTTGCTGCAGCAGATGAACCACAGTCGGGGCTTTGATCCCATAACCAGGTTACTGAGCTAGTTGCTTGAGTATTATCATCTACATCTTGAGTTAACATATCACTATCAGAATTTTCAAGTTTAGCACCAATATGGTAATACTGTCTTTGTTTTCCGGCTACAAGATCCGAATCAGACCCAACGGCATAGCAATAAGGATTGCCAGATGTTGGATCAGTTGGAAAGGCGCTCATATTAAGGAATCCTTCTGTGGCAAGGGCTGCAAGGCTTGAGGTCGGAGCATCTGGATATTGCAAATGAGCAGCGTAATAAAGTTCAAGCGCTAACTCAATTTGGCGAACATCAGAAACGCGTCTTGCGTCTCTAGCTCTAGCACGAGCGCTTGTCAAAGAAACAGCAACGATTGTTGCCAAAAGACCGAGAATGGCAACTACGACCAAAAGTTCGATAAGAGTGAAACCTCTTTTGTTTTGTTTAATCATTTTTTTAAAATTTTCAATAATCTCCGCATTTGCGCGGAAAGGTCGACCTTTTGTTATTCAAATTAAAACAACAACTAGTTGTTACCTAATTTTAACACTATTTAGCGTTAATTTAAAGTTGTAAATAACTAACTTATCCACAATACAATCTGCGTAAATTTGCTTTTCTTAAAAATGAATCTGTGTAAATCTGTTTGTGTATCTGTGCAAATCCGCATTGTCCTAAAACATTTCACTCATTTTGTATATGGGAATGATAATCGATGAAACCAAAAATGCCACACCAAGCGCCATAATAATAATCAAAAATGGTTCTATAAGCTTACTAATATTGTCAATAACCGCGTCAACTTCTTTCTTATAAAAACTCGCCAATTTATCCAACATATTATCTATGTTTCCTGATTTTTCGCCAACTTTCACCATTTCCGTGAACATTGGAGGAAATTCTTTGTAAATCATAAAAACTGAGCTCATGTTTTTTCCTCCTCTTACTTCTTCTTTTGTTTCCAAAATAATATCTCTATAAACGCTATTGCCAATAACACTGGCTGTCACCTCTAGAGATCTTAATATTGATATGCCTCCACGAAGCAAGGTTTTTAGATTATCTGCAATTCTATTCAAATAAAAATGCTTCAATATTGTTCCAAAAACGGGAATTTTTAAAACGATTCTACCAATGATATTAATCCCCTGAGGAGTATGGATCCAATACCAAAAACCATAACCAGCGCCTCCAATTAAAATAATTGCTATATACCAAAATTTTTGTAAAAAATCACTTAACCCTATTAAAAGTTTCGTCGTCATTGGTAACTCAACCTTTGCTTCAACAAGCATTGCCGTAATTTGAGGAACAATCTTCACCATGGCAAAAATACCAATTATAACCATAAATACCATCAACAAAGCAGGATACATCATCGCTCCCTTCACTTTACTGGTTGTTTCATGTCTCTTTTCTTCATAATCGGCCAGATAAATTAATGTTTTTTCCAGAGTACCTGAGACCTCAGAAGAACGAATAAGATTCATGTAGAAATCAGAAAATATTTTAGGATATTTGCTCATCGCTTTCGAAAGAGATGATCCGCCTTCAACATCCTGAGCCACCACCGCGAGAATATCTCTAAAACTTGGGTTTGTTGTTTGGCGTGCCAATGATTTAAGAGCTTCAACCAAAGAAACTTTTCCTTCCACCAAAGTTGCCAGTTCTCGCGAAAAAACAACCAAGTCTTTTTGCTTAATTCTATTGAGAAAAGCAATATTAACTCTTTTTTTATAGATAGGTATATCGTCTTCAGCAACCAAAGAAAAAACTATTAGGCTGTAGTTTTGCAATGTCTTAATCGCCTCTTCTTTTGTTTCTGCTTCAACAATTCCTTCTTGGACGATTTTTTCAGAATTTTGCGCTTTATATCTAAATTTCATTTAAATCATGAGTCTAAGCTCATTAGGATTAGAACTAAAAGTCATCGCGCTATCCATAGAGATAATCTCTCTTTTAACTAAATCTGCCAGCGAATAATTAAGGGAATTCATTCCCTCCTCAGAACTTGTTTCAATAATTGATGGCAATTGATAGATTTTATTTTCTCTAATAATATTACGAACAGCACTATTGGCTATTAAAAGTTCGATTGCATTAATTACTCCTCCGCCAATTCTTGGCACTAAGCGTCGTGACAAAATCCCCAATAAAGTACTGGATAGTTGGTAACGTACTTGATTTTGTTGATGTGGCGGAAAAGAATCTACTATTCTATCAATTGTTTGAGCAGCATCGTTGGTGTGAAGTGTTGCGAAAACTAAATGACCAGTTTCAGCTGCCGTTAAGGCCGCAGAGATTGTTTCTGGATCTCTCATTTCTCCAACCATAATAACATCAGGATCCTGACGCAGAGCCGATCTGAGTGCTCTACTCATTGAATTTGTATCACGATAAAGCTCTCTTTGGTCAATAATACATTTTTGTTGATCAAAAATATATTCAATAGGATCCTCTATAGTAATAACATGGTCGCTTCTTTTTTCGTTAATTTCATCGATCATAGCTGCCATTGCTGTGGTTTTTCCGTTACCAGACGGACCAACCACTAAAAAAAATCCTTGATTAATAAGGCAGAACTTTTTTAAAATTGCTGGCAATTCCAGTTCTTCAATGCTACGGATTTTGTTGGGAATTAAGCGCATAGCAGCAGAAACATAGCCTTTCTGAAAATAAACATTAGTACGAAATCTAGTATTTTTTTTAAATGTATAAGAAAAATCTATTTCTTTCTCCTTTTCGAAACGAGCTTCGTCTTCTGGACTTAAAAAACTATAAACCAGTAATTTTGCCTTTTCCGCAGTGAGAATCTCTTGTCCTTCTATAGGAACCAAGCGCCCATCCACCCTCATGCTTGGCGGACGACCTTCAGAAATATGAAGATCTGTTGCTTCATTTTTTATAACAATTTCCAAAAGTTCTTCTATTTGTTTTTCCGCATTTAAATCAAGCATTTTTAAGACCAGGCACTAAAACCAGATACTAGATAACAAATCTAGAAACTGGAAATCAGTGACCAGAAAATTAATTTATTATTTTTTTTACTCTATCTACTACTTCCTGGGGAGTAAATTGTGCCTTAACAAGATAATCTACCGCTCCCAATTTTAACCCTTTTTCAATATCTTCTTTTTGCCCAAGATTAGTAAGTAAAACTACGGGTATATCGCTTAATTTTTTATCTTTTTTAATTTCCTCAAGTACCTCAAGACCATTTCTTATCGGCATTTTTATGTCAAGAAGGATTATATCTGGCCTGATTTTTTTTATTTTCCGTAAACCCTCTTCTCCGTTATAGGCCGCGTCAATGTCATAACCAAGCCTAGAAAATTTCGTCACATACATATCAGATAAGAAAATATCATCTTCGACCAAAAGAATTTTCATGGTTTTACTCTTTGGTTATACGCAAAACTTCTTCAAAAGAAATCTGCCCTCTGAGCGTTTTAAGAATTGCGTCTTGGAACATTGTTGTCATTCCTTGTCTTTTTGCCTCATCTCTAAACTTACTATCAGCTGCATCAGTGACAATAATATCTTCAAGTTGTGGCGTCATTTCTATAATTTCAAAGATGCCTATTCTCCCTTTTGATCCTTTATTTTGGCAGTATTTACACCCAGGAGCACGAAATAATTTATATGGTCCTTTCTCGTTTATACCTTCTTTTTCTGACTTGGGAATTTCCAATAGAGTTCGTTTTATAATTTCTTGGATTTCCTCTGATGGTTCGTATTCCTCTCTACAATCCTGACAGAGTCTCCTTCCCAATCTCTGAGCAACTCCCAATGAAAGAGTTGATGGCAATAGGTATTTCTGAACACCCATGTCGGTCAAGCGTGGTACAATACCAACAGCATCTTTAGTGTGAACAGTCGACAATAAGAGATGACCAGTAAGGGCAGCATGTGTCGCTAATTCAGCAGTCTCTGGGTCACGAATTTCACCAACCATGATAATGTTGGGATCTTGTCTCAAAATATGTCTTAATCCTGAAGAAAAAGTATATCCGATATCAGGTTTTACCTGGGATTGATTTACGCCCTCTATGAAATACTCTATAGGATCTTCTAGGCTTATAATATTCACCCCTTCCTGATTTAAAATATTAAGAATTGTGTAAAGCGTGGTTGTTTTGCCAGAACCAGTTGGTCCTGAAGATAAGATCATTCCATACGGACTATTCATAGCCTTTTCCACCACCCTGAGATTTCTTCCGACCAGTCCCAATCCATCAAGACTATAAATGCCAACCGTCGGATCTAAAATTCTTAGAACAACTTTTTCTCCATTAGCTGTTGGAAGAGTTGATACGCGAAAATCAATTTTCTTATCATCTAATTTTACGTGAAAACGACCATCTTGCGGAATTCTTGTTTCGTCAATTTTGAGGCGACATAAAATTTTTATACGCGTGATTATTGATTGATGGACTTCTTTTTCAAGATATAAACTTGTATGCAAAACGCCATCCACGCGAAAACGAATTTTAACAGAATTTTCTAAAGCCTCGATGTGAATATCAGAAGCTTTTGTTTCCACTCCATACCTAATAATAACTCCAACAATTTTACTAATCGGTGCCTCAGCCGCCAAAGGCTCTGCTGTTACAACTCTCCGTCTCGTTGGAATTTTTTCGGCAGCAGTTTGAATTTCGAGCTCTTTTAGTGCCTCTTCTACTCGTCCTTTTATGTTTTGGTACTGTCTTAGAACAGTGTCAAAACTTGCCTTACTTATAAGATAGTTTTCAATTTTAATATTGCGCCTTGTGCCAATAAACCTTAAAACCTCCAAAGCTTCGTGATCTTCTGGATTGATTAACCCTACTTTCAAAATATTTCCTTCTCTTGCAAAAGGAACAAATCTGTACTGCCTAACGGTTTCTTCGGAAAATTCCTTAAGGATTTTTTCATCGATATTAATCCTCTCTAAATTCATATACGACAAATCTAAAACCTCAGCTTCTGCAATCAACCACTCTTCTTCACTAATCAGATTTTTCTTGATTAGATATTCAGAAAGCGGCTTGTTGAGCTTTTTTGCTTTATCTAAGTGATCTAGAGTATCCTCTTTTTTAAAAATGCCCTTTTTGGTGAGTATTTGGGCAATTTCCTGATCGTGATTCATATTTAAATCTATTCGTATGGTTCAAATGGATTTTCTCGCCCCGGAAATCTCGGCTCTATAGGGTATTTACCATATCTGGCTAACCCCTGGAAAAAGTCTGACTTTAAAACACCTAGTTCCAGTTTATACTCTGTTGGAATATTGTTTTTAGAAAGATTTTCGTCTAAATTTTTATCTTTAAAAACTTTCAAATAAATAAAAATTGATATTACTAAAACTAGAACTAGTATCATTACAACTGCTATGTATAGATTTTTTTTATTTTCAAAAAATTGAGACATCTTTCTTGTGTTAGTAATAAGATTACTTTTACTAGCGTAATAAGATTACTTTTACTAGCGTAATAAGATTACTTTTACTAGCGTAATAAGATTACTTTTACTAGTAATAATATGTGACAATGTTTATATTAAAATCGTAAATTGTCTGACCATTAATTTTTTCGGCGTTTTGACTGGGAGAAGAAAAGGAGATGTTGGTTATGTCCATTAATCTGAGATCGTTTTGACTTAGCAACATTAAATTTTTAAGAGTTTCGTATGTTCCTTTGGTTCTAAGGTTTATAGAAACCTTACTGACTCCAGCTTGATCGCCAACTCCACCTACGTTATTGTTGCTAGGAGTTATATTAACCCCTTTCAAAATCATGCCGCTTTTTGTCACAAGCGCTTCAGTTTCCACCATAAGCTCTTCGGTCATTGGCTCAACCGGCAATATTGTCTTCATTTTTTCTTTTTCTTCCGTTAATGTTTTGAGTTGTATTTCGTATGAATTAATTCTGTCAATTTCTTTTTCTTTAGATGCTAGTAATTCTTTTTGTCTAGTTATTTCTGCTTTTGATATTTTTATATCGCTAAATATCGGCGCAATAAAAAAGTACCAAACAGTTACAAAAACAACAAATAAGAAAAATATTAAAAGTTTAGGTTTCATTTTTTTGTTGGTCAGGGATCTTTTGCCAAACTTCAGGTGCAAGTACAATTTCAAAAGAAAAACCAATGCCTTCATCTTTCATGCTAAACGAAGAAAGTTTAAAGCTTTTGATGAGCGGTTGTTTTTTAAAGATAATTATCTGTTCAGCCAAATTTGTAAAGCTTGGTGTTGTTCCTGAGACTCTGATTGTTTTGGTGCTTATTTCACAGCCGAAAGACTGATACTGAACCTTTGGCATAGTTCTTTTTTCCAGAAAATCCAAAACACCCACCCACTCAAGATGACCCTTTATAAGTTGCTCAATCACAGATAATCGATTTTGAAAATTAGAAACCTCGCTATTCTTCATCAAATTTCTCTTTTCTTCTTCTTTTTTCTTGTTCTCGTCTTCAAGTCTTGTAATTTCTCTAACTAACGATCTTTGATGGTTTTTTACAATAAAATAGAACCCAAAAATTAACAAAACTCCTAACAAGAAAGAGATTATGTAAATAAGTTTTTTGGGTTCTCTGGCTTTTCTCAACACCAAAGAACCAATTCTTCCTTTTTTTGCTTTTATTGGATTTGTCGGCGGAATAAGATTCAGCGGCATATATTTCCTCTTAAATTACTTTATGTTTTAATTATACCTCAGTTTAAAAATAACAACTACTTTTCTAATCCCCTTTTGGCCAAACCAACAGCGACTGCAAAATATGGACCTTGCGCTTCTAGCGTATTTTTGATCGTTGGCGGAATAATAATATTTTTCCAAGGATTAATAACTTCTACTTCCGTCCCCAGTTTTTCTCTAAAATATTCAACTAATCCTTTTAATAAAACCGCTCCTCCTGATAATATAATTTTATTAACCTTAAGCGAATCCGTTTGGCGACGCTTAATCCGATCAACTATGTCTTCAAAGTGAGGTAAAAGAGCGCTTTTTACAATCGGATCATCTAGTCCTTTTTCCCTTTTAAGTTTTTCTGCGTCGTTGAAACTCAAGCTTCTTTTTTCATGAAGAATAGAACGAGTGAAATCATCACCAGAAATATTGATATTGAAAGTATCTTTTATAAATGATTCGAAGAATACTGTAACATTTGTGTTTTGTCCTCCTATGTCAATGAATATATAGTGTCCCGAATCAGGAAGACCGGCAGACCTAAATAAGGAAAAGATTTCTACTTCCAATACCTCTGGTTCAACTTTTAAAAATTTTGTTAAAGTTTGATATCTAGTAACAATATCTTTTGGCACTGCCATTAAAAACACCTCTTGAATCATAATCCCTTGCTTATCGCCACTCAAAATATCCGCCGATTGCGTCAATCCTGCTTGGGTTTCCCTAATAACTCTCCATTCCAAGATTGTTTCTTCAATTGGTATAGGAACATGTTTTTTTGCCTCAAATTTAATTGCATTATTCAGTTCTTCTCCTTCAAGATCAGCCGGCAGTCTCAAAATAGTTGTAAAGGTTGAATGGATAGGTATTGATACTGCTGCTTTTTCACTTTGAAAAGTCGTTGCTTTAAAAACTTCTTTCATAATCCTCCCGAGTTCTATTGGTGAAAGTTTCAAAAAATTCTCTCGACTCTCCATCAATGGATCGCTTTTTATATTAGAATATGTTGAGGCATAATTTTTTAAATAAATACTGCCTCTTTTTTTTTCAAGCTCAACCAATTTCAGAGTTGAACCTCCTATATCGATGCCTAAATATGTATTATCGTTTGAAAAAAGTCCCATAAATCTTTCAAATCCGAAAATCGAATATCGAAATTCGAAATAATATCTAATTTTTAATTTTCAAAGTATTAAAACGGTTTCGAATTTAAAATTTTAAATATTTGAATTCCTGCCTGCCGGCAGGCAGGTGTTTCGAGTTTCGTGCTTTAAAATTTCGGATTTAATTTAAATTTAGCGCGGTATTACTTCAATATATTCTGGTTGTCCAGGCCTGACATTGAATGTCGTTGATGTCGAACAACTCTTCGTTCCAGAGTCAAAATGAATTGTGTGCGTTACTGTTCTGGGAGATACTTCACTATAAGTATGTGTCGCATTTTGAGTGCTGGCAGCTGTGCTATCGCCAAAATCCCAGAAATAACTTTCTACTGAATAGGATCCCGGGTCAGATGTTGACGTATCTTGAAAATTAATTTCATCGCCAATCTTCGGTTTTGTAGGACTCATTGTAAATCCGCACTCAGGATAATTTATTGGTACTGTAAATCCTGGCCCAGAAGTCCATGATGACCAGAGCCCGTCATTGTCTTGTACTCTCACTTCCCAAGAATACGTTTGACCATACCGAACCCTTAGGGGTGTCAAAGATAAACTTTCACTTGTCCCGATTAAGACTCCTTGTGATTGATCATCGCCATCCTCAAACTGATTAGGAAGATAAGGTCCGGGAGAAGAAGTTCCCGAAGATCCAGTTCCAGTATTAGTGAGTCTTAATTCATAAGTGTTTTCGTAGGCACCAATATCGATATCACGAAATGTCCAGTTTAGAAAATAGTTTGCGGTATTATTACAAAGATCGTTATTGTTTGGTCCGGTAATATTTGTGTTTTCTACATACGGAGAATTATTGAAAACTAATGGATTAGTCCAAATATAATAACCTGTACCACTAGAACTTATCCATCCTATAACTGCTGTGCTAGTAGTTGTTCCCCCACCCCAAGCATAATCAGAAAAACGACCAGTATTTAAATCAACACTAAGACCATAAAGAGTATCTCTTAATTTGATCCAACCGTAATCATCTCCAATTAAGTTAACGGCTTTTGCCCAACCGGACACTTGTCCATTCGCCGGATTAATTGTTGGTGTACAATTTGCGTGATCAGGACATTCGCCAGCTGTAACATCAAAACTAATCCAGCCGATATTATCTGACCAAGCATTGCCAGAAAAAACATGGGTTGAAGTGGAAATCGTCACGCCATAAGTACTTGTTCCGCAAATATTCGATTGACTTGGCCCTCCTTCAGTACAATTAAAACTGATCCAACCAATGTTATCTGACCACGCCCAGCCATGAACATTATCACTCGCAGACGCATAACATAGTCCTGTGAAAATCAAAAAACCTCCCAAAAGGAAAACAGCGCCCACGGATAATTTTAGTAGGATTTTTTTCAAATCTAATCTTAACATCTTTATAAAGATTATATCACAAAACACATTTCTCCGCTCAAAGAATGTTATCCACAGAAAAATATTATTCTCAAAACAAAATATCCGCTACGAATGTAATGGATATTTCCTTCTTTCTTGATCTCAGCCTAAAAAATTATTTCCCCAATAATTTTCCCACTTCATTCATTATACTTACTGATTTCGCAACATACGACCCTTGAGTAACAAGTAAATTCTGATCGCTTACAACCCTTACCTGATCACTAATTTTTAAATTCTCTAATTTAATATCCTCGTAAGTGAACGGCTCTGGGGCAATCATGCCTTCGATAGGTTCGCCAGCCTTGTCTTTTTCCTCTAATTCTTGCTGATATGCCTCGTATTCTTTAATAAACTCTTCCTGATTTTTCTCATGAGCTAAAGAAAAAACTGTCTCTCTCGTAATGTTAAATTTCATCTCCTTCGGAAAAGTTGATCCCAGGGGATTGAGAATTTGGTCTTCTTTTGGTTGAATTACTATAAGGTTTTTGTCTATTTTTGACACATTTCCTGTTACGCTTTTTAGTTCTTGCGGCAACGACCTTAAAATTCCTACTTGGCGCAAACTCGTTGCAAATTCTTTCTGAATTTGTTCACTACTGATTTTATCACTTAATACTGGTGTTTTTCCAATGGCATATCCCAAAAAGAAAAAAACTAAAACACCAAAAATAATACTGATAAAAATCCCGATTTTAAAATTTCCTATCTTCATAATATTAAACAAGAAAAGTTAATTAAATACTATTGTCTTACGCAAAAATCACAGCTTGTTGCAAAATATGTACCATCACTTCTTAGTACCGCATAACAATAACTGTATGAACCAACAGTATTAAGCGCGCACACATAGTTATAGCTATTGCAATAACAAGCATCTCCAACCGGTTGGCCCATATCCATATAGCCATTACAATTATCATAATCGGTCAAAGAACATTTGTAGTCAGACCAATTGCACTTTCTGTTTTTGACAAAAATGTCACCAACTTGCCCAACATTAGTAAAAGGACAATTTGGCAATAACCGAACAACAGGAGGATAAACTGCCCAAGCAGGCGTGATAATTTCTGGCGCTTTCATCCTGTTCTGACTTAACAAGAAAGTGTTTCTGGCGCTTAAGTAAAAATTCTGAGTTTTCGCGTAAAACAAATTCCTTTCTTTTCGCAAAAGAAACGGCGATATAGCTAAAAGCAAAATTAGCAAGGTTAAAATTACTACATGGTGTGTCTTTAAAAATGTTTTCATAAATATTATTGTTTTACAATACAATACATGCATTCAGTGTTAAGGTATGAATTACTAGCATTACATGTATCGTCTACGCCGCCACAGGTGGAAGCAACCCCCATAACATTACTCCTACACATAGCGCTTCCTTCTGATGATGTCCATACTTCAATGTATTCATAAGGATCGGGTGCTTCATCAACATAACAGATTGTGCCAACTCGACACCAATAGTTTCGGTAACTGAAACCATCTTCGTTTTGAACCAAAAGATCCCCCTTGCTTGCGGTTAATCCAGGACCGAAAGAAGGATTTCCTGTTGTTATTCCAAAACTAGCACAGTCTTGAATAACATCTGCTGGATTACAAACCCCACAGTCATCTGGACAAGTTGAGCATGTTTCTCCACAAGTGGAACTACATGTTCCATCGTTGCAAGCACAATCACAACTTGCATCATAATTACAAGATGCATAAGTGGAATTATCAGTAGTACATTTTTCGGTGGAAGCACAACCACTGCCAATATTTGTCCATGACGACCAATTTCCGTTAGTTATGGCCCCGTTACAGCTTGCACTACCCGAACATTTTTGAGTAACCGTTCTGTTTTGACTTTGAGCATCATTGTCACAGGCCGCTCCTGTACATCGATAATCATATTCTGTCCAAGTATTGCAGATATATGAAGAAGGTCTGAAAGCATCACTTGGACAAGTAGCGCCTGATCCCGAACAGGTTTCTGCTAAATCACAATCCCCCGCAGAGGCACGACAAACAGTGCCTAAAGAATCATAGTTACATCCATTGGTACAACAAGCACCAGAGGAACAAAAACAACCAGAGCTCACAGTAATCGTCGTTGTATTTTCTGCCGTAACGCCTGATCTTGTAACTCGCGCTTTGGCAGTATATGTGCCTACTGAAGAATAATTACACAAATCCGTAGCTGTATAAGAAGTATTAGAAATTGTAGTAGACGCTTCCCATGATCCGTTATTAGTACAATCAAATTGATATCCGATATTACCCGTAGCTGTGCCAGAGACAGTCGCTGTCAAATCCACTCCATTTAATGGAGCCGTACCAGAGGAAGGAGTTGCAGAAAGCACAACAGAAACTGTCGGACCTGTTAAATTTCCTTTTCTAATAATCGCTGTGCGGTAAGCTTTTGAAATTACTCCATCTACAAAAATACTTTTGCCAGCATTAAAAAGCCACAGAGAGCTGGGGTTCATTTGAATATTAATTCCCGAGCCAACCGTCAAGTTTCCGCCTTCTGCGCCAACAATAGTTCCAGTTTTTATAACGCAAGTGTTTGTACCCCCCAACGCAGTATTATTAACAGTGTAATTTCCTGTTGTATAGTCAGGAATGCAATTTGCCACAGCCCCATCTCCTGTAAGAGCAATGCTAATATTGCTCGCATTGCTATTAAATATAGCTGTACCACTAAAAGCGCCTACGCTACCTGGGGTAAACCTTAGGGTTGTCGATTGTTGTTGTCCGGCTGTAAGGCCATAAGAACATCCACTAAAACAGGAAAAAGGAGTGCTCAATCCGCTGACCGATCCAGTCAATGTTCCTGTGCCAGTATTTTTGACCGTAAAAGCGTAATCGCCGTTTGAGCCAACATTAATACTGCCAAAATAAAAAGAAGGAGATGGTGTAACGGAAATTTGCGGAGGAGCCACAATTTCAAAAACAATATCTGGCATGCCAGAAATACCACTTGTAAACTCATAGTGATCACTATCAAAACCCAAACTAGTTCTAGCGTTGACTCCTCTTAATATTTGAACATTATTGCAAGTTTTAGGAATTCCCGGATTTTCCCTATAACATCCAAAGCTCCCCGTATTCATATTATCAACTAGCACAAAATACACTTCTGCCGCACTCACATTAAGAGGAGTGCTTAAAGAAACACATGTCCATTTGTATGAACTACTTGTTATTGTTACGCCATACTGATCGCCTAAATAGTAACTCGAAGAATCATATAAGCCAACATGTACTGTTCCTTTTATATAGGCACATAGTTTTGTTATTCTTCCATTCACGATAGGGCTAAATTTATACCCTGGATCACGATTAGAAAAATTATCACAATAAAGTGTTCCGCTCTCACAAGAACCCCAAACTTGTCCAGTTTCTGCTGCCCTCGCTTTGTGTGATGATATTAAAAATAATGCGCTGACAACTAAAACCACGCTTAACAAAATAAATTTTTTAAAATTAAGTCCTCTCATTTTTCAATTTTAGATTTATGCTTAAAAACTAATCGCATCCCAAAAAAGAGTCATTTTGTGCTCTTCGCCAGATTTAAGTCGGTACTTGAATTCAACTGGATACGATGCCCCCAAAACAAGATATTTTGGTTGCCAAGTTAATTGATAAAAGACAGTGTTGTTGTTTTTATCAGCACGCAAAAGCGCAAAATCTTTTTCCTGAGCGCCACTGCCATCTTTCAAAACCGCTTTAACTGTTTTTATTTCCGATGAATTTTTAAGCGCCAATATTATGTTTTGTCTTTCTCCTTCTTTGAGTTGAAATGGGTCAATGGTGATTGCAGAAAAATTGCCTGCTTCATCACCAGAAACGCCAAAAGTTTCCGATCTATTAACAGTTTGATTTATCGATTTTTCTGAAAATTCGCTTATCCCAAAAATCCATTTTCCGCTAATGACCAAATAAGACATAATACTCAAAAAAATCACTACCAAAAAAAGCAAAACTACTGCCACGACATTAATCTGATTAGATTTTTGAAGTGACTTTTTTTCCATTTTCATTTTAAGGTTTGAGGTAAGTTTCATTTGTTCAAGACATCAAGGTCAATATAATTCTTTGTATTTTGATCACTATAGAGATTATTTAGCTCACCACTATGATCAATTCTTGTGCCAATTAAGCGATATGAGAACTTTGCATTTGACGCGCCATCTCTTGATTTAACAATTAATTTTGAATCATTCATATAAGCATAGAGAGAAGCATTGCTCTGTGAAGAAACAAAGGGCACTACTGATTTTAGATCAACGGCATGCCAGAAGAGCCACAGGTCAGATCCCTCGGTTTGTTTTGCCAAGTCAATAGTTAATTCTCTTTTTTTAAGCTGGCTTTGACCAATAACTTCTATTTTTTGACCAATAGAGTCTGGTAAATAAGTTACATATTTTTTGCCTTGAATATTAAACACAGGATCAATTTCCCTTACATTACCAAGTTTGTAGTTCGCAAAATCGATGCTTCCCCCACCGCTTGTATTAATAGTAAATGGAGAATTACCCACGGTACTTGTTCCTGTCCACTGAGTAATATAATTGTTTGTGCCAGAACCTGTAACCCCTCCCGCATCCGCCGCACAAACCCATTGGTCCGATGAATTATATTTCATTATTTGATCAGTAGCACAATTTTGAATTCCAAAATTATTGCTCGCATCCCTCTGAAGTCCTTTGTTTGTAATAATATTCTGGGTTGACGTAACGCCCGTATTGGTTATGGTAATATTGCCATTTGCCCCACCATCGGTAATTGAAATACCAGTTCCTGCAGTAAGTACTCTTTCGCCAGTAAGAGTGCCGTTAAGCCCTAAAACAACATAGCTTGCATCCGTAGGAGCACCGCCACCAACAGCATTTTGCCATTGAGCCCCGCTAGCAGTTTGAGTTAATACCTGACCATTGGTTCCGATTGATCCATTAATATATATATCGCTATTTAAAAGATAAATGTTTTTCCCGGATCCCATATAAAGACCCGTTTCATAAATAAACACATCTCCCAGTCCAGTACTATCTCCGTTTATACTAAGACCACTTGCAACACTTGTAATTGCGGTATTGGCCATTCCGGAATTATTGATATTCAGTCCTCCTTGTATTATTAATTGCCCACTTTTGGTTTGCGCTGTAGAGCCAACATTAACAGGTGCGGCAACATTATCTCCAGGAGGTACCGCTGTTGGTCCTGTCCAAGCAGCGATTGCTATTTGAAACCCAATCGCTCCAACAGTCACTAAAAAAAGAAAAGCCAGTATCCGCGCTACTGAACTGACAGAAAAGTTTGCTTTTTTCATAGAAATATAAAAAGAAAAATAATTAAATTACTACTAAAATGATAGCACAAATCACCCCAGACTATAAATAAGTTATCCACACTTATCTTAATTTTTAATTTTAAATTTTTAATTTACAATAAATTCTTAATGATTCGGTTTTATTAAATTGTTTGAAAATTAAAAAATTGAACATTGATTGGAAATTGAAAATTGATAATTTAATATATCTACCATGAATATTTTCGATATTTTATTCCCTCCCCATTGTATTTCTTGTCAAAAAATCACCGATAATAAGTCTGTTTTTTATAAATACCTTTGTTCTGATTGTCTTCGAAAAATAAAGATAAATGAAGATGATATGTGTATTTCTTGTCATAATTTAACTCGATTTGGCAAAACCTGCTCCAGTTGTTCAAAAAATACACCTCTTAATGGTTTGCTGGTTGCATCTGATTATAAAAATCCTATCTTAAAAGAAACTATTCATTATTTTAAATATAACAATGTTAAAGATCTTTCACTTCCCCTTTCTTGGGTTCTCTTAAAAAAATTAGAAGAATTTGAATGGAAAAATAAAGAAGAATGGATTTTTGTCCCAGTACCATTGGCAAAAAAACGCCTTAAATTTCGCGGATTTAATCAGACAGAACTTTTGGCGCGAAATTTAGCTAAATGGCTTAACATTTTCGTATCTTCTGCTATAATAGAGAGAGTCAAATTTCATACTCCTCAGATGCAGATCGAAAATAATCAAGAAAGGCTTGAAAATATTAAAAATAGTTTTAGGATAGTAAAGAACCTTGATCTGCTAAAAATAAGAAATAAAAGAATAATGCTCGTTGATGATGTTTCAACAACAGGAGCAACTTTGTCTGAGTGCGCGAAAGTTCTTAAACCTCACGTTAAAGAGATTTGGGGATGCGTCGTAGCAAAGTGAAAAGTTTAAAATTAAAAGTGCAAAGTAAGAAGTCTCTGTTGTTTTGCGTTTTTCACTTTGCGTTTTACGCTTTTGGAAGGGTGGCTGAGACCTGCCTGCCGGCAGGCAGGGGCTGAAAGCAACAAATATAAGATATGTTTTATGTTTATTTTCTAAAAAGTAAAAAAGATAATAATTTATATATAGGTCGGACAAATAATATCAAAAGAAGATTCTGTGAACATAATGCAGGTAGTGTGCCTTCTACAAAATCGAGAAAACCATTCATACTTTTAGGATATGAAACATGCGAAACTGAAAAAGAATCAGTAGAAAAAGAGAAATTGAGTTCAAAAAAGGATATAAGAGAGAAGAACTAAGAAGAAAATACAATCCATAAAAATGGAAGGGTGGCTGAGAGGCTGAAAGCAACGGTTTGCTAAACCGTTAACTGCCTTTATAAGCGGTTCGAGGGTTCGAATCCCTCCCCTTCCGCCTTCGCCCGCCATAGCGGGCTTCGGCGGACGATGTCCGCAGAAGAACGCGACGGCGGGATTCGCCTATTTGAGAAATATTTAAAATCTGGTTCAGGTCGAGATTTTGCAAATAAACACCTAATTTAAATTCACCTTATTTAACCATGCCCAAATCTCTTTTTTCTTGGAAGGCTCATGAATTTGAACAGCAAAAAAAAGGACCAATGTGGTTTGTCGTCTTCGCCTTAATTGCTTTGGGTCTGATTTTTCTTGCTTTTTGGTGGAAAGCTTTTACGATGATGGTTTTTCTTATCTTGGCCGTTTTTTTGATTATTATTTATGCTTTAAAAGAACCGCGTACTGTTAATTTTTCCATAACACCATTAGGAGTGGATATAGACAATGTATTGTATAAATATTCAGATATGAGCTCTTTCTGGATTTTTTATGAACCTCCTGAAATAAAAGAATTAAATATTAAACTGACTAGAGGGTTTTTCCCTCATCTATCTATTCCTCTTGGAAAAACTGATCCCAATGATATAAGGAGAATTTTACTTGAATATATTCCAGAGAAAAAAGAAAAATTATCGGTAGCCGATGGTATTGCAAGAAAACTTAGGTTCTAAGCACGAAATCCTAATATCGAAATCCGAAACAATATTAAAATTAAAAAAATATGAAATTAAAAACAGTTTCGACCTACGCTTATTAGCAAATAGGTGTTTCGAATTTCGTGCTTCGAGTTTCGAATTTAATCGGTGTCCCCATAGCTCAATTGGATAGAGCGTCAGCTTGCGGAGCTGAAGGTTGGAAGTTCAAGCCTTCCTGGGGACGCATATAAAAAGGCATTATGAAGCCGAACACTCCAATATCTGAACTTTCTTTCGTTGGTCCCAAAAACGAAAAACGCCTCAAAAACATAGGCATTCAAAATTTGCGGGACCTTCTTTTTTATTTTCCAAGAACATACGAAGATTTTTCAAATCCAACGCCTATTTTGAAAGCCCAAGAAAACGAAAGAAATGTTTTTAAAGCTCGGGTTCTTTCTATTAAAGTCAGGCGTACCCCAAGAAAAAAAATGTTTATTACTGAGGCAATTATTGATGACAGCACAGGTGCCCTGTCTGTTGTTTGGTTTAATCAATTATTCATTGCAAATCAGCTGAAAGAAGGTTTTGTTGCCAATTTTATTGGCACCGTAAAGCGCGGCCCCAAGGGATTGGTTTTATCAAGTCCAACATTTGAAATTGTTTCGCGAAATGACGATGAGAACATATCGAAAAAAGATAAGATTCACAGTGAAAGAATTGTGCCTATTTATCGAGAAAGTTACAGTATGACTTCCAGGAATTTACGTTTTCTTATTTGGTCAAATTTAAAAAATATTAAAGAAATTAAAGATTTTTTACCGGAAGAAATAAGAAAAAAACATAGATTTGTTTCTTTGAAGCAAGCGCTGTTTGAAATTCATTTTCCTAAAAATTTCCGAAATCTTGAAAAATCAAAAAAAAGACTTGCTTTTGATGAATTGTTTATAATCAGAATGTATCTTGAAAGAAGGCGCCTATTAAGAGAAAAAAAAGATAAATCTTACAAAATATCTTTTAATGAAAACCTTGTAAAGTCATTCGTTAAAAACTTACCTTTCAAGCTGACAGAAGATCAAAAAAAGACTGCTTGGCAGATTATTAAGGATATTGAAAAGCCCTATCCGATGGAGAGATTGCTTGAAGGAGATGTTGGTTCTGGAAAAACAATTGTCGCTGCCATTGCCAGCCTGAGTGTTATTTATGCGGGTTTTCAAGTAGCTATTATGGCGCCCACCGAAGTTCTTGCTCGTCAGCATTTTAATCAATTAAGTAAAGACCTGATAAATATTGATGTTGATTTGGCACTACTCGTAGGTTCAGATGCCATGATCTCTCAGAAGAAAAAAAATTCTCCCAAGAAAATTAAAAAAAGCCTACTTCTGGAAAAAATAAAAGAGGGAAAAATTGGCTTAGTGATCGGCACTCATGCTTTAATTCAAAAAAATGTTTTCTTCAAAAATTTGGCTTTTGTTGTTATTGACGAACAGCACCGTTTCGGCGTTGAGCAACGAGCCACTCTATTGAATATGGGATCTGGATTTAAGAATCAAGAAAAAGATTTTAATCCTATTCAAAATTCAAAATTCAAAATTCAAAATTCCACAAACTTGTCATATCCGCATCTATTGACTATGTCTGCTACGCCCATCCCAAGAACTTTATCTCTTGTTTTTTATGGTGATTTAAAAATTTCTCAGATTCAGAAAATGCCAATTGGAAGAAAAAAGATTATGACCCAAGTTATCTTGCCAAAAGAAAGGCCTCTGATTTACGAATTCATAAGAAAAGAAGTCGCCAAAGGAAGACAGGTTTTTATCATCTGCCCGTTAATTGAAGAATCGGAAAAACTGCAAGTCAGAGCCGTTGAAAAAGAGTTTGAGCGCCTTTCTCAAGAAACTTTTTCTGATCTTAAATTATCTCTTTTGCATGGTCGGATGAAATCTTCTGAAAAAAAACAGGTTATGGAAGATTTTCAATCAAAAAAAACTGACATTTTGGTATCAACGCCTGTTATCGAAGTTGGTATTGATATTCCAAATGCCTCAATTATGATGATTGAGGGTGCTGAACGATTCGGTTTGGCTCAGCTTCACCAATTGCGCGGCCGTGTTGGAAGAGGACCTCATCAATCATACTGTTTTTTACTTACCGATGTGCCAAATAAAAACAACCTCTCTCGTCTTAATCTAATCACCCATATTGAAAATGGTTTTAAGTTGGCGGAAAAAGATCTCCAAATGAGAGGACCAGGAGATTTTATTGGTTATCGCCAATCAGGACTACCCGACCTTGTTATGGCTTCTCTTTCTGATATTGAATTAATAAAAATAGCCAAGGAAGAAGCCGAAAAAATCTTAGAAAAAGATCCTAATTTAGAAAAATATCCCCTTTTACAAAAGAAGATAAAATTGCTTGAAGAAAAAATTCACCTTGAATAATTAAATCCGAAATCCTAATTTCCCTGACTGCCGTCAGGCAGGGAAATTCGAAACAATATCTAATTTTCAAAATCCTAAATTTAAAACCGTTTTGAATTTAAAATGTTTTCTTAATTTAAATATTGTTTCGGATTTCAGATTTCGATATTCGAATTTAATAACATGTTTTCCTTATTTAAATCACCAATTTGGCTTATTAATTTGATCGTTTTTTTGTTGCCAATATATCTTTTAAAGATAAAAGTTGGTATTTTTTCGACAAATTTTCTTGAATTACTCATTCTTATTCTTTTAATTATGCAATTACCAAAAATAAATTTTCGTAAATTAGGCCAATACGTAAAATCAAATAAACTATTATCAATAGGAGTTGGGCTATTATTGACAGGCACTTTTGTTTCCACATTGGTTTCAGATAATTTAATAGCTAGCTTAGGGATTTTAAAAAGTTGGTTTATTATTCCCCTTATTTTTGCTTTAATTATCATCAATCAAGATTCTGAGATTCTTCACTCTGCTCAAAATGACAATAAAAAAGCCCCCTCTATTCTTAAATCCTTTGCTTTTTCAGGGATTACAGTATCAATAATTAGTATTTTTTACATATTTTTTGGGATGAAGACTTATGACGGCCGCTCAAGCGCCTTTTTCCTTAATCCAAATTACCTGGCAATGTATTTGGCGCCAGCGTGGCTAATAATTTTGAGTTTGATCTTCTTTATAAAGAATAATAGAGAAAAAATTCTTTGGATTACTGGTTTATTGGTAATATCTATTGCCCTGTTTTTTACATATTCTTTTGGAACATGGATAGGAATAATGGCAGGAGTAACGCTAATATCGATATTAGGATATAAATGGGATGCGGACATAGCTCCACAAAGACGAAACTTTACAATCAAAAAAATCATTCCCATTTTGTCCTTTTTAATCCTTTTATCTTTTCTGATTATCACTGTTAATTCTTCTAAATTTCAGAATACTTTTATCTCTAGTCGCTCAAGTCTTAATTCTCGCTTAATGATTTGGCAATCATCTTTGCATATCCTTAAAGATCATTGGGTATTGGGAATTGGGCCAGGAAATTTTCAAGAATATTATCTCGCCTATCAAAAATATTTCCCTCCCTACTTAGAATGGGCTGTTCCTCAACCACACAATATTTTTCTGGCGTTTTGGCTACAATCAGGAATACTGGGAATTGCAGGATTTATTATAATTATTATATGGTTCTATAAAAAAGGACTACAAGAGATAATGGAGAATAAAAAAAATGCCTCGCAAATTTATGTCAGGCTAATTTTAATATCTATTATGACTTATACTCTCGTTCACGGACTCATTGATACGACATACTGGAAGAACGATCTAAGTATGACCTTTTGGATAGTTATAGCTCTAATGAGTATAGCTTCCCATCCAGTTTATTTTCAAAAAAGAAAAAGTCTTCCTTGTCAGAAATAATAATTTCGCCAACACCATAGACTTGTTCACCCGTCTCAGGAATATAGACTTCTTGGATCTCTTTTGCTCCTAAATCAATCTTCCAAAAACTATCACCTAATAACGATAGTTTTTTTTGATAGTTCTGAGGAATGATATTGAGCAGGTTTTTTGTTTCCTGAGCGCAATAAAGCGCTAATTCATTCTTCGCCCAAGCGCAATTCCCCGGAGGCAAAATGAAATTTAGATTAATTTCCGTGTCAGTTGAAAAATCCCTTATATAAAGTCCTTTATTAGTCGCATCTTTTGAATCTTTGTATGAGTATAATAATTTATTTCCTGATGGCGACCAATTGGTTTCAATACTATACTTTTCATCCATAATTTCTTTGAGATTATACGGTGACTCAAGTTTAATGAAATAGACGGTTGCGCCGTAAAAATCGCCCTCTGGAGCAATAAAAGTAACTGTATCTATCTTAGGCCAGGCTAGTTGCAATCCTGTCATTTCACTTGGAAAAAGACTGAACCAATTTGAGCCATCGAACCTAGCAACTGCAACATTGCTTCCCTGCTGAGGATACCAATAATGATAAAGAATTTTCTGGCCATCGGGAGAAAAAACAACTTGTCCCATTCTAGAACTCAGACTGTATTTTTTACCAGAATCGTAGTCGTAAACATATTTTTGTCTTGTTTTGCCATCATTATATTCTACTAAAACCTTGTCCCTTGTCGGCGCCCAAGTAATATTTGTTATTCCCTTTAAATTAACATCGGAAATTCTTTCCCATATTTTTCCATCAAAACTAATGCGAAAAACTTGACCAGTCTCTTTGTCATAATAAACAACCCTATCGCCTTCTCGATTTAAGCTAATGCCCATTACTGGGCGATCAGAAAGAACTTTTATTCTTTCTGATTGCTGGATTTGACCGATATTTTCTTCAAGAGATTGATTAATAGAATTAGTTTCAGAAGAAGGAGTAGTGGTAGTCACGGGATTATCTCCACTTGTTGGAAGATTTGTGGTATTTGTCGTTGTAGCGGTATTTTTATCGTTTCCTGGCTTTCCGCCAAGCAAAGCAAATAAGCCAAGAATAATTACTAATATTCCGGCAATCACAATCCCCAAAACCAATATTTTACGAAAATTAAGATTCATCTTTTAAAGTAATTTATATAGGCATTAACTGGCAATGAGTACCTGTTTTTCCACAACGATATGTTCCGTGAACATCAGAACTAACTCCCCTCCCCACTCTACAAGGATCAGCGTTACAATCACTAAGGTGAGAGGTTTCGTACCCAACACAACTTCCTATAGTATTACCACTAGGTCCTTCATTGGCACACCACGCAGGTATTCCACTTCCCCCTCCTCCTGGTCCTCCGCCTGCTGCATTTCCAAACTCTTCTGTCCAATCAAGAAAGAGAAGAACCGGTTCTTTGAGATTTACTAAGGCAGGATTGATGGTATTTAAAAGAAGATAGGCTGAAAGAAGAACGACTAACCC